>JACQEN010000120.1 GCA_016200585.1 Deltaproteobacteria bacterium
CAACACGGCGATTCTCTATGAGGAAGCGCGTTTGACGCGTCTAGGCACCGAGAAGTTCATGCTCGACGGCCGCCACACCGGCACCGGCGGCGGCAACCATATGACGATCGGCGGGCCGACGCCCTCCGACAGCCCGGTTCTCCGACGTCCCGAGCTGCTGCAGAGCCTGGTGACCTATTGGCAGAATCACCAAAGCTTGTCGTATCTGGTTTCGGGAATGTTCGTCGGCCCGACGAGCCAGGCGCCGCGCATCGACGAGGCGCGCAACGAAAGCCTTTACGAGCTCGAGATCGCCTTCCAGCAGATACCGGGTGGCGAGGTGCCGCAGCCGTGGCTTGTCGACCGTCTGCTTCGACACCTGCTGATCGATTCCACCGGCAACACGCATCGCGCCGAGTTCTGCATCGACAAGCTCTACTCGCCCGACTCGTCGACCGGGCGTCTTGGTCTCGTCGAGATGCGTGCCTTCGAGATGCCGCCGCATTGGCAGATGAGTCTGGTGCAGCAACTCTTGCTACGCGCCTTCATCGCCCGCTTCTGGCAGCAGCCATACCGGCAGCATCTGGTCCGCTGGGGCACGGAGCTGCACGACCGTTTTCTGTTGCCGCACTTCGTCTGGCAGGATTTTCGCGACGTCCTTTGCGAGCTCCACAACTTCGGCTACGCATTCGAACCGGAGTGGTTTGCGCCGTTCTTCGAGTTTCGCTTTCCTCCGTACGGCAGTGTTCAAATCGGGGATGTGCATCTGGAGCTGCGAATGGCGGTAGAGCCGTGGCACGTGCTCGGCGAAGAGGTGACGTCGCAGGGCACGGCGCGCTATGTCGATTCCTCGGTGGAGCGGTTGCAAGTCAAAGTCCGCGGCATGACGGACCCGCGTCACGCCGTTACCTGCAACGGCCGGCGGCTGCCGTTGCGGCCGACCGCTACCAAAGGCGACTACGTTGCCGGGGTGCGCTATCGCGCCTGGCAGCCGCCGTCGGCGCTTCATCCGACGATTGCCGTGCATGCGCCGCTGGTGTTCGACGTCATCGACACGTGGAGCGATCGCGCCATCGGCGGTTGCACGTACCACGTTGCCCACCCGGGAGGCCGCCACTACAGCACCTCCCCGGTGAACTCCTTCGCCGCCGAAGCGCGGCGCATTGCCCGTTTCTTTCCGTTCGGACACACTCCCGGACCGGTGACGGCGCCACCGGAAGAACGCAGCCGCGATTTCCCGTATACATTGGATCTGCGCTACAGGGATGTGTGCTGAACGCGATGAGTGAGACAAACGCCGCCGAACCCCTGCGAGAGGAAGCCTTGCGCCTGCACGCCGAGTATCGTCTTGCGACCGATCGCTTCGACGAGATGTGCGCCAGCAACGGCGAGCTGCGTTCGCATTGGACGTACCTGGTGCGCGGGCTCGAGGCGTTGGGTCCGGTCGACTTCGACATTCGCTGCGAAGAAGCCCGACGGTTGCTGAACGAGAGCGGCGTCACCTACAACGTCTACTCGGAACAAGCGACGACCGATCGGCTTTGGCCGCTGGATCCTCTGCCCCTGCTGCTGACGAGCAACGAATGGAGCCACATCGAGCAGGCAATGGCCCAGCGTGCCGAGTTGCTCGACTTGATTTTGAACGATCTGTACGGTCCGCAGCTGTTGCTGCGGCGCGGCGTGCTACCGCCCGAGCTGGTGTGGTCGCACCCCGGCTTTCTGCGTCCGTGTGTCGGCATGAAGGCCGTGCGGGCACCGCAGCTGCATCTCTATGCCGCCGATCTTGCACGTACGCCGGATGGCACGTTGCACGTCATCGGCGACCGTGCGCAAGCGCCCTCCGGAGCCGGCTACGCAGTCGAGAACCGCATGATCTTGTCGCGCGTCTTTCCCAGCTTGTACCGCGATTCCTCCGTGCACCGCCTGGCATTGTTCTTCCGCGCCTTCCGCGGCTTGCTGGGCCGGCTCGGACCGCGTGGGCAGGACAATCCGCGCATCGTCGTGCTCACCCCCGGGCCGGAGAACGAGACCTACTTCGAGCACGCCTACCTTTCGGCCTACCTCGGCTACCCGCTGGTCCAGGGCAGCGACCTGGTCGTCTATGAAGATCGAGTTTGGCTGCGGGCTCTCGACGGCGCGAAGCCGGTCGACGTGATTTTGCGGCGCGTGGACGACGAGTATTGCGATCCCCTCGAGCTGCGCGGTGATTCTCTCCTCGGAACGCCTGGCCTGTTGCACGTCGTCCGTTCCGGCAACGTCGTCATCACCAACCCTCTCGGCAGCAGCATCTTGGAGAATCCCGGACTGATGGCTTTCCTGCCGCAGCTGGCGCGCGAGATTCTCGGCGAGAACCTGCATCTGTCGTCGGTCCCGACCTGGTGGTGCGGCGACAACCAAGGCCTGCAATACGTGCTCGAACACATCGAACAGTTGGTCGTCAAACCGATCGTTCCTCACGCCAGCGCCACGACCGTCTTCGGAGGTCTGCTGAGCACGCAAGAACGCTGGCAGCTGGCGGAGCGCATCCGCTCCCATCCGCATCTTTACGTCGGCCAGCACCATCTGGCCTTGTCGACAGCACCCACCGTCGCCAACGGCGGCGTCGAGCCGCGGCCGCTGGTGCTGCGCAGCTTCGCCGTTGCCAGCGACGGCGGCTACTTCGTCATGCCGGGCGGATTGTGCCGGGTTGCGCCGCGGCCCGACGTCGAAGTGGTATCGAACCAGCTCGGCGGGGTCAGCAAAGACGTCTGGGTGTTGGCCTCGGAGCCGGAACGACAGGTGACGCTGATCAACACCGTCGCGCCGGCAGCCCAACTTGCCAGCGAGAGCGACGACGTACCGGCGCGTGTCGCGGACGATCTTTACTGGCTCGGACGCTACGCCGAACGCACGGACGGTACGGCGCGGCTGCTGCGCGAGGTACTGGGACGGCTCCTCGAAGTCGAGCGCGTTCCGCACGACGAAGCATTGCCCCTGTTGCTGCAAGCGGTCACCGCGCAGACCGCCACCTACCCGGGCTTTATCGGCGAGGGCCGCGAGGAGCGATTGCACGCGCCGGAAGGCGAGCTGACCGGCGTCGTCTATGATCGCCGCCGCGTCGGCAGCCTGCGCTACGACATCGACGCCGTGGTGCGTGCCGGTCGTTCGGTGCGCGATCGGTTGTCGAGCGACGTGACGCGAGCCATCAACTCTCTCAATCGAGAGCTGGCGCGGCCGGGTGATCTGACGTCGGCGTACGAAGCGCTGCAACGCATCGTCTTCTTGATGGCCGGCTTTGCCGGGTTGTGTAGCGACAGCATGAGCCGCAGCCAAGGCTGGTGCTTCTTGCAGATCGGACGTTCGCTCGAGCGCGCGGTGCAATCGGTGTCGCTGCTGCAATCGCTCCTCGTGCCGGCGGCCGATGCGGCAAACGTTTCGGCGCTCGAGGCCGTGCTGGCCGTGGCGCACAGTATCAAGACCTATCGCCGCCGCTATCGCGCTCAGATTCAGTTGAACGGAGTGATGGATCTGTTGTTCGTCGATGAAACCAATCCGCGATCGGTCGGCTATGAGCTGGCGGCGCTCGAGGGATTGGTGGCGTCGCTCGACGGCAATATCGGTGCGCGACGCAGCGCCGCATCACGCCTGGCGCTCGACGCGCTTACGCAGGTGCGGCTATTCAACCAGGAGACGGTAGTCGAATCCGGTACGGCACCCCTGGTGCCGCTGTTCGGGCAGCTTGCCGGCCAACTGGCGATGCTCTCGGATGAGCTCACCCGCCGCTATTTCACACACGCCGAGACGCCGCATCAATTGGTCCGGATCGCCTGACCTCAAAGGGAGTCTTGCCATTCTCTTCCAGATCACCCACACGACCCATTATCGCTACAGCCAGCCGGTGACCTTGTGTCACAACGAAGTCCACCTGCGGCCGCGCGACCAGCCCGGGCAGAGTTGTCAGTCGAATCTGGTGACGATCGAGCCGGCGCCGGCGCAACTACATTGGCGCACCGACTACTTCGGCAACCCGGTTGCTTCCTTTGCGCTTCAGCAAGCGCACCAGTCGTTGACGGTGACCGCAACCAGCCGTGTAGAACGTCTAGCGGCGCAGATTCCGCTGCTTTCCGCGTCGATCGCTTGGGAACAAGTGGCAACGCGTGTGCGGGCAAATGGCTCCGACGACACGTGGATGGCACGTGAGCTGGTGCTCGACTCACCGCTCGTCGCGGTCTTCCCGGAGCTGCGCGACTACGCGTCGCCGTCGTTTGCGTCCGGACGTCCGCTGCTCGAGGCGGTTGCCGATCTCGCGGCGCGCATTCACCACGACTTTGCCTACGATCCCGACTTCACCACGGTGTCGACGGCGCTATCCGAGGTCCTGCGGTACCGCCGCGGCGTGTGCCAGGACTTCGCCCACCTGGCCATCGGTTGTTTGCGCTCGCTCGCCGTGCCGGCGCGCTATGTCAGTGGTTACATCGAAACGTTGGCGCCGCCGGGCGGCGAACGCTGGCGCGGCGCCGACGCGTCGCACGCCTGGGTCGCGGTCTGGGAACCTTCTCTTGGCTGGATCGAGATCGACCCGACGAACAACCAGTTCGTCGCGGAACGCCACGTTTCCCTGGCATGGGGACGCGACTACTCCGACGTCACACCGTTGAAGGGGGTGGTGTTCGGCGGCGGTAGCCACAGGCTCGACGTTTCCGTCGATGTTACGTCCATTGGAGCAGGCCACGCGTGAAGATCGACCACGAGTCTGTGCTGACGTTGCAGTTGCCGTATCGCGAACGTTTCGAGCTGCGGCGTACCGTGTTTCAGGGCGGCGACGGTCCGAAGGTCGCCGTGGTTTCCGGAATCCACGGCGACGAGCTGGAGGGAATCTACGTCTGCCACCGTCTGGCAGAATGGCTCGAGAAGACGACGGCGCTGCGGCCCGACGCATTGCGCGGACGCGTCGAGCTCTACCCGGCGCTCAATCCGCTGGGCATCGACACGCTCGAACGGTCGGTGCCGGTGTACGACACCGACCTCAATCGTAACTTTCCCGGCCACCCGGAAGGTCTATTGCCGCAGCGGCTCGCCGCCGCGGTCATGAATGCGTTGGCAGGAGCGTCGCTGGTTATCGACGTGCACGCCAGCAACATCTTCCTGCGCGAAATCCCACAGGTGCGCATCAACCAGGAATTCGCCGCGAGCCTCGTCCCGTTGGCGCGGACGATGAACCTCGATGTCGTGTGGCTACACGGAGCACTGACCGTACTCGAGGCGACCATTGCTCACAGCCTCAACGCGCGCGGCATTCCTTGCCTGGTGGTCGAAATGGGAGTCGGAATGCGCGTCACGCCGGCGTACAGCGATCAACTCCTCGTCGGCATCCTCAATACCTGGCAAGCGCTCGGGGTGCTCGATCCGGGACTCGAGTTGCCGAAGGCGACGCACGAGCCGTTGATCGCCGACGACTCGAACGTCCACTACTTGAATGCCGCCACGTCGGGCCTGTTCATTCCGGAGGTCGCCCACTGGATCTCGGTGTTTCAAGGGCAGATCTTGGGACGCATCGTTTCGCCGCACGAGGCGGGCACGTTGTCGGAGGTGCGCTCACCGGTCAACGGCGTGTTGTTCACGCTACGCGAGTATCCGATCGTCTACGAAGGTTCGTTGATGGCTCGCATCATGGCGATCGACTTTGCGTCGATGCGCCAGGAGGGGAAGGAGAAGAATGACGTAGGCAGCCTGGGCGCGAGGAGTCCGACATGACCGATACGCCGAGCTTGCTGCAGATGACCGCGCCTTTGCGCGAGGACTTCGACATCCCGTACCACGACATCGGGCCGAAGAATGCGCCGGCGAGAGTCGCGCTCGTCGCCGGGATCCACGGCAACGAGCTCAACGGCGTGTTCGTGCTGTCACGCCTGGCGGCGTTTCTCAATGCGACCGCGTGCGGAGAACAGCCGGGTGTGGAGTTACGCGAACGCGTCATCGTCATACCGGCGGTCAACGTGTTGGGACTGAACACTCTGAGCCGCCGCTGGCCGTTCGATGGTACCGATATCAATCGCATGTTTCCGGGATACAATGCCGGCGAGACAACGCAACGCATCGCCCACGCCGTGCTCGAGGTGACGCGCCCGGCTTCATACCGTGTCGATCTCCACAGCTCGAATCTTGAATTCGAGGAGCTGCCGCAGATTCGTTTGTATGCGCCAACCGAAGCGGAGCGTCTGACGGCGCGTTGCTTCGGAATGCCGGCCATCATCGAGCGCCCGATGAACAGCGTGTTTACCAGCACCATCGGTCACGCGTGGCGCGAAAGCGGTGGCCAGAATTTCGTCATCCAAGCGGGCCAAGCCGGGGTTCTACAGCCACAGCACTGCGAGCGCGTGTTCGCGGCACTGGTCCGCCTGCTCCAGCATGTCGAAGCGCTGGTAGGCGCGCCGCTGTCGACCGACGACGCCGACGTCCACTATTTCGGCGTCGATCAGACCGCACCGCTCATTTCGGCGCACGCCGGCATTTTCGTTTCGCGCCTCGAGGTCGGGCGTTGGGTTCGTTCAGGCGAAGTCATCGGACAGGTCTACGACAGCTTCAACGGCGAGCTGCGTATCGAAATTCGTTCGCCGGTTTCGGGATTGCTCAGCGGTCTGCGGCGCCAGCCGCTGCTCTGCGAAGGCGATTTGATCGCGCGTATCGAGACGCGCCAGCCGGTGCCGTCGGGTGTCGATACGTATCTGCACGGGCAAGGCCAATAGCGACCGACACGCGACCACTTGCGTTTCCGCCTCGACGGTACGAGAAGGGAGAGGCGCGGCACGGGCCGAGCGAGGAGGAGTGGGGATGGGGAACACGGCCGTGCGGGTGGAGCCCGCGGAAGCGTCGGACACCGAGGCGCTCACTCTGGTTTTGAGAGTGCTGGATCCGGAGATCGTCGCCGAGATCGAGCGTCACGACTCTGGGCCGGCGCGCGAGCAGTTCGCGCTGGCGGCGCTGCGGCTGGGAGTTCTGGCTCTGCGCCAGGCCAGCGGCAGCATCGACGCCGAGCGCATTCGCCTGGAAGGTGAACGGCTGATCGGTGACGTGCGCACGGTCCTGGCGGAACATTCGGGAACGTTTGCGCAGCGCCTGCAAGGAGCCATCGCCCAGTACTTCGATCCGCAGACCGGCGACCTGACACAGCGTCTGGATCGCCTGGTGCGAAAAGACGGTGACATCGAGCAGGTTCTCGCCCGCTACCTCGACGGTGAAACCTCGGCGTTGGCGCGCACGCTGAGCGATCTGGTCGGCGAGTCGAGCCCGTTGGTCAAACAGCTGTCACCCGGTCAAGGTGACGGTTTCCTGGCGTTGCTGCGCGAAACGGTGGAAACGACGGTGCTGGCACAACGCGATCAGATCGTGGGACAGTTCAGCCTCGACGATCGGACGTCGGCCCTATCGCGTTTGGTAGCGGAGATCACCGGCAGCAACGGCAAGCTGCGCGAAGATCTGGCGCGTGACATCGAGGCGGTGCGCAAGGAGTTCTCTCTCGATCATTCTGACGGCGCGTTGTCACGACTGGTCAACCGGATCGACGAGACCACGGCCCAGGTCCGCAGCAGCCTGACTCTCGACAGCGACGCCTCGCCGCTGGCGCGCCTGCGGCGCGAGCTCCTCGACGTCATCGAAGGTCTCAGCAAAGCGAACGTACAGTTTCATTCCGAGGTGCGCAGTACACTCGAAGTCCTACAAGCCCGGCGCACCGAGGCGTCACGATCGACGCGCCACGGCCTCGAGTTCGAGTCTGCGGTCGGCGAGTTGCTTGCCGAGCAGACGCGGCATAGCGGCGACCTACTCGAGGCGGTGGGCCAGAACGTCGGCCGCTTGCCGCGCTGCAAGGTCGGCGACTTCGTTCTTGGACTCGGTCCGGAGAGCGCCGCGCCGGAAGCGCGTATCGTCATCGAGGCCAAGGAAGATCGTTCCTTCAATCTCAAGAAGATGCTCGAGGAGATCGGGCAAGCGCGTGAGAACCGCGACGCGCAGGTGGGCATTGCGGTGCTGTCGCGGTCGACGGCTCCAGAGGGAATGGAGTCGCTGGTACGGTTCGGACCCGACATCCTCGTCGTCTGGGATCGCGACGATGCCACCAGCGATGTCCTGCTGACGGCGGCGCTGTCATTGGCGCGGGCCTTAGTCGTGCGCGAACGCGCGCAACAGGAGCGCGTGCAGGCCGAGTTCGTGGCGCTGGAAGACGCCGTCCGCCGCCTCGCCAAAGCCGCCGAGACGTTGTCTGAGATCGTCACCCTGGCCGGAACCGTACGCTCGCACGGCGACAAGATTCGCGCCCGTGCCGAAAAGCTGCAGGAGGAAATCGACGTGCAGCTTGAAGTTCTGCGGCAGAACGTCGAAGGGCTGAAGCAGCATGCTGCCGATGAGGTGGTCGCAGCCTAGATTCACCGACCGATCCGTCAGCGCCAACCCCCGAACCCCACCTTGGGTTTTCGCTGCGAATGTGCCACTAGACCCCAAAGGACAAACGACGCGCCTGCGGGGGATGCGGCGCGAGAATCGAGGGGATCGAGGCTATGTCATTCGAGAGTCAGCTGTCGCGGGAGTTCTTACGGGTCGTCGAAGAAGCCGGAATTGCGGCTGCACGCACCATGGGCCAGGGCGATCGCAAGGGGTCGGATCGTGTCGCGGTCGAGGCCATGCGCAAATCCATGGACTCGCTTCCGATGCGCGGCACCGTCGTCATTGGTGAAGGCGAGCGCGACGAGGCGCCGATGCTGTACATCGGCGAGAGGGTCGGCCGTCAAGGCGATGGTGACATCGAGGTCGACATCGCCGTCGATCCGCTCGAAGGAACGAATCTGTGTGCCACCGGTTCACCCGGCGCGATCGCGGTGTTGGCGGCATCGAACCACGGCGGACTGCTGCACGCGCCCGACTGCTACATGGAGAAGATCATCGTCGGCCCGGCGGCGCGCGGCGCCGTGCATCTCGATGCAAGCGTGAAAGAGAACTTGTCGGCGATCGCCAAGCGTTTGAACCGTGCCGTCAAGGACCTGGTGGTCATCGTGTTGGATCGTCCGCGCCACCAACAACTGGTCGAAGACATTCGCAGCGCCGGTGCGCGTATCCGCCTGATCAGCGACGGTGATCTTTCGGCCGGCGTCTCGGCCGCGGTTCGCCGCACCAACGTGCACGCGGTGATGGGAATCGGCGGCGCGCCCGAAGGTGTTCTCACCGCCGCCGCTTTGCGCTGTTTGAACGGCGGAATGGAAGGTCGCCTGGTACCCTTTAAGGAAGGTGAGGAGGAGCGCAAGAAATTCACCGAGCGCCTGCGCGGCATGGGCATCGCCGACCCCGACCGCACCTACTCGGAACGAGAGCTGGCACCGGGGCCCGACATCCTGTTCGCCGCCACCGGCGTTACCGACGGCAATCTGCTGCGCGGTGTGCGCTTCTTCGGCCACGGTTCGCGCACCAGCTCGCTGGTGATGGCGCTGCGCGAGCACAGCATCCGTTTCATTGACACCGTACGCCTCGACGGGTCGCAGGACGCCGTCGTCGAGTTCTGAGAATCCCCCCTGTCCCTCCGAGGGGAAAATGAGCAGTGTCCCCCTTTTTCAAAGGGGGACGACAGGGGGATTCATCGCACTGCAAGACGATCCCTGCTTGCACGTCACCCCCACGACGCTACAAAGATCGTTCTGAGAGGAAGAAACAACGCATGGATGATGTTTCCCTGAAAGATCGCATTGCCAATCTGGAAGAGCGCCTGCAGACCTTCGGGAGGCATCTTTGACGTCGCTACGCGCGAGCAACGGATCAGCGAGCTAGACGCAATCGCCGCAGACCCGGATTTCTGGAACGACGCCGAGAAGGCGCAGAAGGTTCTCAAAGAGCGCAGCGAGATCGCCGGGCCGATCGAATCGTGGCGCAAGCAACTGCAAGGCATTGACGACGCCAAAGTCTTCAACGAGCTAGCCGCAGAAGGCGATCCGGAAGCCGCAACCGAAGCGCGCCGCAAGCTTGACGAGGTAGCGGCCGACCTCGACAAGCTTGAGCTGCAACGCAAGCTGGGCGGCGAGCACGATCCGGGCAACGCCATTCTGACCCTGCATCCGGGGGCCGGCGGTACGGAGGCGCAAGACTGGGCCGAGATGCTCATGCGCATGTATCTGCGCTGGGCCGAACGTCACGGCTTCAAAGCGGAGCTCGTTGATTTGCTGCCCGGCGAGGGCGCCGGCATCAAGAGCGCGACGATCACGGTCGAGGGATCGTACGCGTTCGGTTATCTCAAGGCCGAAGCCGGCATTCACCGCCTGGTGCGCATTTCACCATTCGACGCCAACGCCCGACGCCACACTTCGTTTGCTTCGGTGTTCATCTATCCCGAAGTCGACGACGACATTGAGATCGAGATCAACGAAGGCGACCTGCGCGTCGATACCTACCGCGCCAGCGGCGCCGGCGGCCAACACGTCAACAAGACCGACTCGGCGGTGCGCCTCACCCACTTGCCCACGGGGATCGTCGTCGCCTGTCAGAACGAGCGTTCGCAGCACAAGAACAAATCGATGGCGATGAAGATCCTGCGGGCGCGGTTGTACGAGCTCGAGCAGCAGAAGCAGCGCGAGAGGATAGCGGAGCTCGACAAAACGAAGAAGGAGATCGCCTGGGGTAGCCAGATCCGCTCGTATGTCTTGCACCCCTATCGTCTGGTGAAAGATCACCGCACCGGTGTCGAAGCGGGCAATGCCGACGGCGTGCTCGACGGCGACATCGATAAGTTCATCGAAGCCTATCTACAGCAGCAGGCGGCGTGAGGAGCTGCGTGAATCCCCCCGCCGCTATCGCGGCGACCCCCATTGGAAAACGTTGCCCCCTTTTCCAAAGGGGGCGGCGAACGCCGTGAGCGGGGGATTCCTTCTCCCATGCGCGACAAGCTCCTCGACTATCTTCTGCAACGGCCCGCCGGTGCTTCGCCGCAGGAGCTGCTCGATCTGATTTTCACGCAGCCGGGTAGCGACCCGGAGCTCGCGCCGCGCTTCCTGCAGACCCTGCTGGGCTGCGACAGCCGATTCTTCTGGCGCCCCGACGACGGTACATGGGTGGCGCGAGCGCACGACGTATTGGCCCGGCCGTTGGCGGCGACGCGGTTCGTCGTCGTCGATCTGGAGACCACAGGCTTACGCCCCAGCGCTCACGGCATCGTCGAGATCGGCGCGATCCGTATCGAAAACGGCAAGATCGTCGACCAGTTCTCACAGCTGGTCAATCCGGGTGTGCCGCTCCAACCGTTCATCGTTCGGCTCACCGGGATCTGCGACGCCATGCTCGCCGACCAGCCGCGCATCGACGCCGTGTGGCCACGTTTCGTCGAGTACCTCGGCGACGACGTGCTGCTGGCGCACAACGCAGGATACGACATGGGTTACCTCAATGCTGCTGCGTTCGCCTTCGGCGGGCGGCCCTTGCCCAACTCACATCTGTGCTCGCTCAAGTTGGCGCGACGTCTGGTGCCGGAATCGCGGCGCCGCGGGCTCGACGCGCTCGCCGGCGTCTTCGGAATCCCGCTCGCCGATCGCCACCGCGCCCTCGGGGACGCGCGCATCACCGCCGAGGTCTTCTTCCACCTGCTGGAACGCATGGCGGCACGCGGCATTTCGCGCTTGGACGAAGCCATCGAATTGCAACACCGGGCGCGCGATGGCCGGCCATTCGTTTGCTTTCTGCCGCGCGACAAAGTCGACCAACTGCCGCTACGGCCGGGCATCTACCGCTTCTTCGCCGAAGACGGCCGCTTGCTGTACGTCGGCAAAGCAAAGAATCTGCGGCAGCGGGTCGCCAGCTATTTGGGGAACGCCGCCGATCACTCCGACAAGACGCTCGACCTGATTCGCCACGCCCACGATGTGCGCGTCGAAGTGCTGGGTTCCGAGCTCGAAGCCGCGCTCGAGGAAGCAGTCGCGATCCGCCGCGAACAACCGCCCTACAATCGACTCGGCAAACACCTGCCGCGCATTGCCTTCCTCAAGCTATCGTTGCGCGATGCGTTCCCGCGCTTGTCGATTGCCCGCCGCCTCGGTGCCGGGCAGGCGCAGTACATCGGCCCATTTCGCAACCGCGACGAAGCCGAGAGCATGCTCGGGTTGCTCACGCGCCTGTATCGCTTGCGCACCTGCAGTGGCCGCTTGCAACCCGACCCGGGCTTTTCGCCGTGCCTGCAGGGTCAGGTGGGAGCGTGTAGCGAACCGTGCGCCGCACGGGTGACGAGCATCGAGTATCGTCGACAGGTGGAGGCATGCCTGGCGTTGCTGGTGGATACTTGCCCTGCAACGGAGGGCGCTCTTGCGGCCGCCCGGTTGCAGCTCACCCGGCGCCGTGACGAGCTTTCGGCCGAGCTACGTTTCGAGGCGGCAGCGAAGGTCCAGCGCGACGTCGATTTGCTACAGCGCTTGGAGCGCCGGCAGCGCACCCTTGGTTGGATCAGTACGCGACAGAACTTCCTGGTGCTGCAGCCGACGGCGGATCACCGTCTGGTGCTTGCCTATGGCGTGATCGGCGGCCGCCTGGCGCTACGTGCTCGGCTTGCCGACGCGAGCGAGATCAACGCTTTGGTGCCGCAACTAATGGCGGAGCTCGACGAGGGTAAGAAGCGCGGGCTGCGGCCCGACGATGTCGACGGAACGGTGATCCTCGCAGCCTGGCTGCGTGACCACGGCGAGAAGGTAGGCTGTGTCTTTCGCTTGGACCCGCCGCGCGAGCAAAAAAAATGGCCCGCCACCCAGGTTGATGAGTGGCGGGCCGCTTGTACGAGCTTACTTACGCCGGTTGCGGATTAGCGGGATCGAGCGCACCAGCACACTCTGCGCCCGGCGTCGCAGCCAGAAGGCAAACGGCAGGACAGCCAGAAGCGCGAGGCCGTCGTGGCCGTTTTGACCATCGCCGATCGTGCAACCGCCACTACGGCTCACCGAAACCTTGAACGGCGGCGTCGGCGTGGGTGGTACGTCTTGAATGGCAGTTGCTGTCGGACTCGGCGGTGGAGCGCACAGTAGCGTCACCGGGTTGCAGAAACTGGTTTCGCAGTCGGCCGGTTTCTCGCATGAATCATCGATCATCAACGGCGGTACACAGTAGCCTTTGAAGTTGAAGATGTCGCAGCGATTCGGACGAGTGCACGGGTTGCTGTCGCAGCAGACGCCATCGATGCAGCCTTGTGCATCGGTGTTGCACTGCGAAGCGTTGGTGCAAACGTCTCCCAACATGTTCTTCGTCGGCACGGGTGTTGGGGTGGGGTCCTGTTGATGGCAAAAGCCCGCTTGACCTACTTGAGTACTGCGACAGGTCTGGCCGTCCGGACACTGTTGCAGGTTGCAGCAGACCCCGCCTTCGAAGGTGTTACACAGATATCCACCCTGACATTGCGCCGTCGTTCCGCAAGAACCGCCCGGTGGAACCGGGGTCGGCGACAGTGTCGGCGTGGCTGTCGGAGGCGTGTCGCATTGCTTGCTGGCATTGCAGTACCCCGAGGTGCAATCTTGATTTCCGGAGCACGACACGCCGTTTCCACCCTTCTGCACGCAGTGACCTGGGCTGGCGGGCATGCTGCACGACTCGTTGGCCCCACAGCTCGCCGACTCGCAACAAACGCCGTCGACACAGTTCCCTGAGAGACAATTTGCCCCGAAGCTGCATCTTGCGCCGAGCCCGGCGGGCGTTGGCGTAAGCGTCGGCAGTGGGGTCTTTGTCGGTGTTGGTGTCTTTGCCGGAGCCGGAACGCACCGGCCCTCGGAACCGGGGAAGGCGCAGGTTTCGCTGTCGGTACACTGTCTCTCGCAGCAGAAGTTGTTTTCGCAGAAGGACGGGTCGCAAGCGGTGATGTCCGTCGTGCTGGTGCAACACTGGCGCGAATCCGTGCAGGGTTGACCGGGTGGCAGACGCGTGGTGCAAACGCCTTCGGAGCCGGGGATGTTGCAGGCGGCGTTGACGGCGCAAGACGCGTCGCCGCAGCAGACGCCGTCGGTGCAATGATTCGAGGAACACTGCTCGTCGGCATTGCACTGCGTCCCGTTGGAGGCCGGCGGCGCGCACATCCCGGTGTTGCAGTATTGACCAAGGGGGCAAGAAATCGTGGTGCAGCAGAAGCCGTTCACACAATCATGCGTCGAGCACTGGGTACCGTCGAGGTCCGTGCACGGCGTTCCCGGCGGTGCGGGTTGCTGACACGTCCCCGGGTTGGGCAGAATGTCGCAGAATTGGCCGGTCGGACACGACCCCGAATCGCAGCACACGCCGTCGACGCACTTGCCTGAAAGGCACTGGCGCCCGACCACACAGGACTCCCCGAGATTCTTTTTTGGGGGTGTTTTGGCGCGCAGGACCTGCACGGTGCTGTCGGTGTAGGCGGTCACGACGACATCGGGCACGGAATCTCCAGTGACGTCGGCGGCGACGATACGACGCGGCCCGAGGCCGACGATGATCTGTGTGCCGAAATCGAAGGTGCCGTCCCCGCGTCCAGCGTAGGCGTTGACGAAGCCCGAGGTCGCCTGCTGCGTGTTGGTGGCGCGGGTGCTGAAGGAAATGGCGATGTCCGGCCGCGAGTCGCTGTCGAAGTCACCGGTCTTGATGTCTTGCGGTTGGCAAACGACCTCAATGCCGTTGAGACGCGATGGACAACCGAAGATGATCGGAGGGAGAACGTTGAACAGCGGGTTGACGTCGCCGAGGAGAATCGAAAGCGTGAAGTTGTTGAGGCCGGCGCCTCCGCTGTTGACGACGGCGATGTCGAGCTTGCCGTCGTTGTTGAAGTCGCCGGTGGTCATGGCAACGGTGTTGACGCCGACGACGTAGCGCTGCGGTACGATTCCCTGGAAGGTTCCGTTACCCTGGTTCAGATAGATCGACACCTCGTCGACGCCACGCGTGCCGGTGTCGAGAAGGATGAGGTCGTCGAAATGGTCGTTGTTGAGATCGGCAGACAGAATCGAACGTGGGCCGACGCCGGTAGGAAAGCTCCCGACCGCGGCCAAACCACGGGTGCCGCCGGCGTTGTTGAACACGGTGAACGTGTCGCGCGTGCGGTTGGCAACGGCGACGTCAAGCGACGGACCGGAATCGAAATGGCCGGGGACGACGTCGTACGGGCCGCGCGCCTGTCCGGCAAAGAACTGCGGTGAAGAAAAAGTGGCTCCAGTCTGTCCCGAAATGACGAAGATACCACCGGAGTAGTTGTCGGCAACGACGATGTCTGGAATGCGGTCGGCGTTGAAGTCGCCGGTGGAGATATCACGCCGGTCGGGATCTCGACGACGGAGCCGGCGAAATTCCCATCCGGAGAACCAAACAGGACGGTTACGGTGTCGCGAACCGTGCTCGAAACGACCGCATCCATGATGTTGTCGTTGTTGAAATCATCCGCAGCGATAAACGCCGGTCCGCTCGGGACCTTGCGGGCGACACCCGGAACGAACGAAATTTGTGCCCAGCACATGGCAGGCAGCAGCAGGGCCACGGTAAACAGAGACTGGGCGCCAAAAAACTTACGACTCATCTAGCTTTCTCCTCGTGCAATGAGGCCCGTTGTGCCCTTGCGGACGGTGGGCCACCTGCGTCTAGCATTGACCTCTTACTCTTTCTGGACAGTCCCTGTTTGTCAAACGAAAACGCTGAGACCCAGCTGCCGAACGACTTTCGTACACCATCATTGTAACAATGCAAGTCAACTTTTTTGCGCGATGGGATGGGCTGGGGTAACCGGGCTAGCTTCGGCGTCAGCGCCGGTGCTAGTTGGGTTGGTGCCGCGCCGGCCGTTATGGCGGGGGCTGGTACATGCCAAGGAGGTCGTCATGTTCTCATTCGAAATGAGTGCCGAACAGCAAGAAATGAAGGATCTGGCCAAGAAGTTTGCGGCCGAAGAGATCATCCCGATTGCCAGTAAGTGCGACGAAACGGAGACCTTTCCGACCGACGTCTGTCGCAAAGCTTGGGAGCTGGGATTGATGAACCTTGAGGTCCCCAAAGAATACGGTGGACCCGGGCTAGGGGTTCTCGACACGATTCTGATGCTCGAGGAGCTCAACTACGGCTGCGCCGGGATAACCAACGCGCTGGCGGCCAACGGTCTGGCCGCGGTCCCACTCCTGAAGGCCGGCAACGACGAGCAAAAGAACAAGTACCTCGGCATGCTGGCCAGCGAATTCAGCTTTGCAGCCTTCTGCACCACCGAGCCGGGGGCGGGTTCCGACGTGGCCGGTTTGTCGACGACCTATCGCCGCGTCGGCGACGACTACGTCATTAACGGCACCAAGCACTTCATCTCGAACGGCTCGATGGCGCACTGGTACACGGTGTTCGCCACCAAGGACAAGAATCTGCGACACCAGGGCATCTCGTGTTTCGTCATGCCGGCCGACACACCCGGCATCCGCACGCATCGCATGCACGGCAAGTTGGGGCAGCGAGCTGCCGATACGGCTGAGGTGGTATTCGAGGACGTCAAAGTGCCGAAGAGCGCTTTGGTCGGCGACGAAGGTCAGGGCTTTAAGATCGCCATGCAAACCTTTGATCATACGCGTCCGGAGATCGGCGCGATCTGCATCGGTATTTCACAGCGCGCCCTCGACGAAGCAACCAAGTATGCGCTCGAACGCCATGCCTTCAGCCAACCGATCGCCAATTTCCAAGCCGTGCAGTTCATGCTCGCCGACATGGCGATCGAGGTCGAGGCGATGCGTTTGCTGACCTACAAAGCGGCTTGGCTCCTCGACAGCGGTGCCGGCGCGCCGATTGTTTCGAGCTATGCCAAAGCTTTTGGCGCCGATTCGGCGATGCGGATCACCACCGACGCCGTACAGGTCTTCGGCGGTTACGGCTACATGCGCGACTACCCCGTCGAGAAGCTGATGCGCGACGCCAAGCTGCTGCAGATCTACGAAGGTACGTCGCAGATTCAGCGGGTGGTGATTGCGAGAAACTTGTTGAAGAAGTGACGGAATGAGGAAACGGGGGCTTGGCGAGTCCATTCAACGCGCTCAAGCCCCCAGACCCTATTTCGTCTTCCCGGCGTAGATATCCATCACCGCGCTCAGGAACTTGAGCGCTTCCTCCTTCGGGCGCTGGAACGAATTGCGGCCGATGATCGAACCGAAGCCGCCGCCGTCGCGAATACCACGTACCTCATCGAAGATCGCCTCGGTCTCTTTGGCTTCGCCGCCCGAGAAGATGACGATGCGACGGCCGTTGAAGGCGCTCTGGACGACGTGTTTGATCCGCTCGGCCAAGGTCGCGACGGGTACTTTGTATTTTTCGTAGACCTTCTTCGCCGCATCCTGCTCGATGTGGGCCGTCGGCGGCTTCACCTTGATGAAGTGGGCTCCGAGTTGTGCCGCGATCTGGGCCGCGTAGGCGACGACGTCGATGGCCGTTTCACCCGCTTTCGAAAGTCCGGAGCCGCGCGGGTACGACCAAACGACGACCGCCAGACCCTTGCGCTTGGCCTCTTCGGTAAGCTCGCGGATCTGGCCGTACATGTCGTTGCGCGCCGCCTAGGCTGGATAGATGGTGAAGCCGATGGCGGAGCAACCGAGGCGCAGCGCTTCGTCGACGCTGCCGGTGATCGCCGGGCAGGGGGCGTCACCGCCGTAGAGCGAATCGGAGTTGTTGAGCTTGAGGATGAGCGGAATCTGGCCGGCAAACTCGGCGGCGCCGGCTTCGATGAAACCGAGCGGCGCGGCGTAGGCGTTACAGCCCGCGTCGATGGCCAGCTGGAAATGATAGCGCGGATCGTAACCGGGCGGGTTGGGGGCGAAACTACGTGCCGGTCCGTGCTCGAAGCCCTGGTCGACGGGAAGAATGACCAGCTTACCCGTTCCCCCGAGGCGCCCGTGGTTGAGCATCCGAGCGATGTTGCTCAGCGTGCCGGGGCTGTCGCTGCTGTACCAGCTGAGAATCTCGCGTACCCGTTCCGTCATTTGAAGCCTCCTGAAAAAATGAGCATTGCGGCGCGCTGGCGGCCGATGCTCGTAAGTTAGTTCGCTGGCTTGCGCCAAGTCAACGTGGATGGCGGAACAGGATCATCCCTCGGCCGGTACCTCAATCGCGTTCGGGTCGTGCAAATCGTCTCCATTCGGGGAGACATGGGCTTGCGTGCCTGCGCGTCACGGTGTAGGCAAGGCAGGAACCACGCAGGCTAACCAGGACGCAACTTTTGCCGACCAATATAGGTTATCGAGTGCGACTTGGGACGCCTAGCCTGCTGAATAAACCTGCGAGGAGAACAGACGTATGAAGCGAGCCCGAAAAGCGCCGGACGTGCCGCTGACGCAATTGAAGTTTAAAGACTTGGTCCGCCAGGACTCAAATCAGCAAGAGCGCAAGCTGGTCAACCTGAAGGTCCCAGCCGACGTTCTGGCCCGTGTGCATCACCTGGCGCGCAAGCTCGGAGTCACCAAGACGTCGGCGATCATCGCGCTGCTTAACGAGGGATTGCAGGAAGCCCACCGCCGCGGCGTCGGCGTGAAAAAGAAATAGCTACGACCCACCGCGAATCGGGGACGGGATACGGAAACCAAATTCAGGTCGCAGAACACGCACACGATTCGGGTGAATCGGGTTTTGTGTTCTGTGACAATCCTTCGCGCTAGCCGCGAGGCAATCCGAGCACCTGCATCGCGATGATGCCGCGCATGATCTCCGAAGTGCCGGAAGCAATGCTGGCTGCCGGCGCCTGCAGGAACGCCGACTGAATCATCTCTTCTTGCCTGACACGTTCGTGCGGCAGTGGCGTGTGGTAGCGCAGGCAATCGGTGCCGAGGATCGACATGCCGATCCTTGGCATCATCTGGGTGAGCTCCGTCCAGTGCAGCTTGATGATCGACGCTTCCGGTCCCGGCATACCCATGCGCAGGAGCTTATCCAGCGTACGCTGGCAAGTGTTGCGGAAGGTCTCGACGCCCAGGTAAACGTCGGCAAGTTGCTGGCGCAGCAGCCGGTTGGATGCAACGCCGCGCTGACGTGCAAGTTGCATCAACCCGTCACGCGCCCGTGCCAACAAGATCTGCATTTCGACGACGTAGAGGATGCCGCGTTCGTTTTGCAGCGCCGCGGTGGCGATTTGCCAACCACCGTGCAACTCGCCGAGCAGATTGTCTCGTGAGACGCGCACGTCTTCAAAAAACACTTCGTTGAACTCCGCCATGCCGCCCATCTGCCGCAGCTGGCGGACGCTGACGCCCGGGCTCTTCATATCGACGAGCAAACAAGAGATCCCCTGCCGGCGCTTCGACTCCGGATCGGTGCGGCAGAGCAACATGCACCAGTCGGCGTGGTGGGCCAACGTCGTCCAGACCTTCTGACCATTGACGATGAAGTGGTCGCCGTCGAGGATGGCGGTGGTACGCAGTGACGCCAGGTCGGAGCCAGCACCCGGTTCGGAGAAGCCAAAGCACCAGAGATCCTCAGCAGAGAGGATGCGCTTGGCGAAGCGCTGCTTCTGCGCTTCCGTGCCGTAGGCGATGAGGGGAGGCCCGGCAATGCCGATCCCCAAGCTGCCGACGACCTCGGGGGCTCCGGCTCGCGCCATCTCCTGCGTATAGACGATCTGCTCGGGAATCGAAGCACCGCGACCGCCGTACTCTTCGGGCCAGGTAATGCCCACCCAGCGCGCTTCCGCGAGTTTCTTCTGCCAGGAACGCAGGCGCGCGATGCGCTCGGTTTCTGAAAGCTCGGCGGCGCGCTCGGGACGCAAATCGCCGGGAAGATTTGCCGCAAGCCAGCTGCGCAGGTCCTGCCGAAACGCTTCGAGATGGTCGGTGGTGGTCATGGCGACCTTGTAGCCGCAATCCAACGCTGCGGGAACATACCCAGCCAGAGCGAAATGAAACGGCAGAACCGGGAATCGCGACTGGAGAACCGGAATGCTCGAATTGCGCACTTCGATTTGTCGAGGCGGTGCGAAATCGATGTAGCCCGCACCGGGTCGGCGCGGTATGAATGCCTTCGTGTGTGAAGGTCGGTCGCGGCGAACGGCTGGGTGTCGGCACGGCTACGTCGTTGCGGCCGTCGCCGCCATTGCGTTGGTCCTCCCACCGGCGCTCGTTCGGGCGCAGTTGCTGGGTGACGCCAACTGCGATGGCATCCTCGAACCGAGCGACGCAGACGCCATCTTGGAAGCGCTGTATACGCCCAGCAATTGCTCCGAAACCGACGTGAATCGAGACGGAAGAGTGTCGGCAGCAGACCTTGTGGCGATCGTTCCGTGGTTGACCGGTCCGGCCGCAACGCCGACACCGACCAGCACCGGCCCGTCGCCGACTGCGACCGCCAGCGGCACCAGCACAGCGACACCTTCACCCTCCGCCTCAGCGACGGCCACACCGACCGCCACCTTCGATCTTTGTCCCAGCCCGGCGACTGTCCGGATCGCCGTCGACAATCAGACCGGTACCACGCCAATCGCCTTCTCGTTGAGCGGAACCTTGCTGCAGGCGACCTGCCGCAACACCAGCGCTCTCGACGAGACCTACAGTCTTACAACCTCCGACAACCCGGCTTCGGTGTCTACCCTCGCTCCCGGCGTTTGGGTCCATTCGATTCGCATGAATTCACCCGCCACCGGCCAGCTGCAGTACCAGTCGGGTCTCGTCCTGGCGAACGTCGGTCCGAATGACGTGCGCTTCACCGCCTTTGCCAGCGTGAAAAACGTCCTCAATCCCAACGACGGTCTCGGCAGCGGCACACTGCGTGACGCGTTGTTGGCTGCACCGTCCGCTCCCAAGCCGCACCTGATTCAGTTCGACGAGGTGTTGTTTCCGTCGGGCTCGCCGACGGCAATCACCCTCAACAGCGCTCCCCCGCCCCTGACGGCATCCAATGTCACCATCGACGGCACCGACGGCAGCGGCGCTGCCGGAAACCGCATCATCGATGCCGGCGGCCGGCAGAGCTCGGCGCTCGGCATCAGCGGTGCAATGAACCACATCGTCGGTTTGCGCCTGCGCAACACCGGCGCCAATAATCGTGACGTCGTTTCGATCACCGGCAGCAGCGCCACCGCCAACGTCATCGAGCGCTGCATCATCGAAGAATCGGCGACGGGCGACGGCGTTGGAATCGATGCCGGCGCCGGTTCGGATCTACTGGCCAGCGCCAACATCGTGCGCGATTGCGAAATCTCCGGCGCTTCGGACAAGGGCGTGAAAGTCACGACCAATTCCTATGCCCGAGTCGAGGGGAACTGGGTCCACGACAATGCCAACGGCGGCATCCAGTCGACTCTCAGCGCTCACGTTTGGTCACGCGACAATCTCGTCGAACGCAACGCCGGCAATGCGGATGCGCGCAACGGTTTGTCGGTGAACGGAACCGCGCCCGATACGCCGCAGATCGCCAGCGAGCTGTTGTCCAGCGGCGACATTTCACGCTTCAACGGCGGCAACGGCGTGTCGTTGCGTGGTCTGTCGACGGCAACTCTGAACGACGACTACCTCGCCGCCAACCAACACGACGGATTGCGCATTGCCACCGAAATCACGCCGGCGACGGCGGTGGTGCAGGGCACGACGTTCGCCTGCAACGCCGTCAACGGTGCCGTCGTCGAGCTCCTGTCGCAGGCCGACTTCGGCGGCGGTGCGCTCCGCAGCCCGGGCAGCAACGCCTTCACGGAAAACAATCTGACCGGCGGCTTCGACAACCTGTTCAATCAAACCGCTGCCGCTCTTTTCGCCGTGAACAATCAGTGGGAGCACTGCGGTCGCAATACGACCTGCGACGATGCATCGATCGCCGCTTACGACGTCAGCGACCATGGCCGTTTCACCCTCTTCGCCCCTTCGCAGGCGCATCGTTCGCACCTCGCACCGGCGGTCACCGGTGTACGACCGAGCAAAGGCGTCGCCGGCGATCTGGTGCGCATCTTCGGCAGCGGCTTCAACGTCATCGACGGACATGCCGCCGATGCCACCTGTCCGAACGTTGCCGCACGCAACCGCTGCGTACCGTTACGCGGCAATTGCGTCCGCATCGGTGACGTCGCGGCACCCATCGAGGCCGTCACCCCAACGATGATTGCCGTGCGCCTGCCGCTGAGCTGCGTTCAGCCAATGGCGCTCACCGTGGCGACGCAAGAAGGCGGAATCAGCGCCCCGGTGATGTTTTGTACGAATGCGGTGCAGTAGCGTCGCCGGTTGACGGTCAGCAGCGAAATCGACAACTATCGGTGGCTATGCAGCTCACTTCGTATGTCGACAAGACAGCCCTTGTCACCGGCGCTTCGAGCGGCATCGGCCGCCTTCTTTCGCTGCGCTTGGCGCGCCTCGGAGCCAAGGTGGCGCTGGTGGCGCGGCGCGAGGAAGAGCTGCGGGCGCTGGCGGCCGAAATCGAAGATGCGGGTGGCAAGGCGATCGTGTTGCCGTGCGACGTCGCCGACCGTAGTCAGGTATTTGCCACGGCAGAGCAAGCCATCGCGCAGCTCGGCGGCGTCGACATTCTCATCAACAATGCCGGCTACGGGCATCATCGTACCTTTCTCGAGTGGGATCTCGACGACATGGAACGCATGATGCGGGTCAATTTTTTCGGCACGCTCTACTGGACGAAAGCGCTGCTGCCGCACATGGTCGAGCGCCGTCGAGGTTGGGTCGTCATGATTGCCTCGGTCGCCGGCAAGCTCGGCGTTCCGGAAGAAAGCGCCTACGCCGCGTCGAAGTTCGCGCAGGTCGGGCTGGCGGAGGCGCTGTCGTACGAGGTCGAGGATCTCGGCGTGCATGTCCTGACCGTCTGCCCCGGCGCGATCAACACGCCGTTTTTCGATGCCGAGGCTCTGGCACGCATGCCGCCGGTCGCCAAGCGCATGATGATCCAGCCCGAGCCGTTGATCGACGCGATCATCGACGCCTTGCGGCGCGGCAAGCACGAAATCACGGTGCCGGGGATCATTCGCTCGGGATACATCGTCCGCACCCTGGCCCCCGGTTTCATGCGCCGCAACACTAAGCGCACGACGATGAAGCGCTGACGGGGCGCCTTGAAGTAGCCTTCGGCGGCTCTTATATCCTGCCCGACCATGTCTCGAGGAACTGCAAGCGCCCTGACGATGATCCGTGTCCAGCGCGGTGCGCCACGACCTTCGCTGGACGAGCTGCGGCAAGCCCTGGCGCGTGATCGCGCCGCCCTCAACATCGAGGAGGTCGACGTGATCTGCGATTTCGGTGTTGCCGGGCCCTATGCCATCCGCGTCGACGGCAAAGAGCTCGATGAATACGTCGTTTGGGAACGTTAGCCTTGATGTGATTAAAGGACCTTCACGACGGAGGCGTTGCCGTGGATCTCGATTACTCGCCCGAAGAAATCGCCTTTCGTGAACAGGTAGCGGCTTGGATCGCCGCCAATGCACCACGCGCCGATGAGCGGCGCGAGTTGGAGGCGTGGCGGGCCTGGCAGAAACGCTTGCATGCGGCCCGGTTCCTTGGTGCTGGCTGGCCGGCGGAGTACGGCGGCGCCAAGTTGTCGCCGATGCAGCAGGCGATCTTCAATGAAGAGCTGGCGCGGGCCGGGGCACCCGGACCGATCAACGCCATGGCCTTGTGGTGGGTCGGCCCGGCGATCATCCGCTACGGCACCGAAGCGCAGAAGAAACGCTTTCTCCAGCCGATTCTGACCGCCGATGAAATCTGGGCGACGGGTTACTCCGAACCAGGATCGGGCAGCGACATGGCTGCGGCCAAATGCCGCGCTGTACGCGACGGCGACTTCTATGTCGTCAGCGGCCAGAAGGTGTGGACGACGCTGGCGCATATCTCCGATTGGTATTTCATCCTGGTGCGGACATCGACGGAAGGTCCGAAATGGGCTGGCCTCAGCCTTCTGCTCATCGACATGAAGTCGCCCGGTGTCGAAGTCCGTCCGATCCGCCAGATCACCGGCGACTCGGAATTCAACGAAGTCTTCCTGCACGATGTCCGTGTGCCGGCGGAGAATCTTCTCGGCGCCGAAGGGCAGGGTTGGGAGATCGTCAGCTCGGCTCTGGTGAACGAGCGCAGCGGCATCGCCGGGTCGGTGCGTTTCGATCAGGGTTTCGATCGCATCGTCGCCAGCTCGCGGCTGCGCGGTCACGCCAGCGATCCGCTCTGGCGCCAGCGGCTCGCCGACCTGGCGATCAAGGCGCGCGTCACCAAGTCGTTTCAACTGCGGTCGATGAGCGACTCAATCCATGGCCGCATCAACCCGCACATGTCGGCGGCGATGAAGCTGTTCACGACCGAGCTGACGCAGCGGTTCTCCGAAACGGGCATCGACTTGCTCGGTGCGTACGCGACTCTTTGGGAAGGGTCGGCACACGTACCCGACGACGGTCGTTGCGCATATCAATATCTCTACGATCGCTCGATGACGATCGCCGGCGGCACCAGCGAGGTGCAGCGCAACATCGTGGCGCAGCGCGTGTTGGGGTTGCCGAGGAAGTGAGACCGTCCTCGGTTCACGGTCGCTTTACTGCCGCCGCACCTGCACGACGAGAACGATCACGATCAACACGTTGAGCGCGAAGACGACGAGCTTGCCGATGCCGTCGTGGACGAAGATCTCGTAGACCTCGACTGGAATGAAGCCGCCGGTAGCGACGATCGTCAGGTACTCGGCCCACAGCGCGCCGAACCACAAGCCGATTCCCTCGAAGAGGAACAAGGTCGCGTAGAGACTGGTTCCGGCAGCGATCAGCTCGAGGCGCGTTGCATCGAGCCGTAGGATTTCCGCCAAGATTCGCTGCAAGAAGGGCGCGCCCGGATCAAGGCGCAAACGCATTGCCCAGACGAAGACGGAAAGCTCCGGATCGTGGGCGTGAACGAGTTTGAACAACACCGCCAGCGACAACAGCAACACCGAGACCTTCAGGAGTTTGAAGATTGCGATGAGTCGCAGCAACGTAACTTGATTCTTCCGGATCGCCACCCGCCCCTTGTAGCGTACAAGCTCGCCGGCAACAGCCATGCGAACCACGACGCGGACCTTGCGAGCAACCGGCGCCGGAATGCGTCGAAAACCGCACCTGCTGCAGCCGGACGAGGTTCACGCTAAATGCTCCGGCTTCCATGATTCGACTCGACCAAATCAGCTTGCAGCACGGCCGGCAGATCCTCTTCGTCGACGCGGTGGCGGCGATTCACCGTGGCGAAAAGGTCGGGCTCGTCGGACCCAACGGCGCCGGCAAGTCGACGATCTTCCGGCTGATCACCCGGGAAGAGATACCTGACGACGGCCAGGTATCGATCGATCGCGGTGTCAGCATCGGCTACTTCAGTCAGGACGTCGGCGAGATGAGCGGGCGTCCCGTCGTCGCCGAAGTGATGGACGGAGCCGGTCCGGTATCGCAAGTCGCCGCCGAGCTGCGTGCTCTGGAGCACGCCATGGCCGACCCGGCACGTGCCGACGACATGGACGAGATCGTCGAACGCTACGGCGAAGTGCAAGGCCGCTTCGAGGATCTCGGCGGCTACGCTCTCGAAGCGCGGGCCCGCGAAGTGCTAGCCGGGCTCGGGTTTTCGCAGGAGATGATGGACAACGACGTCGGCCGTCTCTCCGGCGGCTGGAAGATGCGCGTCGCCCTGGCGCGCATTCTGTTGATGCAGCCGGATGCCATGCTGCTCGACGAGCCGTCGAACCATCTCGACATCGAATCGCTCATCTGGCTGGAGAACTTTCTGAAGACGTATGAAGGTGCGCTGTTGATGACCTCCCACGATCGCGAGTTCCTCAATCGCATCGTCAAACGGGTCATCGAAATCGACGGCGGTGAGCTCACCAGCTACTCCGGCAACTACGACTTCTACGAAGCGCAGCGCGCTCAAAGCGAAGCCCAAGCCGAAGCCGCCTATCAGCGGCAGCAATCGAAGCTGGCGAAGGAAATGCGTTTCATCGAGCGCTTCAAAGCGCAAGCGGCAAAGGCTGCGCAGGTGCAATCGCGCGTCAAGCAGCTCGACAAGATCGAGAAGCTCGAGCCGCCGAAACGGCGCAGCACCCTGGTCTTCGACTTTCCTGCCTGCCCGCGCTCCGGCGACGACGTGGTCAAGATCGAGCACATGAGCAAACGCTACGGTTCGAAGGTGATCTACGACGACCTGAGCTTGGTGATCCGGCGCCGCGAGCGCTGGTGCGTCATGGGCGTGAACGGCGCCGGCAAGTCGACTCTGCTGAAGCTCGTCGCCGGTGAAAGCGAGCCAGACGGTGGGACGATCGCACTCGGTGCCAGCGTCAAGCTCGGATACTTCGCACAGCACAGCATGGAGGTGCTGCAACCGGAGCAAACGGTTCTGCAAACTCTTGAGCAATCCTTTCCGCTTGCCAGCGGCGGTTCACTGCGCGCCTTGGCCGGATGCTTCGGCTTCTCCGGTGACGACGTCGACAAGACCTGCCGCATCCTGTCCGGCGGCGAGAAGGCGCGCCTGGTGCTGGCGCGCATTCTCTACGAACGCCCCAACTTCCTGGTGCTCGACGAACCGACGAATCATCTCGACGTGGCGACCAAGGACATGCTGATGTGCGCCCTCGACGACTACGACGGAACCATGCTCTTCGTCTCGCACGACCGCCGCTTCCTGGCACGCCTGTCGAACCGCGTCCTCGAGCTCAGCCCGGACGGCCCGATTCCCTACACCGGCGGCTATCTCGAATACGTCGCCGCCAGCGGTCACGAAGCACCGGGGCTACGGTAGCAATGAATCGGGCGATGCCGCGAGCCGTAGCGCAATGAGTCGCAAGGCTCGCTCTCAAGACCGCGTGCGAAATTCGCGCGGCGACTTCCCGGTCCAGCGTTTGAACGCTCGCGAAAAGGCGCTGGTGTCGGCAAAACCGAGGACGAAGGCGACCTCGGTGACCGGCAGACGGCCCTCCTGGATGTAACTGCGCGCCAGGCTGGCACGCGCTTGGTTGAGGATCTCTTTGAACGAGGTTCCTTCCCCCGCAAGATGGCGCTGCAGGTTGCGCGGGCTCATGGCCAGCTTGCGGGCGATCGCTTGCTTGCTCGGTTCGCCGTTCGGCAGCGTTTCGATCAATGCCTGCTCGACGCGGCTCGACAAACCAACTTGCTTGACTCGCGCCAGATAGCGCACCACCACCTCGTCGTTCTGTCGCGCCAACTCGGCGTTTGCTGCCGGTAAGCGGCGCTCCAGATCGGCACGCGCGTACTCGAGGAAGTTGGTTGGTTGGGCGAAGGCGACCGGGGCGCGAAACAGACGCTCGAAGGGCGCGCTGTTGGGTGGCTCAGGACGCTGCAGCGACACCGCCAATGGGTTCAGATCGCGGCTGCCATGCAGCAGTCGCGCTTGGCGCACGGTGACGGCGGCAAATGCGTCGACCGCTTCGAACGGCACCGCGCCCGGCCGGCTCGACACGTCGATAACGAAACGACAGCGCTCGCCCCCTTCTTCGAGGCTGAGCTGGACGACATCGCCGATCAGCCGACGGTAGCGGATGATGCGCTCGATCGCCTCCTTCAACGTGGCGCTCGCCAACACCGCGTAGCCGAGCGCGTGGAAGGTGGTTTGCATCGGGAAGCGCGCGACGGTTAGACCGAAACAGGGGTCGCCGGTCGCTTCGACCGCAAGCTCCCAGAGTCGCGTCAGCGCCATCCGCTGCACACGCGCGTCGGGTTCTTGCAGCGACGCCGGGTCGATCCCCGCTTGCTTGGCAATCGCCTGCGCGTCTAGACCTTGTGCTTCCAGCGCGCGCAGGATCGTCGCGCTCCAGCTGGCAATCGTCGATTGAGGCTGCGGGCTCATGGGACCTGGGTTCGGGGTTGGGTGTCCTGTCTCGGGCAAGAATGTCTCTTCCGGCAAAGAAACTTGGCGCGGCCGGCAAAGCACGCCGCCCCAATTGTTCGTATAGTACGAAGCGTCGCAAGTTCTATCCAGCGGGAGGAGACATGAGCACACCGATCATACGAGTCAGAGATATGGCGTTTCCACGTTTCCAGGTTCCCGATCTCGACCAGATGGAGGCATTCCTCACCGCCTTCGGCATGCAGCGCTCGACACGTACGGCCGACGCCCTGTACATGCGCGGTAGCGACGGCCAGCACCACGTCCACGTCAGCCACCTGGGGCCGGCGGCGTTTGTCGGGCTCTCCTTCTGGGCCACCAGCCATGACGATCTCGAGACGCTGGCTCGTGGCACCCGAACCAGGGTCGAGCCCACCAACGAACCGGGCGGCGGTGCAGTCGTCCACCTGCGCGACCCCGACGGTCGCCGGATTGACGTCGTCCACGGCCTCGCCGAGTTGGAGACCTTGCCGCTGCGCTCCCATCCGGCCCTCAACACCGGCGTCGAACGGCCGCGGATAGGAACGCTGCAACGAGTCGCTTCCGGACCCGCACAGGTCAAACGCTGCGGCCACGCCGCCATCAAGACAACCGATCTCGCGACCTTGTCGCGTTGGTACGGCGAAACGCTCGGCATGCTGGTTTCCGACGACATCTACATGGAAGGTCCGGACAAACCCATGGGCCGTTTCGTCCGTTGCGATCGCGGCTCCGAACCGGCCGACCACCACACGCTGCTGCTGCTCGAGACACCCGAGGTGAAGCTCGGGCATGTCGCCTACGAGGTCGCTGATTTCGACGACCTCATGGTTGGTCACGATCACCTCCAAGCCAATGGTCATGGCGGACGGCCGTACTGGGGCATTGGAAGGCACATCCTGGGCGGACAAATCTTTGACTACTGGAAGGATCCCTTCGGCTTCACCATCGAGCACTGGACCGACAGCGATCTGCTGCGTGCCGACACGGCGCCGGGAGCGCATCACATCCTCAATGCGCTGAGCCAGTGGGGCCCCATGCCGCCGCCGGATTTGGATTTCTAGAAAAACCGTCGAAGGTCGAGGAGTCGAAGAGTCCATGGACCTCGGAATCAAAGATCGCCGCGCGATCGTCTGTGCATCGAGCAAGGGGCTCGGCAGGGCTTGCGCGCTGGCTCTGGCGCGCGAAGGCGTTCACCTGACGCTCAACGGGCGCAACGCCGAAGCGCTTGAAGAAGCGGTGGCTGAAATCCATGCGGCCAGTACTGTTCGCGTCGCTACGGTCGTCGGCGACATCACTCTGGAAGAGACGCGCCAGGCGCTGGTTGCCGCCTGCCCCGAGCCGGACATTCTGGTCAACAACAATGGCGGCCCGCTGCCCGGACGGTTCCAGGATTGGAACCGCGACGTATGGATTGCGGCGCTCGATGCAAACATGCTTGCCCCGATTGCAATGATCCGCGCCGTCATCGACGGCATGGTCGAGCGTCGTTTCGGCCGCATCGTCAACATCACCTCGGCGATGGTGAAGGCGCCGCTGGCTCCGATGGGTCTGTCGACCGGTGCACGCGCCGGGCTCACCTCGCTATGCAAAGCCCTGTCGCGCGAGGTCGCCTACGCCAACGTCACCATCAATAACCTGCTGCCCGAACGTATCGACACCGATCGCCAACGCTTCATGGCGCAATTGTCGGCGAGCTTGAACGGGCAGTCGATCGACGAAGCCTACGAGCGGATTCGCGCTTCGATCGCCGCCAAACGATTGGGCCGGCCCGAAGAGCTCGGTGCCGCCTGCGCGTTCTTGTGCTCGGCGCACGCCGGCTTCATCTCCGGCCAGAATCTACAACTCGATGGCGGAACGTATCCCGGGATCATTTGATGGATGTCCAAATTGAATTGTTCGCTTTTGTGTGAGGTAGACCGAGCATGAAAGATGTCTCGACTACGGTGCTGATCGTCGGCGGCGGGCCAACGGGCCTGACGGCCGGCATCCTCCTGGCACGGCTCGGTATCGATCATCTTATCGTCGAACGGCGGCCGGGTCCGCAACGCGCTCCGGCGGCGCACGTGGTCAACGCGCGCACCTTCGAAATCTGGCGCCAGGGCGGTGTCGACATGGACGCCATCTTCGCCGCCGCAAAGGATCCGCGCGACGCGGGCACGGTGTATTGGGTCACACGGCTGGGCGGTGAAATCCTCGGCCGGCTGCCGTACGAACGGCAGGGCGATGAGGTGCTGGCTTTGACGCCGACGCCGTTACGCAATGTTTCCCAGCATCGCCTCGAACCGATTCTGCTCGATTCGCTGCAGCGTGCCGGTACCGCCCCACGCTACTCGCACCAATGGGAGTCGGCCGAGCAGTCCGGCGCAGACGTCGTCTCGCGGGTTCGGGGAATCGACGGTGGCGAGACCTATGAAGTCCGCAGCCGCTATCTGCTCGCCGCCGATGGTGCCGGCAGCCCGGTCCGCAAGTCGATCGGCATCCAACCAATCGGACCCGACCGTATCCAGAGCTTCGTCATGATTCACTTCGAGGCCAACCTGCGGCCGATCGTCGGCGATTGTCCCGGCGTTCTCTACTGGGTCTCCGATCCGCAGTGTGCCGGAACGTTCGTCGCCCACGACATCGATCGCGAATGGGTATTCATGCACAGCTGGGATCCGGACCACGAATCGATCGCCACGTACGACGCGGCGCACTGCGAGAACATCGTCCGTCGAGCCATCGCGCGCGACGACGTCGAGCTGACGATCCGTACGGTTGCTCCTTGGATGATGACTTCGCAGACGGCCGAGCACTATCGCGACCGGCGCATTTTTCTGGCCGGTGATGCGGCGCATCGCTTTCCGCCTACCGGTGGCCTCGGGCTGAACACCGGCGTCCAAGACGCGCACAACCTGGTGTGGAAAATTGCCGCAGTCGAAAAGGCTTGGGCTGGGACTCGACTGCTCGACACCTACGAGCAAGAGCGCCAGCCGATCGCGCACTACAACGCCGAACAGAGTTTCCGAAACGCCATGCGCATCCTCGAGGTGCCGCAGGCCATGGGTACGATGGAAGAACCCGAACGGGCGCGGCAGCATTTTGCGCGGATGCTCGTCGATCCGCTGCGGCGCGCGGCGGTGGAATCGGCCATCGCCAACCAGGCCGAGCACTTCGACATGCTCGGTCTGCAACTCGGCTATGCGTACGAAACCGGAGCTCTAGTCGCCGATGGAACGGAGCGACTCCTACCGGCGAACCCCGTACGTGAATTCCTTCCGAGCAGCCGACCCGGGTCGCGTCTGCCGCATGGTTGGGTGGAAAGCGAAGGGCGGCGCGTTTCCACCCTCGACCTCATCGCGCTCGACAGCCTCACCGCGATCGTCGGCACCGCTGGAGCCGCGTGGATCGAAGCGATTCGGGACCTCCGCGTGCCGATTCGCGTGCGACAAATCGGGCTCGACGTCGGCGATCGCGACGGTTGGTGGATCTCCGTGGCGCAGATGGAGCCTGACGGGGTGCTCCTCGTGCGCCCCGACCAACACGTCGCGTTTCGTTCCCGCGCCGGCGTTCGAGACGCGCAGGCAACCCTTCGCGAAGCCGTCTCGTCGATGCTCTGAAGGTTGCGCCGCTACCAGGTCTCAGCTCAGTGCACGCCCTTGAATGCAACGCTGGTGTTCTTCTTGATCAAGCTACCGCTGTACGCGTCGCCCCAGCAGTTGGCGTTTTCCGAGTTGATCAGTTGTGCCGTAACCGTACCGGCTGCTGTGAATGGCAACGATAGCGGGACGCCGATCGCGTCGCCGGTTCCTATCGCGGTCATCTTGGCGTTGACCTTGGTGGGCGAGTTGGCAGCTAGGATCAGGGTCTGCAGGGACTTCGACTCCGGGTCCTTGTACTTGAAGCCTGTCGTGGTGGTCGCCCACAGGGCGCTGGTCGGAACACGTAGAGCACCGGCAAGCGCAGAGTCGGCATACAAACAGAGAGTGTAGGCGGCAGTGGTTTGAGGATTCCCGAAGTCGGCTGCGCTTGCCGTGCCTTTCGACCAGACGAAGCTCAGGTGCTGCTTGGCGCCGTTGCTGATCACCAGCTTGCTGGCGCCAGGCGAGGAGCAAACGCTGGGCGTCGCCGGGCAGAGAGTGTTGTTGATCGTTGCCAGGTGAGCCACGACCGCCGAATCGCCGGTCTGCAGCCCATTGTGATTGACGGCATTGCCCCAACCTGTGAGCAGCGCCGCGCTGGCAAACGGATCCGGCGCGTCGGGAGCCGTCCAACTGAAAGTAAAGATGGTGGTCCCGCTCGTGCCTTGTTTCGGCGCCGTATGCGTCAGCTCGTTCTGACCCGATATAGGATTGGGTAGCAGGTGGGTCTCGCCGTCGACCGGGGCCAGGTCGCCCTCATCGGTTGCGACGTTCATACCGGCGTAGGTCTGCACGCCCGGGTTGCTGACCGTCAAGGTGTAGATGTTGGTTGATCCGGGAGTGACCAGCGCTGGCCCAGTCATTTGAACGATCGGCTTCGCCGCTTTGGGCGGGGCGCCGCCCGCCGTATGGCAGGCAGAGTTGTTGCAGCCGGTATTGGCTTTCGGAAACAAGTTGCTGGTGATGCCAGCCGAACGCGCGTACGCCGTCGGCGCCACGGTCATCAACAGCACCGCGGCCAGCGCGGGTGCGCGAAATGATCGAATCGATTTCATGTCTACCTCCCCTGCAATCTCTAATGTAGTTCGGGTCAACCGAAACAGAACTGTTCAACCACCGAGCGGACAGAAATTCTGATGTACGTAACCGGCGATGCCGCCGATGTTGGTTGCCGTCAGCTCGGGAAACGGCGGCATGGCATCGCTGCCAAATTGAACCTTCTCCAGGAAATCGTTCGTACCGGTGCAGCGGATGTTCGGCCCGAAAATGTTGTCGGCGTTGCGCCCGCCGCCGGCCGTGGCGCCGTGACAGGTCGCGCAATTCGAAGCGAAGCGGTCCCCCGGCAAACCGCTGCACAGAGAAGCAAGATAGGCGACCAACTGATCCACCTGAGAATCCGGCATCGCCGAAGCCGGGAAGATCGGCATCAAGCCACTGCCGCGACCGCGGCGAACAGCGTTGAAGATGCGGCTTCTCACGGTGCATTGGATGTTCGGCCGTCCTGCCGTGCCCGCGGCATTGCTGCTGTGGCAGGGCGCGCAGTTGCCGGCGAACAGCTCAGGTCCCGTGGGGGCAGGGCAAAGACTGTCGAGGAAGCTCTGGATGACGGCAATGTCAGCGTCGGCGAGACTCGCAAAGGCCGGCATGGTACCGAGCGCACCCGTGGCGCCGTTGCGTACCGTATCGTGAATGCTCTTGTTGCAATGGATGTCGGGACCAACGAGACCGCGGGCATCGCTGCCGTGACACGATGCGCAATTGCTCGCGAACAGATCGGTGGGGTTCGAGACCGGACACAGCCCGTCCAGGAAGCTCTGGATCGAAGCGATCTCGGAATCGGTGAGGGCCGTGAACGCCGGCATAGTCCCGAGCGGACCCATTCGGCCGTTGCGGACGGTATCGTGGATACTCTTGTTGCAATGAATGTCCGGACCGACCAAACCGCGCGCGTTGCCACCGTGACAACCGACACAGTTCTGGGAGAACAAGCTGCCACCCGGCCCGCCGGCACCGGGTAGAACGAACGCGAGCGTCCCGCGACGATGGAGACCGCGAGTCCAAATCCAGACTCTTCCCGTCGGCCCACCCGCTTCTACCTTGCCCGCCCACAGGAACTTGGCCCCTGCAGAGTTCTTCCCGCGCAGACGAAACCGCCGTCCATTGGTTTTGCCCTGTACGGAGAACGTTCCCGTTAGCGTCGGTTCCGGCATGTTGACGGTGATCGTACCGGTCATGACCTTGCTCATTTGTGTCAGTGTACCGTTGGCAGTCAGGTTCGCAGGTGGCTTGTTGATCGTCAGCTGGCCGTCGTAGTTCGACGACAGATCCCCCCGGGAAGTTTGCGCTCGCAGGAGGCACGACGCGACAGCCAAAACGACAGCTGCGGCACGCGATCGGGTCGATAGAGATGCTGTCACCGTGGGCTCCTTTCTGACCCCCGGAGGCAGACGAAGGTTAGCGTTGCAACGAATACGCGCCGTTCCTCCCCTACCGCCGGTGATCGAGAGCGCTGCAAGACACTCGCCATGGATGGGCAATTCGTCGAGGTTGAACACGAACGCCCATACGGGGGATTCGTCCCGGCGCAACCTGCAGCAAATTGCGCAACGGATTACGACCCGCCTGCATCTTCCTGCAGTATCGTGACGGCGTGGCCGTGTGCCCTGGCTTCGTCCTCTCAGGGCAGCGGGTTTATGATCGTCGGCGCACCGGTGAGCGCCGATTGGAAGAATGCAACCCGCTGCGCCGACGCCACCGGTGCGCCTTGTGCGCAGTAGTGGCCCTCCGGCTGCGACTCACAGCCGGGTGTTACGGTGATTCCTGGCACTCCGGCGGGTACGAATTGGTAGAACGCCGCGCTCGTCGCTGCGTCGATGTTGGCGACCACCGGACCGACGACAGGCGTCAGGAAGGGTACCGGGCTCTGCACGGGCTGCAGATGCGGCAGCGGACCGAGGGCCCACGCCAAAGAATCTGTGGCGTTGTTCGGTATCAACCCATCGGTGAGGCCTTCGGTCATCAGAATACTGGCGCGACTGGTCGTCCCACTGATCGTCAACGGATGGTGGTAGATGAATGGCGCTTGATTGTGTGTGTCCTGCCGATCGAAATCGGCTTGGAAGAGCGCAAAGCCAACCCAGATGTCGGCCGCGGTCAGGTTTGGAAAGAATAGCGCGACACCGGCGAGAGCGGTTTCCGCCTGCTGATGGATGATCGTTTCGACGGCCCGCGCGCCGCCCACGACCAGCGCGGCGGCGTGGATGTCGGGCTCGTAGGCGAGAAGGGCTGGTGCATGAACGGACCCTTCGCTGATTCCGAAGTACGAGAGCGGTTTTCCGACGTCGATATCCGGAACACCGTCAGGGGCCCCTACGGGCAAGACGTCCAACGTGCCGAGAGTTTCAAGCGCCCGCACAAATCCGAGTTGCTCGGCGTTGGTTTGGATCCAGTAGTCGGGGATCTTCTGATTCGCCAGAAGGCCGTTGAGAATGGCGATGACTTGCTGGGTTGCGGCGTCGGTGGTCGTCTGCGCGTTCGGGCTCACTTCGCGATTGAGCACGTCGCGGAAACCCATCAACGCAAATCCTGCGGCTGCCATTTCCTGACGCGCAATCTTCGGGACTTCTTTGGCCGGATCTCCCGGACTCCCGTGCTGGTACATGGTGATCGGCACCGGACCGTTGAGCGCCGCCTTGGGCAGTGCGAGCGTGAAGGGAATGGGATTGGTGGTGACGAGCAACGGCAGGCCGGCACCGTCACGATTGAGGTTCACGCCATTGCGAAATTCCGGCGCCTCCCATGTGCCTTTTACAAACGCGGCAACCTTGCTGCCGGCTTGCGTCTCGGCGGTTACGCTGGTGATGGTGATCCCCGGCGGCGGCAAAGCGCGTACCTGCTGGCGCATGGCAACCATCTCGGTGGGGAGATCGTCGTTGCTGCGCACCGAGATACTCAAGGCCAGGGCCACGTCGTCGGCTGGAATGGGCAGCGCGGCGTAGGTTGCGACGGTGTCGATCACGTCCCTCGCCAAGCCGCGGGCGCGAGTCACGGCGGCTGCCTCGCCGAGGGTTGGATCCGCCAGCGCCGCGCTGAAGAACGCCGAAGGGTCCAACGGGCGCGTCGCATCGACCAGGGCGCCGCGCGTTACCAGCAAACCGTAGTGCCCGCGTGGTGTGAGCGGAATGGACGGAAAGAGCATCAATGTATGCGACGTCACGTTCAGCGTATTGGTGTCGTTGCGCACGTCGACGCGGAAGGGCATGCGTTGTCCAACGGTCGCGCTGGCAGGATCGATATCGAACAAACCGATTGTGGCGAGTGGATCGACCGATTCCTCTCGCGTTGTCGGTATCGAAGTCGGGTCGATGGCGTCCGAAGTCTCGATCACGAAATGACCGATCGGACTGAAACCGTCGATCTGATTTGCTTCGTTGAGCAGGGCGACGAACAGGCTTTGCTCGCCGGGCGGAATGTCTGGAACCGCCATCGCGACACGGACACCGGTGTGCGTCGAGGCGTCGGGTTGGAGCCAGAAGTCGTCGGGAAAGGGAGCCGTGCGCGTCGCGTCGCTACGGTCGTAGAGCACCGAGGCCGGGGCTCCGGCGGCTGCAGTAGAAAAGGATAGATTCACCGGCCCGCTGCTGTTCTGCCAAGCGAGTACGCAAGCCGCGCCCGCCGGCAGGGAGCCCTGCGGATTCACGATCAGCACCGTCGGGTCCAAAGCCGAGGTCGTGAAGGATTGCGGCTGACCGTCGCAAACCAACGCGAACGCGCCGTAGGCGACGGGGTCTACCGCTTGGTTGAACTGCAACCGAATCCAGCGTGTGCGTGCCACCGCGCTGGCGCTGTCGATCGGATCGCTCTGCGCCAGCGCCGGCAACGTGGCGGCGCCGCCGTTCACATCCAAGGCGACGCTGATGCGGTTGTTCGTGGCATCGGTGTCGCCGGTGGACCCAGTGACCGTCAGGTCGAGGCTACAGCGGAAGGGCGAAAGCGCTAGCGCCGGAGGGAATGCCGCGGGATTCAGCGACAGCTGCAGCGTCGCCCCTTTCTTCGAGCCGAATGGTATGGTCAACGACGATTGCGTGCCCGGCGTTTTGAGGTCGAGGTCGACCGCACCGGCGACGCCACTTGGGCAAGTACCGTCGTGCGCCGAGACAGTCAGCTGCTGCCCACCGGTGTCACCGATTGCCCCATTCTTGGCGTGTATCTTCCTCACTTTTGCGGCCACCGTTCCGGGGTGGAAGGTGATTGCGGCGGGAGAAACCGTATCGAGGTAAACCTCCGGGCCGGTCGCTTGGTCGCTGGCATTGGCGTCGAGCACATTGAGCGCCAGGAAGGCCGTGTTGTTCGACGGAGTGGGATCGGCGGGGTCGCCCACCGTTTGGGCGACGAAGCGCAACGTGCAGCGCGTCGGCGTTTTCGAATTGGCTGCATGGAAAGCACTGGTAGTGATTTTCAGCGGCACGGTCGCCGTCTTCGACGAGCCACCCTTCACCACGGTGATGCGTACCTTGGTCAGGATCTCTGTGGCGGCGGCGCGAATCTTCACCTGCTTCGGCCGCGGCTGCGCCACAACCGAGTCGTGCGCCAGAGCGACAACCGGCGCAAGGCACCCCATCGCTACGGCCAAGCTTCCGATCAGAACCCCGCGCAGATTCATTGAAACCCCCGTCTTGGAATCTCTGGTCACACTTTCGAGGTGGCGTCCCAATAGGGCCGCCGTAGAATGGATCCGAACCTCGTGTACGCGAAAACGGATTTAGTGGGCGACAAAGTATGCTCGCAGGCTGTACACCGAAGCAAGCGAAAATATCGCCGCCGGCTGCGACCGTGGCTGCTCGGCTTTTGAGTGAGACTTGATCCGCCTGCTCCAGTCTCGTTATGAGGTTCGGCTCCGAGGGAGGACAGCGCATGGCATACCGAGTCATTCAGTGGGGAACCGGCAACGTCGGTGCATTTTCTTTGCGCTGCCTGATCGAGCACCCGGAGTTGGAGCTGGTCGGGGTGTTGGTGAACAGCCCGGCGAAGTCGGGGAAGGATGCCGGGGTACTGTGTGGCATGAATCCGGTTGGCGTCAAAGCAACCGCCGACATCGACGCGATCCTGGCGCTCGAGGCGGACTGCGTGTGCTACACGGCGACGGCCGACTTGCGGCCGTTCGAAGCGGCGCAGGACATCGCCCGCATCCTGGCCTCGGGCAAGAACGTCGTCTCCAGCTCGATCGTCGCCATGGTGCATCCACAGTCGTTCGTCGCGAGCGTCCGCGACCAGCTCGCCGAGGCCTGCAAAGCCGGCGGCACGTCGTTCTTTACTTCCGGCATCGATCCGGGATTCGCCAACGACTTGCTGCCGCTGACTTTGAGCGGTTTGTGCGGCAGCTGGAGCGAGGTGCGCGTGCTCGAGATCATCAACTACGCAACCTACAACCAACCGCAGGCGTTGTTCGAAACCATGGGCTTCGGAAAGCCGCTCGACGAGATGCCGCTGCTGCTGACGCCGGGGACGCTCGAGTTCGGTTGGGGTGGCACCGTGAATCTGCTCGCCGAGGGGTTGGGGGTGAAGCTCGACAAGATCACTTCGAGCTACGAAAAGCGTCCGGCAGTGAAACCGATCCGTATCGGTGCGCACACGGTGCAACCGGGCACCATGGCGGGGTTGCGTTTCGAAGTGCACGGCATCGTGGCAGGGCGGCCGGCGATCGTTGTCGAACACGTCACGCGCCTCGACGACGACCTCGCACCCGAGTGGCCGACCGGCAACGGCAGCTACCGCGTTCAGATCACCGGCTTCCCGAAAATTCACTGCGAGCTCGAGTTCGAAGACGAGCACGGTGACCACGCCGTCGGCGGCGTGGTGCTCACGGCGACGCGCATCGTCAACGCCATCCCGGCCGTCTGCGCGGCGCCGCCGGGGCTGCTGTCGGCGCTGGATCTACCGCTGGTAACCGGGCGTAGGCTGTATCGCCCCTGACGTCGCAGGGGGTGGAGAGTCTCAGGCCCGCTTCGTGACAATCGTCGGTCACGCCGCGGCGCGCTGCCGGCGGCCCGGCTGCACGGCGACGACGAGTTTGAGGTCTTTGTGGCGCTCTTCGATCTGTCGCAGCCAGTAATCGTTCTTGAACAACATCAGTGGCCGTTGCTCGATATCGAGCAGACAAAGCACACCACCGAGGCGTTCGATGTCGGCGGCGTCGAAGTCGCCTTCCACCCAACGTGCATGCTGGAACGGCAGCGCCTCGAAGCGCACGTCGACGCTGTACTCGCTTTTCAAGCGGTACTGGATGACGTCGAACTGCAAGCGCCCGACGGCGCCGAGAATGGGATCGCGCTCCAAGCGTTCGCGGTCGAAGAAGACCTGTACCGCTCCTTCTTCGGAGAGCTGATCCAAGCCCTTCTTGAGTTGCTTGCGCTTGAAGGGTTCGGTGAGGATGACGCGCACGAAGTGTTCCGGCGAGAAACGCGGGATGCCGGCAAACTCGAGATTGGGCTTTTCACTGAGCGAGTCGCCGATGCGTAGCAGGCCCGGGTCCCAGATGCCGATGATGTCGCCGGCGAAGGCTTCTTCGATCAGCATACGTTCTTGGGCGCGGAACTGCAGCGACCGTTTGAGGGAAAGCTCCTTGCCGGTGCGCGAGTGGATGACGTCCATGCCGCGTACGAAGCGTCCCGAGCACACGCGCACGAAGGCGACGCGATCGGCGTGCTGCGGATCCATGTTCGCCTGGATCTTGAAGACGAAGCCGGAGAAG
>JACQEN010000121.1 GCA_016200585.1 Deltaproteobacteria bacterium
CGACCAGCGCGTCGATGTCCTGATTGTCGGTGGTGGACCCGCCGGCCTGGCGGCAGCACTTGAGCTGCGCCGTGTCGGAATTGCGCGCGTCGTTGTAGCGGAGCGCGAGGCACGACTCGGGGGCATCCCGCGACATTGCGTTCACACCGGATTTGGATGGCGGGACTTGCGACGCCTGCTGAGCGGCCCGGCGTACGCCGCGCGCTACGTTCGGATGGCAGACGCTGCCGGGGTCGACCTGCGTACGGAAACAACGGTAACGTACTGGGAGGCGCCGACCGTGCTGGGAACGATGAGCTCGAATGGTCCCGCCCGCGTCGATGCGCGCGCCGTCATCCTGGCGACCGGGTGTCGCGAACGACCAAGATCGGCGCGTCTTGTCCCAGGCGATCGCCCCGCCGGCGTTTTCACCACCGGATCGTTGCAGCAACTCGTCTACCTGCACAAACAGCGCATCGGCACTCGTGCCGTCGTGATCGGCGCCGAGCACGTCAGCTACTCTGCTGTCCTCACCCTGCACCATGGCGGCGCAAAGACTCTGGCCATGGTGACCGAACATCCGGCGCACCAGACCTATCTTCCCTTCAAGCTTCTGAGCGCAACGCGACTCGGCGTCCCGCTGCTCACGATGACGCGGCTCATGGGCATCCGCGGTCGGCAACGCGTCGAGGCCGTCGATCTCGTCGACTGCCTGAACGGTCGTCGTTTTACGATTGATTGCGATACAGTTGTGTTCACCGGCGACTGGATCGGCGATCATGAATTGGCGCGTCGCGGCGGCCTCAAGACGGATGGCGGTACGCGCGGTCCGCTGATCGATAGTGCTTTACGAACCGAGTGTCGCGGCGTGTTTGCAGCAGGCAATCTGCTTCACGGCGCCGAGACGGCAGACGTCGCCGCCCTGAGCGGTCGTCACGCAGCACGCAACGTCGCGCGTTTCCTGGAAACCGACGACTGGCCGCAAGGCTTCGGTCCGTCCCTGATCGCCAGCCCACCGATCCGTTGGATATCACCCAGCGCAATCGCAGCGGTGCCACCAATCGCTCCACCTCACGGCGCCTTTCTGCTGCGAGTCGCTGAATTTGCGAGCGACGCCGAAGTTGTCGTCACACAAGACGGCAGACCGCTTTGGCGACAACACTACCGACGGATGGTACCCAACCGTCCACTGCGCCTCTCGGCCGCGTGGGTCCGACAGGTCGATCTGCGCGGTGGAGCGATCGCCGTCGAGTTACGACACAATCAACTCGCGTAAGCGACGCTGGCGCAACGCCGCTTGCGACTCCGCGGCGCCGCAGGTAGGCGTATCCGATGCATCGCCTTCGAGCCTGTTGCGCGCTGGCCATCGTGTTGCTTGTAGCGCTGCGTCTGAAGGCGATGACGCTGATTCCCCTGTCGATCGAGGAGCTGACCCAAAGCGCGCAAGCAGTGGTGATCGCCGACGTAATCGACATCGTCAGTGAAGCGACGGCGACCAGCCACATTCACACACTCGTCCATATCGCCATCGCCGGCGTCGTTGCTGGTGAGATTGCAGAAGGTGACCTGACCTTGGTCGAGTCGGGTGGGAGCATCGGCGACGAGGTCGAGGTCGTCGATGCTGCGCCGCGCTTCACGGTCGGTGAGAAGGTCGTCTTGTTTCTCGTTCAAGGAGACGACGGCGCCTGGCATACGAATCAAATGGTGTTGGGGAAGTTCGACATAATCGAAGGTGCCGCAGGCAGACTGCGCGCCTTGCAGCAGCTGCCGTCGGATACGACCGTGCTCTTGCCTGCCGGTATCGACGCACCGCAATCGACAGTCGATCTTCAGACTCTGCTTGCATCCATTCGTGAGGCGGCGTCGGGAGCGCTTCCAACCTTTCAAGAGAACCCAACCTCGAATTCATTTGTTCCGGAACTGACGGCGGCCTTTACGCTCGGCGGTACGGGTTTACCGGGTCGCTTTTTTGAACCTGACCAAAACACTCCGCTGTCGTTTCTGATCGACCAGCGCGGCGATTCGATCCTTGGTCTGACGGCTTCGCGCCGTGCTGTCGACGCCGCCTTCGCGGCCTGGACGCAAATCGATGGTGCCAGCATCGACTTGCGTGATGGAGGGCTGACCACGGATCTGTCACCTGCCTGTCCTGGACCCAATCCGCTGATTGTCCGTTTCGACGATCCGCTGTCGGAGATTCCGGCGCCGGTCGGTTGTCACGGAATGCTTGCCGTGGGCGGATTTCGCGCCCGAAATTCAGAGACCAAGGTCTTCAACAACACGACGTTCGGGCATTCGCTCTGCGCCACACTGACCTTTGCCGATGGTTGGGGAAGCTGCGACGTTTGGACGGAATGTAATCTCGGCGAGATCGCCACTCACGAGCTCGGCCACAGCATCGGTCTGGCCCACTCCTCCGAACGCAATCCCGAACCGGACGCCACCCTGCGCGACGCAACGATGTATTTTCAGGCCCACTTCGACGGTCGTTGCGCCGGAGTCCGCAGCGACGACATCGCCGGAGTCACCTTTATCTATCCAACCGCTGCGCCGCCGACGATCACCACGCCTGATGTCCTACCCAGTGCGAGCGAAGGTCAAGCGTACTCTCTCCAGCTAGCTGCCAGCGGTGGAAGCGGCGGCTTCACATGGAGCCTGACACGCCAAACGAACCTTACCGGCTTGAACGTGAGCGCCAACGGTATCCTCTCAGGCACTCCTGTTGCGTCTGGCGCCGGAACCAAGTCGCTGCTCATTCGCGCCGGCGACACTGTCGGCAACGCTCACACAAAGCTCTTCACGCTGCAGTTGTTGACCCCAGCGCCGTCACCGTCGGCAAGTGCAACGCCACCGGTCTCGCCCACGCCTTCCGCAACCGAAAGCGCGACACCGAGCGCTACAGAAATGCCGTCGACAACTCCATCCTTCACCCAAACCGCACCTCCGACTCGGACGCCGAGTGCGACGCCACCCCCGACGGCATCGACGATTCCCTCACTCCCACCGACCTCGACGGCAACGCCATTGCCGTGCCCGGGTGATTGCGATGGATCGACCGAGGTGACCGTCGACGAGATCATTCGTTTGGTCAACATCGCTCTCGGAGCAGCCGACCTTGAGACCTGCCGCGCCGGAGACCTTGACCATTCGGGCGAGATCACCGTCGATGAAATCATCATGGCGGTAAACAGCGCACTCAACGGTTGTGGGCGCTGAGCGTTCTACTTCTTTGCAACCACACGTGTGAAGTCGCGCTGAAAGTACTCTGGCGGCACGCGATTCGGGCGTGGATGACGAATGAAGTCCCGCGCCGCGGGGCGTTGGCAAGCTGCCGGCACCGCGATACGGTCTACCCGTGCCGTATCGCTTCGAGGTCTCATCGGTTCTGAAAGCAGCGCCTGACGCAGTCTGGCGTAGCATCTCATCGATGCCGGGTGTCAACGCCGAGCTCATGCCTCTGGTGCGTATGACCTATCCTTCTGATCGCATTCGTATCGACGGCAACGATGTGCCGCTCGGGCAGCGAGTCTTTCGAAGCTGGATCCTCCTGTTCGGATTCCTGCCCGTCGACTACGACGATCTCGTATTCGCACGGATCGATCCGGGCCGTGGCTTCCTAGAAACGTCGAGCATGCTGACTCAGCGCATCTGGCAGCACGAACGTCGCCTCGAACCTGTCGAGGGTGGATGCCGCGTAACCGATCGCGTCGAATTCACACCGCGGCTTTCATTCTTGGGTGCGCTCTACCTACCGATTTTCCGCTCCTTCTTCCGTCACCGCCACCGCCGGCTGGCGCGAGTTTTCGGCAGCAGCGGCGCTTCTTAGTGCACCGATATGCACGTCCCTTCGCGTCGCACATGTCTATACTTCGAGCCCGATGGCGCGCATCAGTGCCAGAGCGTTACTGTGGGTGACCACACCGGGCTGCATCCGATAGTCGAAGCGCATAACACCGCCTTCCATATGATCTTCGAAATGCACGTTCGCCGTGATCGGAGCCAACGTATCGGCTACCCGGGCTAGCGCGAGGTCGTGGGTCGTAACCAATCCGATGGCGCGGCGCTTGAGAAAGCCGCGTACGATTGCTTCGGCGCCGATGCCGCGATCGTGCGAGTTCGTTCCGTGCAAGATTTCATCCAACAAGAACAACAGGGGTCGCGGCCCGGCCGCCAGCTCCATGATCTGGCGGATTCGTGTGATCTCGGCGTAGAAGCGCGAGGTTCCATCCTGCAGTGAGTCGAGGGTGCGGATCGAAGCGCCGATCGCCATGGAGGAGATACGAAAGGTGCGTGCACGGACCGTCGCCCCTGCCAGCGCTAGCACGACATTTGTTCCGACGGCTCGCAGAAGCGTGCTCTTGCCCGACATATTGGA
>JACQEN010000024.1 GCA_016200585.1 Deltaproteobacteria bacterium
GCCCCCCGACTCCCACCGCGACACCGACGATAGCCGTGGCGCGCTGGGGTTCGTTCACGTGGGGCGCGGATCTCTGGAATCAACCACCACCATGACATGGAGGTTCAATATGCAACGGATGATCTCTCACGTCAGAACCGCCGGCCTCGGTTGTATCTGCCTGTTGTCTGTCTGCGCTCCCGCAGTTCTTCGGGCCGATGATCTGACTCTTCCGCACACGTTTCAAAACGGAAGCGTCGCCGATGCGAACCAAGTCAACGACAACTTCGGAGCGGTCAAAGGTGCTGTCGACGCGAATACAGCCCGGATTGCCGCGCTATCCGCGGGGACTCGGGCTACATTGACGGTTTACGGTTCCAACGTCTGTCCCTCCGGCTTCGCCCCTTTGTACTCCGGCAACGCGTACGTTTGGTGGCGTTCGACCTCAGACGCAGCCGTCGCCAGCGACGGAACCTGCTGGCAAACGCCACCGGGTCCGTCGTCGAATCACGCTCTGCTGAATGCTCTCTCCGTCGACACCTCGGGTCCGTGCGCGGTTTGTCAGTCAGCTTCGGTAACCGCCACTGTCACTGTTCGGGGCACCGACACCTGCCCCGCGGAGTTCTCAACGCTCTACACCGGAAAAACGTACATGTGGTGGCGAGCCGACCCTGGATCAGGTGCTATCGCAAGCGACGGGACATGTTGGCAAACACCGCCGGGTCCGTCGTCGAATAGCGCTCCACTGAATGTCGTTTCGGTGGACAGCTCAGGCATCTGTGCGGTCTGTGCACGCCCTCAGTAAGGGGCCCCCGGTTCTGTCGCCTGCCGCACGTGACCAAACGTGCCTCCCCGCGCTCCATCTGCCCCATGGATCCTCATTCAACGGCGCTGACCGGGGATACCATCGACGGCCTTCGGCCCCCCTGGGTCCTGTCCCATTCTCTCCCCCCCCATCCTGCCCCATCTCTCTCCCCCAATCCTGCCCCATGCCTCTCCCGATTTATGGGTGCGAGATCCGAGCTTTTGTTGCCGTTCTCACTGCGACTTCGGCCAATCCGGTAGAGCCTAGATCTGGTCTCGATCTTCGCCCGCCTAACCCTTTGAGCGTCGAGGAGCGACTTTACCGAAGAGGCGAAAAAAGGTGCCGGATGGAGCATACCTAAGCACGCACGCGATCCGCGGGTAACAACCACGCTTTGGGTCGCGCAGACTACGGGGTTAATGGGCGCGTCCAACGAATCAAACTGATCCGCTACGCCGACGCACGGCGCAGGCTCGTTGTATCCTGATTTAGTTTCGCTCCTCTTGGATGCGCCATGATCGTTACCCGCACCGAACCCAGGGCGCTACCGATCGGCGGCACGAAGAGCACCGCGACGTCGTGTGTTTGTCCGTGGTCGCCTCGTAAGGATACCCTCGGACGATCGTTTCTTCTCAACGCCCGCCCGTTTGAGTTTCCGGTTGTATTCATATGAGCGTTGGCGCGCTCGCCAATTCACGGCCCTCAACGCGCCTGCACATCTACCCGAACAGGTTTTTTGATCTCTACGCTTCGCGTAGTAAAATCGCTCGCACCTCTCGCACTTCCTGAAGCGGTCGACATCCGTACCCAGAAGAGCCTCGATGAAGGCTTCGTACAACGATGCGCTATTCCGCTGAACGAAACCTTCCACGTCAATTCCCCAATTTCCCATCTCGAGCGGAAAGTCTGCGGTATCCCAAGCAGGCAGATTGAATGTTGGACCCAGTTTCATTCCAACGCCACGGTATCGTTCCAGGCACCCTAAGTCATCGTGCAAACGCTGACGCACGCTCAACAAAGATTCAAACGAAGCCTTGAGCGAGCGCTCAAGAGCCGTTTTGAGTTCCGGAATTCCGAGACTCAAGACCAGGGTCTTAATACGTAGGTCCGGTCCGCAGTCTCCATTTGCAAGTTCAAGCCACGGTTTCAGCGCAGCGTAACGGTTCATCGGCCGACTTTGCTTTGTAACCGTGACTCGGCGGACTGCATCACCCTTTGATCCACGTTTCGATCTACGAAGCGTTATGTTCATAACGCTTATCTTTTGCTTTTGCGCAGCGACCTGCTTGGAAGCAGATTGCCTCTTTTGCTTGGCAGGCTTGGAAGATTGTGACATGCCTTTGAGCGTAGTGCACTTACTAGCACGCTGTCAAATACGTTAGCTCTGCAACAGAAAGGACTGGATCATGGACAAGACACAGAAGCTGCTATCGGTTGACGATGCCGCTGCGGCCCTCGGCTTGAAGGCGGTTACCTTGCGCCAATGGGCGGCTGCACGGCGCATCTCGCGCGTAAAATTAGGGCGAAGGGTTTTGATCCCGGAGAGCGAGGTAACACGGTTGATCGAGGCCAATCTGGTTCCGGCACTGCTGGAGCGATAGAGGCGGCTTCCCTTCGTTCACCAGAATGCGAGCGCAAATGAGCAGACCCATCACCGACCTAGAAGTGTTCCGCTCGGTCAGCATCAGCGATGTACTCAGAGACGCTGGCATTGAACCGCCGCTTCAGCGTCGGCGGATGCGCTGCCCAATCCACAATGGGGACAATACGACTGCCTTCAGTTTCAACGAACGCCGCTATTGCTGTTTTGCGTGCGGTTCACGCGGCGATGTGTTCGAGCTCGCGCGCGCCCTACACGGACTGACCTTTCGCGACGCAATCAGCCATATTGCTCGGCTTGCGGGGGCGGATGCTCGCGCACCCCATCCAACAAGTCGAGAGATCCAGCGACAAGGCATAGTGGCTCGACGCCGTATCATCCTTCAAACGTGGCGTGAAGATCGGCTAACCGCGCTAGTCGACGAGCTGCGTAACCTCGACCGCAGAGTCGAGATTGCCGGCCTGTCACTCACGAGCAGGTCCAACGGAAGCGCCGCCGCATGGGAGACGCTCGCAGAAGCGCACAGCCTGCGCGACGCGAGAGAATACGAGCTATCCCTTTTGCAGTCGGCGGAAGAACGCGAATGGCTGAACGTTCTAGCGCAACGACCGCGGGAGGCAGCATGCGTAAAGTAGAGCGACTGCGCGACGAGGAGTTGCTTGACGACGAGGTAGGGAGGCTGCTCGATCCGTTGACGGAGGCGGCGCCAACAACATCCGATCCGATTGACGCCGCTATGGGCCGACTTGCATCGCTGACCGACAAGGCTAGCCCCCAGAGCGTTGAGCAAGCGCTACGTGCACTCGGCGGTTCCCTTGGAGGCGCCGACGTACTTCAACGAGAAATTGTACGCGAGCGTTCAATCACGCTGCTCAAGGAGCGGAGTATCCACCGCTCCACTGCTTTGGTCGACGCGGCCTTCAAGATTGCTGCGCCTGCGGTTGTTGCATCCGGCCAGGGCAAGGCCCTCTTCTTTGACGAGGTAGAACCATGGCCGGAGCCGGTTGACGGGGCAAAGATGCTCGACAATCTAGCGGCGGTGCATCATCGCTTCGTAGTTATGCCGGATGGAGCGGCCGATGCCGCAGCACTGTGGGACCTACACACTTATTGTCTCAACGCGTTTGACGTATCGCCCATCTTGACGTTCACGTCGCCCCAAAAGCGTTGCGGCAAGAGCACAGCGCTCGACGTGCATCGCGCGCTTGCGCATCGCACAATTGTTGCCGGGAGCATCACCACAGCCGCGTTGTTCCGGATCGTCGAGGCCATGTCCCCCACGCTCTTAATCGATGAGGCAGACACCTTCCTTGCCGAGCGCGAGGAACTGCGCGGCATACTCAATGCGGGTCACACGCGTTCGAGCCAGGTCATCCGTACCGTCGGGGACGATCACGAACCCCGCGCGTTTCGCGTTTTCGGCGCGAAGGCCCTTGCAGCAATCGGCGCCTTGCCCAGTACGATCGAGGATCGCTCGATCATGATTCGCATGGCGCGTAAGACCGCGCGCGAGACCGTAGAGCGGCTGCGTCGAGATCGTATCGAGCGCGAGCTGGAATCACTTCGTCGGCGCTGTGCACGTTGGGCGGCGGACAACTGTGAGCGACTGCGGGAGTCTGACCCCACCGTGCCCAGCGAACTGCACGATCGAGCTGCCGACAACTGGCGACCACTCTTAGCAATCGCTGACGCAGCGGGCGGGGATTGGCCTTGCCGTGCACGTCGGGCGGCCACGCTGCTCTACGATGGCCGGACGTCGGAGGATGACGTTGCGGTCCGGTTGCTCGCGGATCTGGAAGCGATCTTCACCGATGAGTGCGCCGACAGGCTGACAACAGACATGCTGCTCGCGCGTTTGACCTCGATGGCTGACAGACCGTGGTCAGAGTGGCGCAAGGGTAAGCCACTAACCGGAGCGAGTTTGGGGCGTCTACTGCGGCCGTTCGGCGTGCAGTCGGTGCAAATTTGGGGAGACGCCCAAAACAGGCACGGGTACCGGCTTTCTGATCTAGCTGACGCGTTTGCTCGCTATCTACCGACGAACAACGGGGATCAAAGCGCTAGGACGCTAGAACCCTTGTCGCGCAAGGGCGTTGTGGGCAATTCGCACGCGCTAGGATCCTACTCTTCTAGCGTTTCGGAAAACGCGCGTTCGAGCAGCGGAATCAACAGTTCTAGCGGTCTAGCGTCCTTGGAGTCCGGGCTTGGCAGCGCAACAGCCGCCGTGGACACATCCTCTGCGCCAAGAACCAGAGGTGGAGACGGAAATGCCGCCGGCTAAAGCGACGTCCACCGACGACCAGAGCCAAGAACGCTTGCTCGACGTTCGCGAAGCGGCGGCTCTTCTCGGACTCAAGCCGACCACTCTTTACCAGTGGGCCTACGAGCGACGCGTTCCGGCTGTGAAGTTGTTCGGCCGCGCGCTGCGCTTTCGGTTGAGCACGATACGGAAGTTAATCGACGACTCCGAACGGCCAGCGCTGCGCTCACTGAAAGATTGATCTTGCCATCATGTAGCCAATACGTTACTAGAGCCATGTGGACCGGATCAAGCGCGCACGGAAAGCAAAGGGCATGAGCCTCAGCGATGTCGCCGAGAAAACCGGACTGCATCGCGTCGCGATTGCGCGCGCCGAGCGTGAGGGGCAAGACGTGAGAGCTTCCACCGTGGCAGCCATTGCGAAAGCGTTGGACGTTCCCGTGTGCGAGCTGTTCGAGGAAAGTGGACATGAGCGAGAGCGACGAAAACGCCAAGCCGGAAAGTAAGCGCAGCACGCGCGGTCTGTTCGAGCGTCCTGCCGGGTCTGGCGTCTGGTGGGTCTGCTACTTCGACGAGAAGGGCCGCAAGCACAGAGAGAAAGTCGGACCGAAGGGACTCGCTGCGAAAGTCTATCAAAAGCGGAAGAACGAGATCCAGGAACGCCGCTTCTTCCCCGAGCGCATCCGCCGCAAGGAAGTGTTGCTCTCCGACATGATCGACGACTACCTGAAGCGTAACGAAGACCGGCTGCAGTGGTTCGACCACTACGAGCGCTTTGGCACCCTCTGGAAAGAGGCCTTCCCCGGCAAGACTCTGCGCGAGATTCTCCCCGGTGACGTCGAGCGCTTTGCCGCCAAGCGTCGCGCCGCGCGTCCTGCGAGCAAGCGCAAGGACAAGTTGAAGAAGTTGGCCCCAGCAACGATCAACCGTGAGTTGGCTTTCCTCCGCCGCGTATTCAACGTCGCCATCGAAGACGGCAAGGCTGACACCAACCCCGTCCGGCCGAAGATGTTCACCAAAGAGAACAATCAGCGCGTCCGGTTCCTATCCAGCGAAGAGGAAACGGCCTTACGCAAAGCGATCGGCGAAAACGACTGGCCTATCGTCGCAGTCGGAATGCACACCGGCTTGCGGCGCGCCGAGCAGTTCAACCTGCGGTGGGAGCACGTCGACTTCTCCACCGGCATCATCACCGTGCCACGTTCCAAGAGCGGAGAGACGCGACGGGTGCCGATGAACGACACCGTTCGGGAGATTCTTCGCGATCGGCCAAGCCGCCTGAAAAGCGACTACGTGTTCCCGAGCAGCAACGGGGATACCCCTGTCGACGCTCAGAACTACGTCAACCGCACGTTCCTTCCGGCAGTGAAGGCAGCAAAGATCGAGGCGTTCACCTGGCATTGCCTGCGCCATACGTTCGCTTCCCGGCTGGTGATGGCGGGCGTCGACCTGCGCACGGTGCAAGAGCTACTCGGGCACAAGACGCTCACCATGACCCTGCGCTACTCGCACCTGTCGCCAGCCCACCAACTCGACGCCGTTCAGCGGCTGAACGCCAAGCCAAGTGACACCACTACTGACACCGAGGTGGCCGAGACCAAAGCGGCTGTTGGGAGTGATGCGGAAGTCGTTGAACTTGTGGAGGAAGAAAATGGCGGCGCGTGGAATCGAACCACGGACCTAGGGATTATGAGACCCTCGCTCTAACCAACTGAGCTACGCCGCCGCGGCAACGGGATTAGGGGCTAGGGGTTAGCGGTTGGGGGCTAGGGTCGTCAATGCGGAATCTGAATTTGAAAGCGTCCCCTAGCCCCGCAACCCCCTAGCCCCTTGTCCTCTACGCGCAGCCGTTGAGCGCTTTACCGACTGCCGCGACGATTTCGTCGATGGTGATGTCGTTGTCGCCGTTGGTATCGCCGGCGGTGCAGGTACTGGCCTGAGCGTTGCCCAAGGCGACGTTGACCATCGTGATCAACTCATCGACAGTGACCTCGCCGTCGCCGCCGCAGTCGCCGGCGCAGGTCGAAGCAGTCGTCGTCTCCTTGGCCACCAGGGCAACGGTAACGGCTACGGGTCCGATCTGTGGAATGTCGGGAATCGCAAACGCCGAAACGATCCCGCCACCACCCGGGTTGCCCGCCGCCAACTTCGCGCAACTGAAGGCCGAGCCGCTCACCGTGACCGGACCGATGGTGCTGCCGTCGGGGAGGTTGCTGATGGTCGCCGAGGCCGTACCGGTGACCGCCGGATTGGTTGCCGACGCACCCAACGTCGATTGATCGTCGGCGGTACAGAACTGGCCATCCGGGCCGTAGTCGGAGCTGGTGCCGGTGCAGCCACCGAGCACGACGTTCACACCAATCGTCGTCAGTACCACGGACGAGCCGGCACCGCCGCTGCCGCTGGTGGTTACCACGGGCGAGCCTACGTTTCCCGACTCGCCGCCGGCGTCGATCGAATAGTCGAGGTTGACGCCATCAATGCCGCTACAACCCACGACACCCGATCCGGTGTTGCCGGGACCATGCACGTCGGTACACGGCTTCAGGCCGTTGCAAGCGTCAGGCTTGGTGGTGCAATCCTTCGACTGCGAACCATCCGGTTCCAAATAAGTTCCACCGCAAGTCTTGAAGGTACCGCCGTGCACGCACCCACAGGCCTGGCCCAATACCGGAATCGCCGGGAAGACAATCGAGTTGCCCTTCACGACCGTTGGAACCTGGCCGTCACGTTCCTTGCCGACGGTCAGTGTGAGATGGCCGCTCAAAGGGATCGGCAAGGTGATGAAGGCGTTGATCACCAGGCCGCTCGTACCCGGCTGCAGGTCAAAGCCCGAGCCAACCCCCGGAACCAGATCGTACAACAGATCGCGCTCCGTCGTGCAGTTCGCCGCGCAGCCGTCACCGCCGAAAGGCTTACACAGCCCCTCCGGACACTGAGAGTTGGCCGTACAGGCAGTACCGGCGTTGCTGCTTCCGATACAGATGCCCCCATTGTCGCATTCTTCCGGGGCCTCCACTGTACCGTTGCCGCAGGTCTGCGCCGACGCAGCAGCGGCCCCCCATACCACGCAAAGCGCAAGCGCGGCGGTTCGAATCGTTCGCATGAAACCGTTCCTCCTTATTTGATACTGATGGACCTAGATTCGCGAAAAATGTGAAAGTCGTGGGCTATCGCGCCTGCCGCTTGAAAGTCAAGATCAAGCGTCCAAATGGACCACCGCGGCGCTATATGGCTCATCCGAACCCCCCGAAGACGGACAGCCCGACCACATCGCGTTCCTCGTCAAACGGCTATCCGACGAAATAGTCGGAAGCCAGGCCGAGACCCCAGTAGGCCAGGAAGCTACCGACGGCAACGACGACCGCGCGCCAGCGTTGCAAACCGTAAAGGGCACGAACACCGGGAACGGTGGCCGCAACCATCCAGACAGCGATCAGGTTGCGTACGAAAGGTCCAATCAGCGGGACCGCACCGAACACGAGCAACATCCCGGGAGAGTTTGCGAACGCTGTAGCACGCATCACGGACCCGGCGCGGCGACGCCCCCCGACGACGAACGCGACGACGACAACCACCGCCGACCATAGGATCCAGCTGATGCAGCCTTGGATCAATCCAACGAGAATCGAAGCCACACCAAACCGTTGAATGAGACCGAGGCCGTTTGCGAGCCCAACCAGGAGGACGACGGCCAAGGCCTGCCAGCGCGTCGCACGATTGAGGCTAACCTCGCGATAGAGGTCGGCATCAAGCCGTGAGGCCGCCAGCATGCGGTCGACCAGACCAACTTCGCTTTGGCCTTCGCTTGCCAGGCTGCTGTTCACGACTCGCATCTATACAGCGGGGATCGTCACCGATCGAGATGGCGCAGCGCATAGCGTGCAGAATGTCGAGGCAAGGACGATCGCCGCAATCGCAAAGCAAAGGCGCGGTCATGCAACGGCAACGGCGTCAATTTCTTGTTGGCGGACTTTGTCACTCGACCGTCCCGAGACAGCCCCTGCACGGCAGCCAGACCGATTCGCCAGCTTTCACTCATACGGCTCACGCTGGCACGCCGTCTGCTTTGGTTTCCTTGTGTGAGCGATGCAATGACGCGATCGAATTCACCAGCGGGGCGCGCGCATGATTCATCTTAACGCCGACCAAAGGAGGATACGGGGGCCAACGGACATAGGATGAAAAAGCAATCTGCAGGCTGAAACGGGTAACCAAAAGACGAACAAAATTCCTTTAGGGGAGGACAGAGAAATGAAGGCTATTCGCAATTCAAAGGGCTTCACGTTGATCGAGCTTCTGGTGGTCGTCGCCATCATCGGTATTTTGGCCGCCATCGCCATTCCGCAGTTCGCTGCCTACCGTCAGCGTGGCTTCGATGCGCGCGCCGCATCCGACCTGCGTAACGCTGCCAGCGCCGAGGAAGCCAACTTCGCCACCAGCCAGGCGTATGCAAGCTGCACGGGCTCGGCCTGTGCGACCTCACTGCCTGGCTTCAAGCTGTCGAACGGTGTGACCATCACGATGACCGGCGCGGCCCAATCGTTCACCGGAACGTCGACCCACGGCCAGGGCACCGGCAAAACCTGGAACTACGACAGCGCCGGAGGTGGCTTGAGCTAATTCTAATCGTGCGAGGCGCACAAAGGGGACAGGCTTCGGCCTGTCCCCTTTTTTTTCGCGTCGCCTCTCCTCTCGAATCAAATCGCCGTCCCCAACTTCCTGGGACGCGATACAAACTCTTCCCCCTTCCAAGCCATATGGTAACTACGGTGGCCAGCAATCGCCGAAGGCCGATCGACACACCATACGCACAAGAATCATGATCACGTCGCCCATCGACTCTATCCGCCGCGCCATCGGCACCGTAAGTCGAAGCAGCGTCCTACAGTTCTGTTTAGCGACAGCCTTGGCATTGACTTACTTGGCTCTCGTCCGAGTTTACTGGGGCCAGATCAACGACGACGCGTTCATTACGTTTCGCTACAGCAAGTTCCTGGCGACCGGCGCGGGCCCCTACTACAACGTCGGTGAGCACGTGGAAGGGTACACGAACTTCCTGCTGATGCTCCTGCTGAGCGGCGTCATCCGGTGCTTCGGAGAGGACAACGTCCTTATCGGCGCCAAGTGGATTGGCGTCGGCGCGGGCCTGGCGAGCGTGTGGATTGCTTGGGCACTTGCCAGCGATCTCCTACGACGCAACGAGCGCATCGCGGCGGCCGCCGACTGGATAGGCGCTTGCGCCGGATTGATCGTAGCGACGGATTGCGCCTTCGCGGTCAACAGCACAACCGGCCTGGAGACCACCCTCTTTGCGGCTTGCATCTCCGCCGGCATCTATCTTGCGCAAGGCGCCAGCGGCAGATTCTGGAACGGCGCCGGCATTGCCTTTGGACTCGCCGCCCTGACGCGACCCGAAGGAGCTCTCTTGTTTGTGCTAGCCTGCGTCGGACGCGGGCTAGCAGGCGAGCTCCGAGCTCCACCCGGCCGGCGCGCATTGCTGACGGACGTACTGGTTGTCAGCCTCGTCATCAGCACCCATACCATCCTTCGGTATTGGCTCTACGATGGAGAGATCCTTCCGAACACGTACTTCGCCAAGATGGGCGGGTTCGATTGGCGTTTTTCCAGTTGGGGCTACGTCTGGGGCTTTGCCGCCACTCACCTGGGCGGGATCGCCGCCGCGATTGCACTTCTACCGCTCTTGGGACCGGAAGGGCTCCGACGTGCGGCTCTGCCGTCGGTGCTGCTCGTCGCGTGGGGTTTGGCTTCGGTGTTCGTCACCGGAACCGACTGGATGATCGCCTACCGTCTGCTCGTCCCCTATCTTCCTCTGTGGGCCGCACTCGCGGTTGCCGGAATCAGTGTGGTAGGCGTCCGTTCGACGTCGCGACCCGTGGCGTCGACTGCCTTCGCGGCTTGTGCTCTCGCCGTCGCACTGTTCCTCGTGCAAATCAACACGGCTGGATTTTACCAGTGGTACTGTCAGCTGCGACGGGTTGGATATATCGAAGGCCATCATGCCGCCGCCCAGTGGATCAACGAGCGCGGGCAGCCGGGGCAGAGCATTGCGCTGATGGACATCGGAATCGTCGGCTACCGATGCTTCGGTTTCAACGTTCTCGACATCACCGGCCTTACCGACCGCTACATCGCCAAGTCGCCGGGGCCCTTTCTGCGCAAGGACTTCGATCCCAATTACATCCTCAAACAGCAACCGCAGTTCATCGTCATATCGTACGCCTTGCCCGCTGACGCGGTGCTGCCCAAGGACCTGGAACGTCTACAGCCGTGGACGGATATCGAGGAACGCATCGTTCAGCATCCCGAATTTGCAGCACACTACACGCGCCGGCGTCCGGCAGGAGCAAACGGTGACGAGCTGGACCTCCTAGCGGCGTCGCTGGGTGCGGAAGCAGCCTTTCGCCACCGGCACCCAGGGCCACAGTTGTTCTTGCTGATCTACGAGCACCACACGTAGAGAACGGATGGTTCGCTGGCGATCAGCCCGCTTGCACTTGAATCTTGCGGGCCTTGACGCGCGGAGCCTTTGGCATGTGCAGCTCGAGAATGCCGTTCTTCATCTTGGCCTGGATATGCTCGACGTCGATATTGTCGTCCACACTCAGACGACGGGCGTAGTTGCCGACCTTGTACTCCGTGTACGCAGGCTGCAACCCTTCGTAGTCCTTAAGCGACACTCGGCCGGCGATCGACAACACACCGTCTTTCAAGTTCACTTCGACGGAGCTCTCGTCGACGCCCGCCATATCGGCCCATAACCACAACGCATCGTTGGTCTCGCACACGTCGATGTCCGAGACGTACCAACGGCCGGCACGCGTTCCCTCGGCACCCTCCAATTCTTTCTTCTCTTTGGCGTCCAATTCCTGTGACATGTTCGCGCCCTCTCACTTGGCCTGCACGGTGATCGTGCGAGTCTTGGCCTCTTCCCTTTTTTGTTAGGCGGATCGTCAGCGTACCGTTCTTGTACGCCGCTTCGGCCTTGTTGGTATCCAGATCCTCCGGCAGTTGGAGCGATCGGGAAAACGGCCCCGACGGCCGTTCGCGGCGGTGAAAGCTGGCGCCCTCAGGAGCATGGACAGTGCGTTCCCCGGATAGCGTCAGCGTACGGCCCTGGGTTTGAATCGACAGGGAATCTGCCTGGACACCAGGAATCTCGACGTGCACCACGCACGCCCCGTCCCTGTCCCAGAATACGTTCACCGGCGGAAACAAGCCGCGCCCCGACATGCCGAGGTCGAAACCCATCGGGTTTCGAAAGGCGCGATCCAAGTCGCGCTGCAAAGCCAGTAAGCGGTCGATCGGATCCAAACCGCTCGCAAATCTTGTCAGGCCCATCGTCAATTCCTCCTGCAAAGCGTGTCGATTGTTTTGCTTCGCTGTACGCGGCGGAAGCTAAGGCCCGTCGACTTGAAGTCAAGACATCCTGCGCGAGGATTGTTCAAACCGGTCGGATGCACTCCGGTGAATCGTTGCGCGGCGAGTTCACAAGCGGTGAAACCTGGTACGCTTCCATCTCGTGGCTTGGAAACGGGACCAATCGTTCGTGCAATTCCAACGCCGTGGTTTCCGCGGCGAGCCACCGGTTGCGACCGTCGACCGCAACGATCACCGGCATGCGATTGTGGATCGGCGCCATGAGATCATTGGGTGCGCACGTGAGAATGGCGCAGGTAGCTGACTTTGAACCATCCGTCTCGTGTCGCAGCATCCAGATTCCGGCCAGACCAAACGGCCGTCCCGAACGCAGATGGATGAAATAGGCCTTCTTGCCCTGCTCTTCTTGACGCCACTCGTAGAACCCGTCGGCCACAACCAGACAGCGCCGGCGCCTAAATGCATCGGCGAACTGGGGCGAGTTGGCGACCGTCTCGGCACGCACGTTGATCGGCCTGGTTCTCGCCCCCGGAGCGCATTCGATTCCCCAACGCATCGGGCCCAAACGCAACTCACCCTCTACCCGAATGATCGTCTCGACATTCTGGCTCGGAGCGATGTTGTAGCGCGCCGCGAGGTCGCCCCCGGCAAACTGCGATACACCGAACTCGGTGGCGATCACCTGCCGGGAGCTACTGCGGACGATGCGGCCACACATGCTGGATCTTCTAACACTCCGTCGGAATGAAGCGCACAGGCACTCACCCGGGGCCTCCAAGAACTGGGTTCAACCAGTCAGCCAATGAACTCCTAAGCCGACAACTGCGCCGCCACCGACCAGCCACAACGAATTCATCCTGTAGCGCAGCAATGAAACGATACTGACCGCCGCCAACAATCCCGTCGTCACATCGACAAGCGCCGTCCGCGCCAAGGTCGTCGCAATCACCGCCATCAAGGCAACCGCTCCGACGTTCACCCCATCGAGAAATGCCGCAGCCGCCGGCGACCTCCGCAAACGAGGAATCAACGGTCCACTGATTACCACGAACACAAACGACGGCAGGAAAATGCCCACCGTTGCCACAATCGCTCCCGACCCGCCGGCAAGGACGTAGCCGATGAACGTTGCTGTCGTAAAGACCGGACCGGGTGTCGCCTGGCCGATCGCAATCGCGTCCAGAAGCTGACTATCCGAAAGCCAATGCCAATTCTCGACGAGATCAGCATGCAAGAAGGCGAGCAACAAGTAACCGCTGCCGAAGAGGACCGCACCGACCTTCAGGAAGAATAGAAAGAGGGCTGACAAGCCAAGTGGTGTGGCGGCGGCAGCGGCTGAACCGGGAATGTTTGCCACCACCACCAAGCCCAGGTGGCGGTGACGGAACCGATTGGTGGCAACAACTCGGATGGCGGCGCTGGCGATACCTGCTCCCAAAAGCACTGCCAGCTCGCTCACGCCCGCAATAGATGCCAACGTCGACGCGACGGCCAACACGGCCAACGAGCGCGTTTTGACGGCCGACCAGGCCAGACTCCACAGCGCCTGCACGACCACCGAGATGATCACCGGCTTGATTGCATAGAGCAGCGCCGTCGCCGAAGGCCGGCTTCCGTAGCGCACGTAGGCCCATGCCAGGACTGCCGTAATCAAGCTGGCCGGAACGATGAAACAGAGCCCGGCGACGATCAGCCCTTTCCACCCAGCCCGCTCACGGCCGATATGAATCGCCATCTCGGTCGAATTCGGGCCGGGAATCAGATTGGTGGCGCCCAGCAAGTCGAGAAAGGCGTCACGCGTCAGCCAGCCGCGACGACGTACTACCTCGTCCTCCATCATCGCAATGTGCACCGCCGGACCACCAAAAGCCGTGCACCCAAGGCGTAGAAACAATCCCGACAATTCGCGTAACGGAGTCGACCGCGAATTCATCGCTCTGTGTGGACGGCGGGAGGTAAAACGAGGATCTGTCCACTCATCTCGGGCTGGTGCATCGTGCAGTAGAAATTGAACAGCCCTTCACGGTGGAAAGAAAACGTGAAGGACGTCTTCTGCAGCGGTGGAAGCTCGACCTTCATCAGCGCGTTCAGATCGGGATCAACGAGCATGAAATCGTGCACGTCGTCGCCCTGCAGATTCCAAAAGCTGATGGCGGTCGGCTCGTCGCGCTGCACCGCAATGAAGGTGGGCGAAAAGGAATAGACCTCGCCAAACCGCGCCACGGTTTTCTTGGGACCGGTTTCCTTGATGGCTATGGCCTGCGTCAGCACGGTCATACCGCTCGTCGCCGCCTCGCTACGAGCCACAGACACGATCTTGTCCGCCGACGCATCGGGCAAAAAATATCGTTCGGCCTCCTTCGCCTTGTGACCCGGCAGATGAGTCGACGACGCTGCGACCACAGCGGCAAATATCAGTGCAGCGAACGACATCGTCGACCCTAGTACGGTTTGATCAGAGGCACTGTCAAGCGAGTACTTGGGGTGACGATGACCCGTGCTCTGCCTGCGACGAGGTTCATACGTAGCGCGCTTGCAACGCAGGGCATCGACGTCTTGCCACCTCAACAGATTCTTCGACGCCTGTGTTTGACGTCCTTCGTTCTGCGTGTTGTTCTGCCTCCCGATGCCGGTCACGGTCGCCAACATCTATCGCTTCCCGGCAAAAGGTCTTGCCGCCGAACCTCTGACATCGGCCGTCCTGACCGCCGGGCAGGGGCTGCCGCACGATCGCCGCTTTGCGGTCGCGCGCGGCGATTCGAACCTCGAGCCCGGCGCACCCCGTTGGCGGCCGAAGGAGTGGTTCGTGATGCTGATGCGCGACAGTGCTCTGGCGCGCGTGACATGCGCGTTGGACGTTGAAGCGCGCACCATAGAGCTGCGCGCTCCGAGCAAGGCCACATGCCTGGCGCGCTTCGACACGCCGGACGGTCGACAGACGATCGACACCTATGTCAACGAGCTGCTCGGCCAACGCCGTGAGGGCCCGGCGCATTGGATCGAGGCGGGCGATGTGTCGTTCACCGACGTACCGCAGAACTGCCTCAGCCTGATCAACCTGGAGAGCGTGCACGACCTTGAAGGGCAAATGGGTGCGACGGTCGACCCCTTACGATTTCGCGCCAACCTCTATATCAGCGGCGCCGCACCGTGGGCCGAGCTCGACTGGGTCGGGCGCGACATCGGCGTTGGCGAGGTGAAGCTGCGTGTTCCGTCACGTATCCCGCGTTGCACCGCCACCGCGGTGAATCCGCAGAGCGGCGAGCGCGACATCAATGTGGTCAAGGGATTGCAATCGGCATATGGTCACTACGACATGGGCGTCTATGCCGAAGTGGTGCACGGTGGCCGTGTAGCAATTGGCGACGTCGTCACGCCCCCACCCGATGCGCAGCCACGCTCACGCATCGGACACTGGCTGCGTTTTTTCGGTTTCCTGGCTCGCAGCGCTCCTACAGTCCTACGTCAACGTTAGCCAGCAACCCGACTGCGAAGGCATGAATCAAGCGACGGGAGAGCCAAGCATCGGCATCGAGCGTCCACCAACGCCGTGGAGCACACTACGGCGCCTGAGCTCCAAGCGCTGGCTGCATCCGGCCGGCGCCTTCGGCGTCGCGTTGATGGCCTACCTTGCCTTTTTCAATGCTGCCCCGGACGCCGTCGTTCACGACGACAAGTACTTCTTCCCGGGCAACCACAGCTATACCTGGGAAGAAGTCGGACATTTCTTCACGGAAGACACCTGGGCGTCGACCGGTGCCCCGTCCGGTGTGTACCGGCCGTTGTTGCTGCTCAGTATCGCCGCCGACCAATACGCGCACAAACGCCAAGCGTCGCTTTTCCATCGAACCAACGTGGCACTCCACGTCGTCGCCACCGTACTGCTGTTCTTGTTCCTCTACTTGCTCCTCGCCCGCCAGCGCGCCGGCGTTGCGTGGGAGCAAATCCAGCCGTACGCCGTCCTGAGCGCCGCCGTCGCAGCCATCGCCTTTGGAATCCATCCGATCCACACCGAGGCGGTCGACTCGATCTTCAATCGTTCCGAGATGCTCGCGACAATCGGCGTGCTGGCGGCGTTACTGGTCTTGCTGCGTTTCGAGGAGCAACGGCGGGCACTCGCTTGGATCGCAGCCGCATGGATCTACTTCGCCGCCCTGCTCTGTCGTGAAAGCCCCGCCACTCTTCCGTTCGTTGCAGCCCTCGTCCTGTGGTTCTTTCAATTTGAAGGTACACCGGCACAACGCCTCAAACGCCTGTCGCCGGTCTTGCTCCTCTTCATTCCACTGGCGTTGTATCTGATTCTGCGCAGCCACGCGCTCGGCACTGGGCTCGCCGGGCCGGTAGCGGACCTCGGCAAAGCGGACTTCACCGCCGACGTGGGCCACCGCCTGGCCATGGCCCTGACGATGATGCGCGAGTCTTTGCGCATGATCGTCTGGCCACATCCGCTGCGCACCTCGTACCTCGATCTCGACACCTCCGGATTGGGGCTTGCCATAGGGGTACACCTGCTGCTGGGCCTCGCCTTTGCGATCGCGATCGTCCGGGGAGCGCCCGTGGCCGCCGTCGGTCTCGGAGTTTTCTACATCACGCTGCTTCCCTCGACGCGCCTTTTCACCGACCCCTCGATTTCCGTGCCGGTGGCGGAGCGTTACGTCTATTTGCCGTCGGCCGGCTTCGCGATCCCGGTCGCGTTTGGACTCATGTTCCTGGCGACTCGCGGCTGGGCGGGCGTCGCTGCGGTTGCGGCGCTCGGCACCGTTCTGTCTGCCGTACTGGTGCCGCTCACCTACCAACGCAACCAGCAATGGCACAATGAAGGGGTTCTGTTCGAAGCCGATTTTCGCGCGGCTCCGGAAAACAGCGACGCGCTACGCCTACTGACCGGCTCCTACCTAGAGAATCAAAAGTACGCCAAGGTCGTCGAGCTTTGCGACCTTCACCTCAAAAACTATTTGGACAACGCCAAGCTCAACAATCATTGCGCCAGCGCCTACATGGAGCTGAAGCGCTTCGCCGAAGCCGAGGCTGCCTACCGCCGTGCCATTTCCGGAACGGTCGTCGACGCCGTCGTCCACGCCAACCTCGGCAGGCTGCTCGCGCGCCTCCAGCGCGATCAGGAAGCGGAAACGGAGTTCCAGCTTGCTGTCGACGCGGAGACGGATCCGGCGCGCAAACACTTCCGCAGGGGCCAGGCGATCTATTTCTTCCACGCTAGCGACCCGACGCGCCGCGCCGAAGCGAAGCGCGAATTCGAAGCGGCGGTACGCCTGCAGCCGCGATCGGATCAATACCGCCAGTGGCTCAGTCGCGTCGAGAACGGCGGCTAGCGCGATCTCGTCGGCACGGCACCTCGAACGCGAGCTCGCTTACATTCGATCGACACGGTGATAGCGATTGGCGACGCTGTTCCAGTCGATGTGCTCGACGAACTTCGCGACATAGTCGTCACGCCGTTGATGGTCGGTGCCGTACGCATGTTTGCCGACGTCACACACGACGAGCGGATTTCCACCAATCCACACGCCGGCTTCGTCGCTATCCATCACGGTGTTGTGCCAGCGATCATCGTAGGGATCGTAGATCAAGGCGGCCCAAGCCTGAGCCGCCATCGCACAAGCCACGAAGTCGGCCGCCCAACTGTCGAACGAACCCATGTGCTCGTTCATGTGCCGCCGCACGTAGGTCGGAACTTCCACTTTGCTCGGCGTCAAAGCATGGAAGTAGAAATCGTGCAGCAGCACGTCGTTGGCGCTCGCAACTTGTTGTCGACGCAATGCACTGTAGGCGCTGAGATTGGCGGGATCGCGCTTCACGGTGACCAGTGCCAGCTCGGTCGCCTTCAGGGTCTCGACCGATTTCACATACTCCGCATGATGCGCCGCCAACTGAGCGCCGGAGAGAAAACCCGGTAGCTCCGTATACGGCAAAGGTGCGGCCGTTCGCGGGTGAAATCCCAGCTGTCCGGCGAGCAAGCCCTCGGACGAAAGGCCCTCTTCCTTCGGAGGCGGCGCTTCGGCGGACCAAGCCTGAGCCTTCGCGAGACGCACACCGGCAACCGTGACGGCGAGAGTTTGTAGAAAGGTCCTGCGTGTTGCGGTAACGGTCATCAAAGATTCTCCTGCGTCCGGTTGAACGCCTCGTTCAGCTATGGATCAGCACACCGACGACGCCCGCAGTCAAGATGACGACGGGTTCGGGAATCTTGCGCAGGTAGACGAGCGCCAACAGCGTCGCGACGCCGATGATCACGGTTGGGATGTCGACGATGGCGCGCCGGCCAAGCACGAGCGCCGCTCCGGCAATCGCACCAGTCGCCGCCGCCGTGACTCCGTCGACAAACGCTTTGACCTTGGGATTCTGCGCCGACCGCCGGAAATACTGCGCCGGGATCACGACGAACAAATAGCACGGCAGGAACACTCCGATCGCCGCCAGCGTAGCACCGAGGGGTCCGGCCACAAGATAACCGATGAAGGCGACCGTGATCACAACCGGTCCGGGCGTGATCATGGCAACGGCAACTGCATCGAGGAACTGTCGCTCGCTGAGCCAATGGAAATGTCCGACAACGCCACCGTAGAGAAATGGGACGATCGCCAGTCCGCTGCCAAACACAAACGCCCCGGCTTCGGCAAAATAGAGCGCGATCTTCCATAGAGTTCCGACGGTCGCCGGGCCGGCGAGGCCAGCCACCAACCAGGTCGGGGCAATCATCAGCATCGACGCACCGGCATTGAGCTGCGGCCTGGTCTTGACGGCAAGTGCAACGACGCCGCTGAGAATGAAGAGCCACACGACCTCGGTTTCGGTCCACGCTGTAACCATGGCGCTGGCAACAAACAGCGACCACAACAGCCAGTCGGTTGCCAGCGTCATGCGCACGAGCTTGTACGCGCTGCGCCCGATGATCGCGATGACCGCCGCCCCTATGCCGTAGAACACTCCCTGCATCCACAACAGCCCGCCGAAGCGCACGTACACCGCCGACAGCACGAGCACCATCAGGAAGGACGGCAAGACGAACGCGGCGCTGACCAGTGTCGCGCCGACGGTACCGGCGCGAACCCATCCGAGATAGATGGCGAGCTGCGCCGCCAGGGGGCCCGGCGCCAGCTGCGCCAGTGCCAGTCCTTCGACGTAATCCTGCTTCGAGATCCAGCGCCGCTCTTCGACGAGATCGCGCTGCATGTAGCCGGCTAGAGCGATCGGTCCACCGAAGCCGAACGTACCCAGACGAACGAAGTACACGAGCAACTCGCGCAGCGTGCAGGGTCGCGTCTCCGATACGGCGGCGGCCACCGCGGGGGCTGCTGCAGTTTCCATCAACCTAACGTCTCTGTGTATCCAGCGCCGCTTTCAAACCCTTGGCCAACGCCTCGGTCGACCCGACACCCCAGTAGTGAAGAAACATCACTCGGGGCGACTCGCCGGTCATGTGCTGGTGGATGGCGACGATATTGATCCCGGAACGACGTAGCGCCTTCAGTACCGCTTGCAGCTCGGGCTCGAGCATCGCGAAGTCGCCGTCGACGACAGCCTTGTCGTCCGTGCCGGCGAAGGCCGCCCAGGTGTTGACGCCCATGGTGTTGCCGATATCTGTTCCGTGCATCTTGGCAGCGCGGCCGAGAACGACTTTGTAGACGCCGTCTTTGAGATCGCCTTTCACAGACAGGATCGCCTCGATCCTGTCTGGCGCCAGCGCTGACTTCGCAGGATCGATATCGGCGGTCGGCACCTCGCCCTTGCCGCCGCTCGTTTCCTTGATCTTGCCAAACACCTTGCCCACCGCCGCCGCCAGCTTCTCCGCGTCCCCCATTCCGGCGATGTGCATGAACATGACCTTCGGCGTGTCCCAGAAGAAGTGGTTGTGCAGGGCGGTCACTTCGAGGCCGTTGTCGAGCGCGACGCTCATCACCGGGTTGACCTGATCTTCGAGCAGCACGGTGTCGCCCATGACCATCGTGTGCGCTCCCGCAGGTTTGAATGCCGCCCAGGACGTCAGCCCCATCGGTGGCGTCAGCCGCACCCCGGCGGCCGTGACCGCAAGGTCGCTACGCGGCATCGTCACTTTGAACGCTCCCTCCTTCTCGTCGAGCTTACCCTTGGCACCGGTCAGGTCTTCTATTTTGGCCGTATCGAGCTTGGAGTTGGGCACCGCCAAAGCGGAGGTCGCAGTGGCACCGACAAAGAACAACAGCAACAATAGAGGTAGAGGCTTCATGCTCATAGATGGTCCTTTCCGACAAGCAGTCATCTCGCAGTGTTGGCCTACTCTATCATCAACGACATAGCGCGATGCTACTCCGAACACGCCTCAACGCGTCGCAATGGAAAGCAGCCGCATGCGCCGACGGTCTTTGCGCCATGATCTCACTCCAGCGCTGGCACCGAGCCAAACCTGGGCTCACCGCACGCAGGGGCATTCTGGTGATCGGCGGAGAGCATCGATGCAACCTTCCGGCTCGGATTCGACGGGAAAGGCGCACAGCGCGGGCTCCGTTGTTGACGTAGTCCTGCCACCCCGCCAATAGAGAGTGTCCCGCCTCTTGGGACGGCTTTTCTGAAGACGGAAGGATCGCAGCGCCTGTGGTGGACGCACCGTGCTCGTGGCGAAGGTCAGGATCGAATGAAGCGTAAGCAACTGATGATCGGCCTTGCGCTGGTGCTCCTGGCCGCCAGTCTACTGTACTACACGTTGGAGCTGAGCTCGGGAACGTTGGTGTTGACCGGCTTGGTGACGACCCACGAGGTCATCGTCAGCCCGCAGGTCACCGGCCGCATCGATCGCTTGTTGGTTCATGAGGGCGACTCGGTAAAGCGCGATCAGCTGCTCGCCCTGATCGAACCGGATGAGCTGCGCGCCGACAGCGCCTACTACGCTTACAGCGCCGAAGGTCTGGCCTCGCAGGTGAAAGAAAGCGAGGTAGCGCTGCGGTTGCAGGAGCAGCAGACCACCGAGCAGATCCATCAGGCGGAAGCAGCCCTGGCGTCGGCCGAAGCCCAGCAAGCGGCGGCGCAGGCGGACAGTGAAAATGCGCGTCTGCTGTTCGAGCGCAATCGACAACTGCGGCCGCAGGGAATCGTCTCCGTCGAGGAGTTCGATCGGACACGCACGGCGTACGACGGCGCCAAGGCGCGCGTCGACTCGCTGAAGCGACAAGCAGAAGCGGCAGGCGCGATGCTCGAGCTGGCGCGCTCCAATGCCGAGCAGATTGCGATGAAGAAACATGCCCTCGGTGCCAGCCAACAGCAGCAGGCCGCCGCCGACGCGCAGAAGGCCAAGGCCAACGTGCGCCTCGCCTACGCCGAGATCCATGCGCCGATCGACGCCAACGTCGATGTGCTTGCGGTGCGAATGGGCGGGGTCGTCAGCCCCGGCCAGCCACTGCTGACCCTCATCGACCCCGACGACCTTTGGGTGCGCGTCGACGTCGAGGAAACCTACATCGATCGCATTCGAGTCGGCGACTCGATGACGGTTCGCCTGCCGTCGGGCGACGAGCGCCAAGGCGTCGTGTTCTTTCGGGGCATCGACGCCGGCTTTGCCACGCAGCGCGACGTCAGCCGCTTCAAGCGCGACATCAAGACGTTCGAGGTTCGCCTGCGCGTCGACAATCACGACCGCCGGCTTGCCGTCGGCATGACCGCGTACGTTCAACTCGCCCTTTCGCACTGATGCCGGCAATCGACGTACGACAGATCGTCAAACGCTTCGGCACGTTCACCGCGGTCGACGGCATCAGCTTCACGGTCGAAGAGGGCGAGATTTTCGGCTTGCTCGGACCGAACGGCGCCGGCAAATCGACGCTCATTCGCATGCTGACCACCTTACTGCCGCCGACAGCCGGTACCGCCAGCGTCAACGGCTTCGATATCGTCACGCAAGCCGACGGCGTGCGCGAATCCATCGGCGTCATTCCACAAGCCATGACCAGCGACCTCGAGCTCAGCGTGCACGAGAACCTGCTGATCTTCGCCAAGCTCTATGGAGTCCCACGCGCCAAGCGCAACCGCTTGATGGAGGAGCTGATCGAGGCGGTCGAGCTCACACCCTGGGCCGACAAGCAGGTCAAGAACCTGTCGGGCGGAATGCGGCGGCGCGTCGAGATTGCGCGCGGCCTGGTGCACGAGCCGAGCATCTTCTTTCTCGACGAGCCGACCACCGGCCTCGACCCGGTGTCGCGCGTGGCGGTGTGGGGCATGATCCAGCGCGTCCAGAAGCAGCGCAACCTGACGGTCTTGATCACCACACATTACATGGATGAGGCCGACAAGCTGTGCGATCGCATCGCCATCGTCGACCACGGCCAGCTCCGGGCGCTCGATTCGCCGATGCGGCTCAAGGCGTCGATTCCCGGCCAGAACGTCATCGAGGTCAGCTTTGCGACGCCGCCCGAAGGTTGGGAGCGCGTGCTGTCGGCGCTGCCGAATGTCGAGAGCGTCGGCGGACAGCACGACCTCTTCCGCATCGCCTCCGACAACGGGCCGGTGACCACCACCGCGTTGTTGGAAACCGCGGCGCGCGCCGGAGTGGCCGTGCTCTCGCTTTCGGTGCAGAGCACCTCGCTCGACGACGTCTTCGTGCACTACACCGGCCATGCGCTACGCGACGCGCTGCAAGAGCCGTCGCCGATGGATCGTCCTTTCATGGTGCGGCGGTAAACCGATGCATCGCACCTGGGCCATCATCGAGCGCGAGTTGCGGCGGTTCCGTCGCAGTCCGACGCTCATCGTCATGTCGTTGTTCTTTCCCATCGTCCAGCTCGTCGTGCTCGGCTACGCTTTCGGCGGCATCGTCAAACATCTGAAAGTGGCGGTCGTCGATCACGACCATGGCATCTCGGCCGTGAAGGTTCGCGAGCTGTGCAGTGCGGTGGCGAGCGGAGCGCGGACCTTCGAAACCATCGACTACAGCGACGAGGGACTGGCTCTGGCCGACCTGCGCAACGGACGCCTGAACGGCGTGCTCATCATTCCGCCGGAATTCTCGCGGCTGCAGTTGGAAAAGGCGGCGCCGCGCCTGGCGCTGATCGAGGACAACACCGACACGTTTGTGGCAACGACGCTGGCGGTGTCGGTCGACGGCATGGTGGCAGCGCTCAACCAGCAGACGATGGACCCGCATCGGCTACCGGCACGGTCGACGTTGGACACCGTCGAAGTGTATCCGTACGTACCGTACATTCAGTACCTGCTGTCAGGCTCGATTGTCATGTCCGTCTTCATGATGGTGATGATCGGCGGCGGCATCATCTTCATCGACGACAAGGCACGCGGGCTGCACGAGGGGTACCTGGTGACACCGATCACCAAGCTCGAGCTGATCGCCGGGTTCAATCTTTCGGGCACCATCAAGGCGGTGATGGCGGGATTGGTGCTGATGACTATCGGATCGCTGATCGCCGGCATCCCGCACCCGTTCGATCCGCTGCGCCTGATCAAGGTGACGTTCGTGATCATCGTGACGGCGTTTGCGCTCATCAGCCTGATGTTCTTGCTGATGGTGCGTGTGACCGACCCGTTGGTGCCGCGCGCCATGTTCGGCGTCTTGAACACCATGCTCTACTTTCCCAGCGGCGCGGTGTACCCGCGCCAGGGCTTCCCCGCCTGGATGCAAGCGATCTCAGCGGTCGATCCCTTCACGTACGCGGTTCACGCCCTCAAATGCTTGTTGCTCAAGGACACCGGAATCGCGGCGATCAGCGGCGACCTCATCTTCCTGATCGCTTTCTCCGTTGTGACCATGACGGTGGCGACCCTGTTGTTTCGGCGAACCTTGTAGGGCCATGGCAAGGCGCAAATCGTCCGCAGCGTAGCGTAGAATTGCCCAGTCTGGTCATTTCGAAGCCGCCACGGCGAAGCTTTCACAAATGCCGCTTCCTCGTTATGGAGCCCTCCATGAAAGTTCTCTTACATCTCGGTGTCGGGTTCGGTCTCATTGCATTGGCAACGTTCGGCGCGGGTTGCGGCTCCGACGACGAAGGTGATCCTACTGCTGACTCGCAACACATTCGAACCGTCTTCCTCATCGTCATGGAGAACAAGGCTTGGAGCGAGGTGAAGGGCAGCACCAAGGCGCCGTACATCAACGATGCGCTACTACCGATGTCGTCCTATGCGGAGGACTACCGTGGAGCGAAGGACGGCAATCTCCACCCCAGCGAGCCGAACTATATTTGGCTGGAGGCCGGTGACAATCTAGGTATCACGAGCGACGACGACCCGGACAAGAACCATCGCGCCGAAACCGATCACTTCGTGAACCTGCTCGAGGAGCACGGCGTGTCGTGGCGCTCCTATCAAGAAGATATCAGCGGTGTGGATTGTCCGCTCAGCGCTGTCGGCCAGTACAAGCCGAAACATAACCCCATGGTGTTCTTCGACGACGTCATCCACTACGACACGCAAGCGATGTCTGCCGACCCACTGGCACCACGCTGTCTCACGCACGTGCGGCCGTTTGGCGAGCTGACAACCGACCTGCAGAACAACACGGTAGCGCGCTACAACTTCCTGACGCCCAATCAGTGCAACGACATGCACAGCAAGTGCGCCCCGGTGAACAACCAGGTCCAGCAGGGTGATAACTGGCTGGCGCAGTGGATCCCCACCATTCAAGCGTCGAAGGCGTACAAGGATGGCGGCGTGATCCTGATCACCTGGGATGAAGCCGAGCTGGCACCCGGGTGCCTGGGCAACTGCCCAATCGGTATGATCGCCTTGTCGCCCTTGGCCAAAGGCGGCGGTTATCACAACACGATCGCTTACGATCACAGCTCGACACTGAAGACGCTCCAGGAGATCTTCAAAGTCTCGCCGTTGCTGCGACACGCCGGCGACCCCGGAGTGAACGACCTCGGCGATCTGTTCACCGGTTTCCCCTAGGGCGCGACGCTGTCGGGACGAGGGAGAAATGGAACGGCGTGAGCCGAAGCGATCGATTCGCAACATGGACCAACGGCAAGGCCGCGATGGCTGAGCTGCACATCGAACGTCTGTGGCCGCAGGATCTCGACTCGCCGTCCTATCGCGAACTGATCACCGCGCATTTCGGCGCCCATGTTTGGGCGGCACACCGGCAATACTACCGCTGGCTGTTCGAGCAAGCTCCCACCAGAGACCCGGAGCAGCCATTGTCCGTCTATGTTGCCCGCGACGGCGGGCAACTGATCGGACATCGAGCGATCATTGCCGCGCAGGTTGTAGTCGATGGCCAACGCTTGCCGGCCACATGGGGTGTCGATCACTTTGTCAGCCCGGCCCATCAGGGCAGGCAGGTCGGCACGCGTCTGCTGGACGCCGATCGGCAAACATACGCAATCAGCTTGTCGCTGGGCCAGACCAAGGCCGGGTCCGGTATTGCGGCAAAAAACGGGTATCGCGATGTCGGAGCCTTGCTGCGCTATACGCGGCTGCTGCGCCCTCTACGCAGCGTGGCAAAGCGCGCCATGGCCAAGCTTGGACTGGGCAACACCGTCCAATCACTCTTTGAGATGCCTGCACAGCGCGGCCGACGCGCGAGCTACGATATCGCAGTCGCGCCGGTGACCTCTTTCGCGGACCGTATCAACGATCGCGGCGATCTGCGCGGTGCCCGTCCGTCGCGCGCCGGTATCTGCCGCACCCCGGCATTCATGCAGTGGCGCTATTTCATGAATCCCCTGGCTCACTATGAGGTGCGTCGCTGCAGGCTCGGAAGTTACGGTGAGGGCTACGCCGTCTGGCGGGTGTTCGACGACGCTCTGTGGCGGCGCGGCGTGCTCGTCGATCTGGTGTATCCGGACGGCGTACCGGTGGCGATGCTGAAGCACGTCGTTGCCGTTGTCGAGGATGACCTGCGGGCCGCCGGCGCCGAGATCTTCCAGTGCCAGACCAGCGATGTCGATCTCATTCAGGCGCTCGACAACCCGATACTCTCAAGAAGAGAACCGGGAGTGCGTTTCATGTTCCGCATCAACGACGAGGGTGTTCAGGTTCCGACAACGATCGACCGATGGTCACTAAATCTGGGTGATTGCGATGTCGAGACAGCATCACTACGGGCCTCGCAGATCAATGCGACCTGAGATCAAACACCACGCGACTCGCCTGCTGGACGCCAGCGGCGTGTTGGCATTGCCGCGCCGGCTGCTGCCGCGCTGGCCGCGCATTCTCATGTATCACCAGTTTTGTGGTGCCGGTGGGGGGCGCGACGACGATACGCCGGCGGATGTGTTCCGCCAGCAACTGCAACATATCACGCAGTACTACCAACCCATCCATCTGCAAACTCTGGCAAAGGCGTTGGCCAACGGCGAGGCGATCCCACCGCGGTCCGTGGCCCTGACGGTCGACGACGGCCACGCCAGCTTCTTGCGCTACGCTGTCCCGTTGCTGGAAGAGTTCCAGGTCCCCGCTACGCTCTTTGTTGTCAGCGACCTGCCCAACGGTGGTGGGTGGTTGTGGACAGACCGCTTCATGTACGTGTGCGACAGGGCGCATACTGAGTTGTTTCCCGGGCCCGAAGCGCGAACAGCGGCGCTGGTAGCGCTGAAAAGGATTCCTCCCGGCGAGCGCGAGTATCGTCTGGTCGAGCTGACACGGCAAGCAGGCGTCGTGCTCCCCGCGCAACCGCCACCGCCCTACGACTTGCTGTCGTGGGAAGAGTTACAGCGACTGAGCGCATCACCGCTGATCGAGATCGGTTCCCACACCCGAACGCATGCCACTCTTTGCTCGATTGACGACGACCAATCATGGGATGAGATCTGCGGCTCCCGACGCGAGTTGGAGCGCCGCCTCGACGCCCCGATTACCGCCTTCTGCTATCCGAACGGTTCCTTCGCAGACTACCGTCGAGAACAAGTCGCCATGGTTGCGAAAGCCGGCTATCTGTGTGCGACTGCCGCACACTTCGGCTGTGTCCGGGAACAATCCAATCGCTTCGCCCTGCCGCGGATTGCCTGCCATGCGGGTGACATCACGCGCTTCCGCAAGACGGTCGACGGTCTCGAGCTCCTGCGGCGTCGACTGCGCGGTGAACCCTGCTACTGAAAGATCATTTGCCGTTGCCCGGAATGACGCGAGCGAACTAATCGCGTCTATACATGACGCTGTCGCTGCAGTAGCATCCACTCGAGGTGATCGCCGTGCGCCTATCATTCCTTCTCGGGCTCGCACTGCTGCTGGGGTCGGCCAGCGCCGCACCGACACTGGTGTTTGGCACGTGTGGTAACATGTGCGATGCAAACACCTGTGTTGGCGACTGTGATGGCGACGGCGAGGTCCGCATCAACGAAGTCATTCTCGGTGTAAACATTGCTTTGGGAAACGCCGATGTCAGTGCGTGCCCCTCGCTCCAGTGCATCCAGAACGTTTCGGGCGTCTTCGTGAACTGCCTCATCATGGCAGTGAACAACGTGCTATTCGGATGCGCGGGACCGCTGCCGACGCCGATAGCGACACCTACGCCGATACCACCCCAGTGCAGCGGTGTTGCGTGTGATGGTTCTTGCGCGATTTGCCCGCCATGCACTCCGGGCACGGTTTGTCCCGCAGCCCCATGTCGCCTCGGAAGCTGTCAACCGGATGCCTCGGACCTGTGTCAGTGCGTGCCCATCCAAACCGCGCCATCCACACCGACAGCGACGCCAACACCTGCGGCGCCATGCAGGAACGTCCCGTGTACCGGTTTATGCGCCATATTTCCCCCATGTACTCCCGGTCCGAATACGGCCTGCCCTGACTACGTGCTGAAAGGTTCCTGCCAAGTCGACGCGGCAGGCGACTGCCAATGCGTTCCGTTTCAACCCGCGACGCCCAGCCCGACGGCAATTCCAGATCGGTGCGACAGCGCGGCATGCGATGGTCTCTGCATCATCCGGTTTTGTCCACCGCAGACGCCGTGTCCCAATCTGCTCGGGCACTGCGAATTGGGCGCCGCTGGCAGCTGCGATTGCGTACCGGGAGGCGGCAATCCGACACCAACACCCACACCGTGTGCACACTGTTTGCCGCACGGGCGCACCTGCTGCGAGTGTCCCGACCAGGGTCCAGCCTGCTTCGATTTCGCGTGGGTGGAAGTGACACGCACCTGTCCAGTCGGCTGCAAGACATTCTTGGATGCGGCGTGTGATCAATCCAACTGCCATCCCGGACCCGTCGGCGGTCCGTCGACGTGTGTTCCCTTACAGCCGTGTACAACCGACCAGGAATGCGACGACGGCAACGGGTGCACAGCGGACCAGTGTACGCCCGACGGCTGTACGCACGGCTGCGTCTGCGACTGATCACGCGCCGACCCAGGTAGCGCAGCGGCGCGCCCATCCTTCTGATGGGCGGCCTTTGCAAGATTGGCACTGGCGGCCCCGACTGGGGGATTCAGCCCATCGGGGGGATATCCCCCGATCGTACTTGCGGATCGCTTGCGGTCGGTTTGCATCCATCAGGCGATTTCCAGGGAGCGTCCTCCTGGCACCCTCCTTGCCTTGAGGACGCGGCGGGAAGCGAATTCCACACAGAATGCGAAGGAGGAGCAACAAAATGCAAAGGCAGAAACGAGTTGAGTCACGCAGGATGGCTCAGAATCTGATGATCGCTGCGCTCATGTCGGTGTTGGGGATCATGAGCGTCGCCGCCGGCGCACGGGCGCAGGCGGTCGTCATGGCGGGCAACTACCAGAACTTCGATGTGCTCAATAACACCGGAGGCCCGACCTATGGGTTCGAGATGGAAGTGCACGGCGTCAGCGCAGCGCAGCTGACGCGCATCTTTCCGTCCAACTGGAACGCCGGTGTGATCCGCTACGGCTTCGGCACGGCTACCGATTTCCCCGGCGGCGTCTACGTGCGCTGGATTGCGCCATGGGATCCCGCGACGGGTCAGTTCGTCACGTACACGCCGGTGCCGCCCTCGTTGACCACGGTGCCCGGCGATTCTTGCTGGACCCTGGGCATGCCCAACACCTACCAGACGGCAGGCTGCGAGCACTTCGGCATCAGCACCACGTACAACGTCAACCCGACGAGCATCATCTACCGCTGGCTGGTGGCTGACCCCGCCAATCCGGGCCAGGTGATGCCGGCGAGCACCAATGTTTCGCTGCCGGCACCGATCTGGACGGTCGTACCACCGGCCAACCCCGCGCTGCCGCCAGCGGTGGTGGCCCAGGTCGAAGCGCCGCCGGCGCCCCAACCCGCACTGTTTGGTGACGCGCAATGGGTCAAGGTTTACAAGATGGAGTTGGCGGGCAAGGTCGACGCGGTGGACCAGCTGGTGGGCGACAACCCCAACATGGTGCCCGAGAATGCCGCTCAGCTCGAAGTGAACTGGTCGCTGCTGCAGGCAGATCCGCCCAACGGCGGCAACAAAAGGCAGCGCGGCAAGCTCGCCAACCAAGGCAACCTGGGCAACGGCAATCACGCTGTCGTGCGACGCTATGAGTATTACGCTTACACCGGGGTCTACGACCCGGTTACGCACCAAGCGCTGTGTGCCGACCTCACCTGCACCGCGCCTAGCCCGGGAGAGCTCGGTGATGCAATCGGTGCCCAGAACGCAGCGGCGAACCTCGACGTCAACGCGCTGACGGTCAACGTCGTCGGGGCGGGATCGGTGTCTTCGTCGGACAAGAACTTCAGCTGCCCAAACAAGTGCTACGGCGTTTATAGCCCCGGAGCCACTATCACCCTCACCGCCAAGCCCAACTCCGGCAGTACCTTCTCACAGTGGAGCGGCGCCTGTGTCGGCAACGCCTCGACATGCACGGTGTCACTCAACGCCGAGAGCTCGGTCAGCGCAACGTTCGTGACGCCTGCTGGTGGCGGCGGCGGTGGTGGTGCAGCGGGAACGCCGTCCTACACCCTGTCGATCGGCCGCAGCAACCCGGGCACCGTTACCGGCACGCCCGCCGGAACCGATAGAGTGCTCAACTGCGGCAATGCTTGTTCCGCGAAGTTCGTTCAAGGCACGATCGTCACGCTGACCGCGACGCCGCCGGCTGGCAAGACTTTCGCCAGTTGGAGCGGAGGATGTTCCGGCACTGCACCAATTTGCGCTTTGAACATGGTCAAAGACACTTCGGTGCAAGCGAACTTCAACAAGTAAACAACGGATCAATCGTAGTCTGCGGGGGCGAAGTCAGAACGGCTTCGCCCCTTTCTTTTCAACGCAGCTGCACGCCTCGAAGAAAGCTCTCGAGACGAAACGTAGGCCCGACTCGATGTGCGCTGGCCACTCCGGCAAGCCAGCGGTGAGTCCGTGCTCACGTTTCATCCGAGCACGACACGCACCCGGTGCGTCACCCCGTCTTCGGACAAAGGAATTCGCGCTGCCGTCCCCGGCTGCGCCAGCGCTTGCGCAACGCCGTCGATCTCGACCTGTGCCACCCCACGGCTTACCCCGTCCGGGTTTTCGACGGCGATTTCGTAGCGCGCCGAACGCTGGCGGAAGACGATCTCGAAGCCGCGCCAGGCTTTCGGGATGCAGGGATCGAGAAGCAGCGTGGCGCCGCGCCGGCGCAACCCGAGGATCCACTCCACGGCAGCCCGATACATCCATCCCGCCGAACCGGTGTACCAGGTCCAACCGCCGCGCCCGACATGCGGAGGCTGAGAGTAGACATCGGCCGCGACAACATACGGCTCGACCTTGTAGCGCGAAACGCCGGCTCGCGTGTTGGCGTGGTTGATCGGGTTCAACAGCGAAAACAGCTCCGCGGCCTTGTCGCCATTTCCGAGCATCGCAAAGGCAATCACCGCCCAAGCGGCAGCGTGCGTATATTGGCCACCGTTCTCACGGATACCCGGCGGGTACCCACTGATGTATCCGGGGTCGGGTACCGCCTGATCGAAGGGTGGCGTGAAGAGCAAAACGAGCCCGTCACTGCGTCGCACCAGGTGCTCATCGACCGCCGCCATGGCGCGCGCGGCGCGCCGCGGATCGGCTGCGCCCGAAATGACTCCCCACGACTGGGCGATCGAATCGATTCGGCATTCCGCGCTCGTCGCCGAACCGAGCGCTGTTCCGTCGTCGAAATAGCCGCGCCGGTACCAGTCGCCGTCCCAGGCTTCGCGCTCGAGCGATTCCTGCAAACCGGCCGCGTGCCGTTGCCAGATTGCGGCGCGCTCCGATTCGCCGCGCGCCTCTGCCAGCGGAACGAATGCCGAAAGCGTCGCGTGCAGGAACCAGGCGAGCCAGACACTCTCGCCCTTCCCGGCCGCGCCGACGCGGTTCATGCCGTCGTTCCAGTCCCCCGCTCCGATCAGCGGCAGCCCGTGCTCGCCAACCGCGAGGCAACCATCGAGGGCCCGGGCGCAGTGTTCAAACAACGTGGCACGCTGCTCGGCAAGCGTCGGTTCGAAGTAGGAATCGTGCTCGCCTGGACGCAGGCTAGGGCCTTCGAGGAGAGGGACGAGCTCGTCGAGGACAGCACGGTCGCCCGTCACCTCGACGTAGTGCGCCGCAGCATACGCCAACCAGACGCGGTCGTCGGATATCCGCGTCCGCACGCCTTGACCCGCCGGCGGTAACCACCAGTGCTGCACGTCGCCTTCGACGAACTGCCGCGCCGCCGCACGTAGCAGATGCTCTCGAGTGAGGGCCGGCTGCGACACCGTGAGCGCCAGCACGTCCTGCAGCTGGTCACGAAAGCCGTATGCTCCGCTCGCCTGATAGAATGCCGACCTTGCCCAGACACGGCAAGCGAGTGTCTGGTACAGCAACCAGCGATTCAGCAAGATATCGAGCGCGCGGTCGGGTGTTTTCACCTGCACCGCCCCGAGGACGTCGTCCCAGTGCGCGGTGACCGTGCGTAGAATCTCATCGAGATTGGTGCCGCGGTAACGCATTGCCAAGGCGAGCGCCTCGGCTCTCGTCGCCGCCTCGCCCAGAAAGCAGACGATCTCGACGCTGCCGTTCGGGTCGATCTCCAATGACGCTTGCAGAACGCCGCAGGGATCGAGACCGGCACCGACGTGTTTGGAAAGTGGAGATTGGCCAACCAGCGCCGCCGGTCGCGACAGCGTCCCGTTGCGCCCGAGAAACTCCGTGCGGTCAGCCGTCCACGAGGACTGCCGGCCGGCGAGGTCGGCGAATGCAACACGACTACCGAATTCGTTGCTCCACGGATTGCGCGCCAGCATCACGCCGGTGGCGGGATCGATTTCGGTGACGACGAACGGCGCCGAAGCGCCGCGGGAGATGCCGAGGGCCCACTCCACATACGCGGTAACAGTGACACGGCGCGACTGGCCCAAGTGATTGCGGATCTTCAAGCGCGAGATCTTGATCGGGTCGTCGAGGGGCACGAACTGTAGCAATTCGAGGCCGATGCCATGCGCAGTGTGCTCGAAACGGCTGTAGCCCTGCCCGTGCCGGGCAAGGTAGGATCCGCCCTCTTCGCGAATCGGCGTCGCGGTTGGACACCACAACGCCCCACTGTCCTCGTCGCGAATGTAAATGACTTCACCGGGACGGTCGACGACCGGATCGTTAGACCACGGCGTGAGCTGATGTTCGCGGCTGTTGATCGACCAGGTGTAGCCGCCGCCTTCGACCGAAGATTGAAAACCGAATGCAGGGTTGGCGATGACGTTGATCCATGGCGACGGCGTCCACTGCCCTTCACCGAGGATGGTGACGTACTCCCGCCCTTGGGCGCCGAAGCCACCGAGGCCGTTGAAGACCTCGAGCTCGGGGCGCGGGGCGGCACCTTCCGGTTCGGGAGTCGGCCTCGACCTGGCAACTTCCTTACCGAGCGCGGGAGAAGAAGGCCACCACAAGGAGCGCGACGGCGCGGCTGGAACAATGGTCAGCGCGGTTTCCTCGAGGCGTTTGACCTGCTCCGCCAGACTGCCGCGGCGACTGATGAGCACCGCTCGTGCCGCGCTTTGGAGGAGGTTGCGCAGCTCCAACGATACCAGCTCGGCGCGCAAGACGAACGCACCGCCGCGCGGACCCTCGCCTTCGGGACTCGGCCGTGACTGGCTCGCCCGCACCAGTCCTTCCAGGGAAGCCTGCAGCTCCTGGGCATACGACGTCGACCTGCCGTTCAAGATCACCAGATCGACCGTCAGCTGCTTCATCCGCCAGTATTCGTGGGCGCGCAACAGCTGGCGCACGATCTCAATCTCCTCGGCTTCATCGATACACACCAGGACGATCGGCAGGTCGCCGGAGATCCCGTGAGCCCACAGCATCGACTGCCCGCGCTCGTTTCGTTTGAGGATGGCCGACGAGGGTCGAAGCGTCGGATTGGAGTAGATCACATGGTTGGCCAGGCGCTGAAAGAGATACGCCTCATCCGGGGCGCAGCCGAGATGATGGAGTTGAACCTGGGCCTGGGTCCACGCCAGCGTCACGGCGCGATCAAAGGCAGTTGAGTCGTGATGTTTGTCCACCAGGTCGAGCGCTTCGCGGCGTGAACCGGCGATCAGCGTCCAGAACGCCACTCGCGCCGTGGCCCGCGGGGGAACCCGTACTCGGCAGCGCAGGCTGAAAATCGGATCGAGCACGGCGCCGACCGTACCTGACAGTGGTCGGCCGTCCATCACCGAGATCGGCGTGCGGAGCTCGTGGCCTCGTCCGAGAAAGCGCGCGCGATCGGTCTCGAATTGCAGGTTGCCCACGCTTTCGCCTTCCACCACGGCGAGGTGCGCGGCCCAGACGGTGGGCTCTCCGGGGTCTCGCCGCCGTCGTGTCGCCAGGAGGGCGCCGACGTCCGCAACGAACTCGGTTTCGACGAACAGCTTGGAGAAGGCCGGGTGAGCCGCATCGGCAGCGGGCGGCGCCAACACCACCTCGGCATACGAGGTCAGGTCGATCTCGCGTGCTCGGCTGCCGAGGTTCGAGATCGAGATGCGACGCACTTCGGCGTCGCTTTCGGTCGACACCGCAACCTCGAGCGTCGTCGAGATCGTCCCGTCGCGACGCACGATCTCGGCACGGTCTTCGGAGAACTCTACCTCATAACTGTCCGGCTCGACGCCACTGGGTTGATAGGCCGCCGACCATACGTTGCCGCTGCTGGCGTCACGCAAGAAGACGTACGTGCCCCAGGGATCGCAGGTCACGTCCTCGTGCCAGCGCGTCACCGCCAGATTGCGCCAGCGACTGTATCCCGAGCCCGCGGCGGTGATCATCACGGCGTAGCGGCCGTTCGAAAGCAGGTGTGTGCGCGGAACCGAGTCGTGCGGGGAATGGAAGCGGCGCGAAATCGGCGGCACCAGCTCGCGGACATTGGGCGCGGCCTTCACTTCCTCAGCGCGCGGGCGGGCTACCGCGACGTCGCGCGGCGTACGTTCTTGCAACAACAGATCCGTCGCCTGAACGATTGGCTCGGCGTGGAAGCGCGCCCGCATAGTGCCGTTTTGCAGTGCATTGGCCAGCGCGACCAGAGTCATCCCCTGATGGTGCGCCATGTAGCAACGAACGATTGCCACCGCTTCGCCCTCTGGCAGGCGTGTCGGGGTGTAGTCGAGGGCCTCGTAGTATCCGTACCGGCCACAGCCGCCGGCGGCAGCCAGTCGCGAAAAGTTGCGCACCGCCTCCTGCGGATCCACCATCGCCGCCAACGCCGTCGCGTACGGGGCAATGACCGCGTCTTCGCTGAGCCCGCGCTTCAGCCCAAGGCCGGGAACTCCGAAGTTGGAGTACTGATAGGTAAGCTCCAAATCGCGCGCGTTGTACGCCGATTCCGACACCCCCCACGGCACACGAAGCTCGGCGCCGTATTTCATCTGCCGGCGGACGATGAAGCGGTTGGTCTGCTCCAGCAGACTCCCCACCGGCGCGCGCATCACCAAAGACGGCATCAGGTACTCGAACATCGATCCGGACCACGAAATGAGCGCCGAACCACGGTCGACCGGCGTCAACGCGCGCCCGAGCCGGAACCAGTGCCGCGATGGTACGTCTGCCTTGGCGATCGCAACAAAGCTCGCCAGACGCGCCTCGGAGGCGAGCAAGTCGTAACAGTTCGGGTCGAGGCTGCCTTCGGCGACTTGGTACCCAATCGACAGGAGCTGTCGCGCTGGGTCGAGGAGAAAACCAAACTCCATGGCGTCGAACAGTCGTCCCGCGACCTCGACGAGCGCCGCCAGGCGCCGTTCGAGAGCTGCGGCGGCTCGCGCCGACCGTTCGAGCGCTGCGATCAGAACGTCGGCAGGTGTCGGTCCGACATTCCTACCGTCCGTCTGCGCCGCACTCTCAGCTCGGCGGCGCGCCAGGATGTCGATCGCCACCGCGCAGCAGTCGGGAAGACCCGTCAGGGTCGGGATCGACTCGAAGCACGACCGCAACGCCGCATCCGGTGGGCTGCTTTCATCCGTCCCGGATGTTGTGATGAGCGCGACATCGCGAAAGACGAGACGCGCCCACGGCATCAATTGTTCGATGTCGTGCGCGTGGCTCTCGATGGACGCGCGAACAGCCTCCGCCCAGGTCAACACGTCGGTGGCACCGTCGGCGCCGACGTCGTCACCGCGTTCTGCGGTCAATGTCCGCGCGATGTCGACGATGGTATCGCCCTGGATCGCGAGCTCCGCCAGCTGTCCGGCCACACCGGACGGGGTCGCCGGCGCCGAGCGCAGGGAAACGGCGAGCCCGTCGAGGGCCTCGTGCAGATGCTTGCGGGTCACCGTTTGCGTTCGCCGGTCGTCGCCGAGCGCATCCAGGCCGGCACGCGCTAGCGCCAACTCATCCTCGATCCCAGAGAGCCAGTGCGGATTCACCACGGGACCGCTGATCATCTCGCGACAGGCGTTTCCAAGGGCGATGAGGTGTCCGGCAAGATTTCCACTATCCCACGCGTATCGTACCAGTTATAGAAATGGCCGCGAAAGCGCTCGAGGCTGGTCATGGTTTCGAGAGTCGCGCTCAGCCGTTCGACGGTTTCGAACGTCCCCAACCAACCGAAATCACGCGCCGAGACTACCGACAGCAAGTACAACCCAAGGTTGGTTGGCGAGGTACGATGCGCCACCACGGGCTTCGGATCCTCTTGAAAGTTGTCGGGCGGGAGCATGTGATCTTCCGACACGACAAAGGTCTCGAAGAAGCGCCAAGTGCGGCGGGCGATGAGTCGCAGCGCTTCTGCATCCGCCGGGAAGACGGACGCCGGACCCACCAGGGGCGGCGGACGACTGGCCCACTGCGCGACCACCGGCGACAGCATCCACAATGCCACGAACGGTCCGGCAACGAGCCAAGCGCCGTGCCCGGTGAACGCCACGACACCCGCCGCCGCCGCGAGCACGACGCCGCCGGCCATCCGCTGATAGAAGCCGCGAACGTCGAGGGGAAGACTGAACTTCGCCTGCGCCGCCGTGATCCACTCAAGCATGTGCCGGTGGCTGACCAAGAGACGGAAGAGTGTGCGCGCAATGGCGTCCGCCATGAGCCACGCTTGATGCGCCAGGAACGCCACATGGAGTCCGATCTGTGACAACCCCAGAACCAGATCTCTGGCGGCCGCACGCAAGTGGCTGCGCTTCGAGATCCCGAGTCGTCGCGGCACGATGCCGGCGAAAAATGGCAGAAGCGCAGGCAGCGCGATCATCGACAGAATCAACGCGGTCCAAACGGCAGCCGCAGCCAAAGGCAGCGTCCATCCGGCGACCAAAGCGAGGAAGGCAGCCGGCGCCGAGAGCGTGCGGCGCAAGTTGTCCATCATCTTCCAGCGACCGACCAACGGAATGGTCTTCTTTGCCGGGTCGACGCTCGAGTCGCGACCGTAGCCGAAGATCCACGGAAGCAATTGCCAGTCGCCGCGCGCCCAGCGATGCTGCCGAGCGGCGGCAACGTCGTAACGTGATGGAAACTCTTCGACCACTTCGATGTCGGAGACCAAGCCGGCGCGAGCGAACACTCCCTCCAGCAGGTCATGGCTCAAGAGCGTGCTTTCAGGCACCCGTCCCGCGAGCGCCGCCTCGAAGACGTCGATCTCATAAATTCCCTTTCCGGTGTACGAACCTTCCCCCAGAAGATCCTGGTAGACATCCGAAACGGCAAAGGCGTACGGGTCGATACCGGACGGTCCTGAGAAGACGCGTTGGAACAGCGAACCGTCGCGGCCGGTGGGCAACGTCGGCGAGACGCGTGGTTGCAGCACGGCATACCCCTCGACGACGCGGCAGCTGCGTGGATCGAAGCGCGGACGATTGAGCGGGTGCGCCATCTTCCCGACCAACCTCCTGACGGCCCCGCGCGGCAGTCTCGTATCGGCGTCGAGGGTGATCACGTAGCGGACGCCCGGCGGGACGCCGAACAAGCCGCCGCCTGCCGCCAAGAAGGTCGTGTCGGTCGCACCGCGCAGCAAGCGGTTGAGCTCGTGAAGCTTGCCGCGCTTGCGTTCCCAGCCTATCCACTTCCCTTCTCCCGCATTCCACACCCGCCGACGGTGCAACAGCAGGAAACGATCGCCATCCGGCGCTGCTTCGTACCGCCGATTCAAGCGCGCCATGCCTTCGGTGGCCCTGGCGAGCAGCTCATCGTCACCCGGCGCGGTCTCCGTGTCGGAGTCGGTCCAATCGGAGAGCAGAGCAAAGCGAATGTCACCCTCGGTGCTCGCCAGATAGCGAACCTCGAGACGCTCGATCTGCTCGTCGACATCAGCCGGCGTCGTCAGGAGTGTCGGGACCACTACCATCGTGCGCAGGCTCGACGGCACCCCTTCGCGCAGCTCCAAACCGGGCAGTCCGGTTGCGCCGAAGCGATTGGTGACGCTGTGGTTGACCAGTGCGACCGCCGCATCCGACGCCGGGATCAACGCCAGAATCGCGAGGAACAAGAGGGTCGAGGCCCCGACACCCGAATGCGCCACGACCAGCAACGGCAGCATGAGAATGGAAGCGGCAATGACCGCGATCGCTGCTGCATAGCCCAGGATACCCGCCGCGGCATTGGCACGCGCAAGCCAATCCCCGATGGGGACGCGAAATCCGAGCGTCGACTCGAAGGCCGCACGCCCTGTCGAGATGAGATAGTAGCCGGGATCCTGCCTGCGGTGAGTTTCAATGAGCTCGCAGGGGTCTGCCCCCTCTTCGTCAGTTGTGTCGCATCCGGCGTGCTTGGCAGCCAGAATCGCGCGCCCCGTCACGTCGAGCTCCGTCCGCCCAGAGCCGCGCGCCAGCTGTTCGATGGCGTGCCGGTAACGATCGCGGGTTGAGAAGTCCATCGCCGCGAAGTCGCTATCGGCGCGCAGCGCCGCATCGACCAGACTGACGCTCTCGAACAGCTCCGCCCAGTCGACGGCAGACATCAGACGCATGCTGGTGATCACGTTGCGCACGGTTACGTTGCTCGCGCCTTGCCGCTGATGCTCCTCGCGGACAATTTCATCGGCGGTTGTGCCTTGACGCGCCAGACGTTGGTCCAACCAACGCAGCGCCGGAGTTACCGCCGGGTCTTGATCGCGCAGCCGCTGGACAAGCTCCACCGCGAACGCGGTTGGCAGACGGGTCTGTTCCAGGCGTCGCAAGGCCACCTCCATCGCTTCGCCTTCGAGGTTGCCGACTCCAAGCAAACGGTCGGCCAGAGCGTCGGCCTGTTGGCGCGCCACTCGGCTGCGTTCGATCTGTTCGGCGGCGCGTCGCAGATTCTCGACCAGCACGATGCGCAGCGTGATGGCCACCGCCCAGAGCTCGCCTATCGTCAGTGGTTGCACGCGCTGATAGGCACCGACGAATCGCCTGAGCGTTTGCGGGTCGAAGCGGCTGTCGGTATGCGCGACGAAGCCCCAGGCCAGTCCGAACACGCGTGGATAGCCCGCCAGCGGCCCGTCGGCCAGCTTCGGCAGCTGGCGATAAAAGCCGCGCGGCAGGTCATCACGAATCTCACGGATTTGCTCCTCGACGATGTGAAAGTTGTCAACCAACCACTCGGCCGCCGGCGTGATGGCGCGTTCCTCACGGATCGCCGCACCGATGGCGCGGTATGAGGCGAGCAGGACGCGGCCGTTGTCCCGCAGACGCCGGGCAAGCGGTCGACCGCTGCGCTGTCTTGCCGTGACATGCTGAGCCATCGCCAGACTCTCGGCATGCTGTTCGAGCCGCTCAATGCTGAAAAGCTCCGAGCGGATAGGCTCTTCCGGCTCACGCGCCGGCGGCGCCCACAAACGCAGGAAATGGGGGAGGATCGAACGCTTCAATTGAACCTTTCCGCTCGGCAGAGGCGCGCCATCGCGCACCACCACCCGTCGAGCCCTCGGCGATCACACCGAGGCGCGGGTTGCCGTGACCGCCTGGTCGGGGTCAGGGGCGTAGAACGAGCCGCTACGCCAAACCAACCTAACACAGCCGACGTGAGCGTACGCCGGCAAAGCGTCGATTGGGCAGTGTCTCCGCTAGAGGAACGGCAAAGCGACGGCAGTCCCCTGACCCGATTGTCGCCAGGGTTGGGGTACGAAGCGACGCTGCCGATCGCTTTCAGGTGCGCTTGAACACAACTTGCTTTGCAGCGATGGCTCGCTGCTTCGCCTGGTCGGCGGCACTGCTCTTCACCTGCTTTTGGGTTGCCTGCCGGCGTACCGATTTCGGAGATTTGTCACCCATATCGACCACCTTCCTTTCTTGAACGGTTCCGCTGCCGGTCCTTACATCGCTGCACAATCACCAGGGCAGGTAGGGAGGTCATTCAGCCATGCCTTTCAGCCCAGAGAGATCAGTCGCAGTCCGCAGTCGACGCAAAAGATGCTCTGCTCGCGCCGCGCTGTTGCGTGTTTTTCAGTTGTACACTGTCGAGACGCGAGCCTGTCGTTGACAACCGTTCCGCACTTCGGGCAATGGCGAACCGGCACCTGCGAGCGTCGATGATTCAAGTTGTCGCACGCACCGCGACGTTCGAGCTGTCCCATCAACTGGAGCTCCCTTTTCGGTGGATTGGCTTACCGCTCCCGCTCGAACACTGCGCTTCCGCTTCAGAGCGACCCTCACGCACCGCGTCCCAAAAGCGTGCCCGCGCTTCGGCGCGACTGTTCGCCAAGTCTAGGTCGCGCCCTGCGGTCGAGGGATGCAGAAAGAAACGCACGCTGCTGCTGCAACGCAACCAGAGCCAACGCCAACCATGCCGAAGAGACTGACGCAGAGACAGCATTCTCATCCGCCCAAGCTCGAGGAACTGGAACGCTCGTAGCGCTTCTCCGCAATCTGTGGTTCGCCCATGGCGACCAACAGCTCCCGTTCGCGCGGTGTGCGGGCCGGAAGAATCATGCCACCACCGCGGCAGGAGAGATGTGCAATGTCATTCATCGGAGCCCTTTCGGTTGAGCGGGTGCTGCCCGCCAAGCTGTGGAGAGCCGGGGCTCTCGTTGTGGGGCTCGTACGCTTCGAAGTGGGGGGTCGTTGTACCCCCGAGTGCGGGCCTGAGACGTGTCAGCTGCAAAACGACAAGACCAATCTAACGAAATTCCGCCGCGATTGATACCTCGATCGCGATGATTGTTGCGCTGATACGTTCCTCATTAGCCGCTATCTGCGGCGATTTGACGTCAGCTGCCAGAACAGTTGAGGAGGTACTGCGGCTCCCTAGCGCGGGCCCCCCACAGGATTTCAACAGGCAGTTCCGTATGGCGCTCCGCAACCAGATTCAGAAGATGCGCACAAATTCACCTACGGACGCCAGGGTTCAAAGGGAACGTCATCTGGACAACATCTGGCGTACGACCGGGGCGACAAGCTCCGAAAATTTCCGAGCGCCCTTTTGGTTGAAGTGAACGAGATCGTTGAAATCGTCCATCGAGAACGCATCCGGTACGGCGACCGCCGTCACCACGGTGACGCCCAGCTCCCGACCGATCGTAAGCATCCGGTCGTTGTAGGCAGCAAGGACCGCACACTGCTCGCGTTCGGGAACGAATGGAATCCAGGGAGTACCGAAGGAGACATCGCGAAGCGCAGCACAGTTGGCGGCTTGTGGAATCAGCACCGGCTCGATTTGGAACCCCCGGTCAATCGCGACGATCGCACGAAGGTTGCGATCAAACAGATCGAGGGCCGGGACATCGATCGACGAATCCGCCGGCGAGAAAGGCTGCGAGGCAAAGAGCCGTGCAGCGATCACGCTGCAGCCATACCAGAGAGCCGAGTAGTAACCATGAGGCCCCGCAAGCCCGACGTTCGTCGGCTGAAGGCGTCCGTGAAAATCGGCGTAGTATGGATCCAGATTCGGCACATGGGCGCTGCGAACGTCGTTCCAACCCTCGTAATAGAGTGCCACAGACGGATGCAGTTCTGGGAGCTCGAAGGCCGTCTGAATGAGGTTCTCCGCCGTCGAGTAGCCGGGGATACCCAGATTGAGCACCTCGGTATCCGGCCCGAGCTGGTGCGCTAAGCGCGCCGGCCACGTATCCGGCTCTTAAAGTGAGACGCAGTACGTGGAGGATCCTCCAAGAGCGGCAATCGTTACCCTCGACGCTCGCGGGATACGCGTCGGATCGGGACCTCGATAGCCGAATGAATTGTGAGCGATGAGAGTGCCGTTGTTCAATACGTGCACGTTGGGTCGCCCCTTGATCGACAGGTAGGGATGTCGTTCGAAGAGCTGGTGTGATGTCCACGAGATCGAAAACAGCGTCTGATGGGCAGGATTGCGCCAGCAAAACAACGCCTGCCCGATGCACTCCGCGAGCAGGATGCTCGCCAAGACGACGACGATGGTGACGGAGCGCGAAAACAATCGGGTCATCTACCTCTCATCGAATGATCAGCGGACCGGCGCTTCTCGTGGCGCGTCGGGACCGCCTGGCGCGAGACACGATGGTTGCAGCCTTGGCCGAACGGAATGCTTCTTCCCGCGGCCGTGGTCTAGGGGCGACGACGATTCAAGCAGCAGGGTACTCGGGCGTGTCTCGCAGGAGCATGAGCAGGAGCATGAGCTTATTGGCACCTATCGGCAGGAGCGCGTACGCTCGGCCGTCGCGACCTGCAAATTCGACATCGAAGGCGTCACCGGCGTAGGCCATAACCACGGTACCAATCTGACCGCGGCGTAGTACCAATGGTCGGCCGGTCTCAAAATGCTGGGCCGTGATGTCTTCCAGCAAGGCCACGACATCGTGCATATGAATCTTGTCGGCCATCGCTCACACGATATAGTAGGTCGTGAGCCGAGGAAAGTCCTCACCACGGCGGATCACCCGAGCCGTCAGAATCATCGCTTCACCCTTCTTCGTCCGCATCGGGAATCGCAGCACATACACTTCGCCGAATCCGTTGTCACCCTTCGACTCGCAATCGCGATTCGCCGCCGCATCGAGGATCGCTTCCGCCAGTTCGTCGGCTTCGGCAAGGGTAATCCCGAGGGTCGCCTCGAACACTCGCGCCTTGTTCCGGCCGTCGCGGTGCAGCGGGTTGAGGACGTAGTCGTGAAGCTTTGTGCCCAACTCCGCACGCTCTCCGTTCGGCAACGTCATCCAACCCGTTTCCCAGAACTCGCCGCTCTGAGTCAATTATCAAGGCACCCACCATCAAGGCACCCACTCATGAAGGTCGTCATCGGGTGACACTTCGAGACTTCGACGAGTTCAGCCTTCAGAAGTTCAGACGCCGGGGACGGGGATCGAACCCGTACGGGGGGAACCCCCACAGGATTTAAGTGCCGGAAAAATCAATGCCGGGGACGGGGATCGAACCCGTACGGGGGAAACCCCCACAGGATTTTAAGTCCTGTGTGTCTGCCAATTCCACCACCCCGGCGTGCTGCAGCCTGGCCCCAGAACTAGCAGGCCAACGGGCTCGACGACAACGCTCCGCCGCTGCAGCCACCGCTGGCACACTGCGCGCCCAAGGTGCACGCCGGCCTGGCCCCACCGGCGCCACCGTCGCACGTCAGGATGCTGATGCACCCCCAGGGCTGCGGACACCCAGCCGACGGCGCCGCACGACGTGCATGGCCAGATCAACGGCTGCCTCGCAGGCACGCTGCAGATTCAAAATGATCGAATCTTGGCGGGTAATGTTCTCGGTCAGATGGCGATCATCATTGGCGTATTCTTCGCGCACTCTCGCGATGCAGCGCTCGAGGATCGCAGCCTTGTTGAGAACGACGTCATCCGTCATTGATTTGGCCTTCACGATGCACCTGCTCCAGAATCTCCCGCCGCTCCTCGAGTCGGGCGTAGGCGGACCAGATCGACGTCGCGACCCAGATGCACCGCCAGACGCTCCTGCACGTCGAAACGTGCGACCGGATCGACGGCAACGGCAGCCAGGAAGGCGATGTCCATATCGCTCCTCGCGTGGGTGGTAAGAATTCCAATCGCTAGCCTTTTGATTGGCACCGCGATTTCGGGTACCTTGCGCTGCATGACGCGAACGGGACTGGCGGTGCTGGTGGTACTCTTGTTGGCTGCGAGCCGCGGAAATGCAGCATGCGTGACGAATGCGGATTGCGGCTCCGTTGACCTGGTCTGTATCTCCACTGGAAGGTGCGTGTACATCGACGGCCATCCGTGCGGCGAGGACATCGACTGCGAAAGCGGCTTCTGTCAGGCGATGCCGTCGGGTCCTGTCTGCGCCAGACCGAACAGCGCCCCGGTCGTCTCTGGTCGCAACGGTTTCGCCCTCGGCGCAGTTCTGCTGTTTGCGGGCCTGTGGTCGGTGCAGCGCGCTGCAAGACGGCGCTAACGTCGCCGCGCCGGCCGTCGCACCTTCACATCCGGTTCTCCGCTGCGCGTCGCACCACTTTCTATGCATCGCAACGCACTCGGGCGTGGGAGGTCGGGACGACTCTACATGACGCAGTCCAATCCTGAGGCGAAACAGATCTTGCAAGACTATTTCGATTTCAAGAAGTTTTCCCGCGCTGCGCAAGCCGCGGCTTACATCGGCCTGGACCCGACCACGTATCGAAATTGGCCGGTGGACGTGCTCTTCGCGACCTTCCATCCCGGAATCGGCCTGCATTATTCGCGGGGCGGCTACATGCTGGCGCTGCACGACTACAACCACCGCGGCGTCGATTTGAATCATGCGATGGGACAGAGCGGCGAGCTCGATTTTCCGGCCGATCTAGGCGAGTGCCTGATGCCGATGGTCATCGAAGCGCGAGAGCTCGACGGAGTGTTTTTTCTGGATCGCCAACTCGCCGTCTTCGCGGTGGAAGAGGATGGAGTTCGTTACGGGCTGGCGTTTCGAAATACGAATTGCCTGTTCAAAGGATACGACCAGAAGATCTACACGTGCATGGCGAAGCCGATGGAGGACTACAAATTCTACGAGCCGCCACTGCGCGGCACCGGCGTACCTACGCCTTCTGCCGTCATCGCCTTTTGCACGCGCGACGAAGAGTGCAAACTACCGGACGGGTTTTTCGAACGATACGGCGTCGCCGCAGTGCCGCCCGGGGACGAGTTCTTCGACGTCGACCTGTCACACGTCGAGGCCGGAAAACGGATTGCGCATGTCTTTTGCAATGTAGTCGCTAGTCCGGCACCGGCAATCAATTGAACGCACACCTCGACGTCCAACCGTGTGTCGCCACAGCGACGGACGTCATTCCCGGGTCGGAAGCCGGCGGCGCCAACGTCCTTTCCTGTGCGAGCAAGCGTCGCCGTGGATCGTAATGACCTGAACCGCGTAGGCGAGTCCGGCAGCCCCGACGAATGCTGCAAGCATCAACGCCGCACCCAAACGTCGCGCCGCGGGTCCCTGGGGGTAGAACGTGCTTTCATCCCAACCCCATTCTCTCGAATTGATCGGCGGGTGCTTCGACTTCATCAAGTACGGCACGCAACAACTCGACGAGGCGACGCTCAACGGCATCGCCGGAGAGATTGCGTTCTTCGCTCGGGTCTTCGCCGAGATCGTACAGATGATTGCCGCTGAACGGGCCGAGCGCCCAGTACGGCAGCAGGTCGCCAGCGACGAAGGGCTGACGAATTACCGGAATCCGCGAACCGGGCATTCGATCCAACACGGCACGTTCGTCGGGCAGCGGCAGACGCAGGTCGGGCGCGATGTGCACCGGCATGGTCGACCAACGGTTCGACCACATGCTGAGCGGAGCGTTCGTAGCGATCGGTGCCCGGACGTACTTCCACTGGCCGTCGACGACGTGGACCTCGCGCCCCCACACTCCGGCAAGCGCGTATTCGCGTATCGCACTAGCAGTGCCGCGGATCAGTGGCAGCAGCGACCGACCGTGCGTCCGATGATTCACCGACGCACCGAAGACCGCCAGAATCGTCGCGTGCAGGTCGACCGTCGTCGTCAGCGCTGCAATCGTGCGTACCGGCTCACCCGGCCAGGCGATCATCAACGGCGTGTGCACCAGCGGTTCGTACAGCGGCACCGGCGGCTTGCCCCAGATGTCCTTCTCGCCCAGGTAGTGACCGTGATCGGTGCAGACGATCACGGCGGTGTTGTCCCACAAACCTCTCGCGTCGATTGCGTCCAACACCCGTCCGAACCAGGCATCGATCATCGTCAGCTTGGCGCCGTAGGAAGCCCGCAGCTGGCGCGCCTGTGCCGGGTCGAGCACGCCGTGCTGCAAAGCGCCGCGCATGTACGGCGGCCAGATGAGATGCGGCCCCTGCCAATCGGGATCATACATCGAGGCGTACGGCTCCGGCGTATCGAACGGTTCGTGCGGATCGAACTCGTCGACCAACAGGAAGAAGCGTTGGTGGGCGGCGGCGTGCGTTTCAAGCCAGCTTGCCGCCGCAGCCATTGTCCGCGGGCCGGGAAAGTCGCTCTCGTCTCTGAAATAGCCGCGCGAGTTGTCGTACGGCGTGTGGCCGCGGCCGAAGGACGGCGCGCCCATCCAACTGACATCCGGGCGTGTTTGCCACGCGTCGCTCTCGTGACCGCGTTGGTAGTCCCACGCCGTGAAGTCGCTGTGATAGTTCTCGCCACCGATCTCGAAGAGGTGCGGATGATCGGTGACCAGCTTGGTGACGACGCCCGCACGCCGCAGGGCGGCCGTGATCGCTTCTTCCCAGATCTCGATCGAGCCCCACGGCTTCCAAAGAAAATCGAGCGCACCGCAAAGCAGGTCGTGGCGCGCTGGAATGCACGGTAACGATCCGGAGTAGTGGCGCTCGAAACGCAAGGCGCGGCGGGCGAAGCGGTCGAGATTCGGGGTGGCGAATTCATTGCCTCCGTACGCTGCCAGGAGATGGCGGTTGAGGCTGTCCATCAAGACGACAATGACGTTGCGCGGCACGGCCGAGTGATTCATCTCGTCGCCGCCATAGCGCAGTCGCGCGTTGGCAGTCGAGAGCATTCGACAGGCGACCCGATTCGCGGCATAAATTCACTCATGAAGGCAACATCGATGCGCAAGAAGCGGGGCAAGACCACGGCACCAACGAAGGCGAAGACGACAAAGACGAAAGCCTCAAAGCGGCCGACGGCGGTAAAGCACCGCGCGTTCCGGGCAACGCCTGCAGCGAAGCCTGCAAGGGCCAAGAAGCTCACGGCGCAATTGCCCTTGGCGACCAGCCGGCGCGCCATCTTCATCGACGCCGAGAATACCAGCGGCGAAGCCGACCTCGAACGCGTCATCGAGCACCTCAAGATCGATCGCCGCGCCCAACCGACGACGTTGATCGCCGTCGGCAACTGGCGCGCCATCGGATCGGGCGCGGCGCGCCTGCTGGCGCGTAGCGGCGCCGAGCTGGTGCACAGCGCACCGTCGCCCGGCGTGCGCGATTGGAGCGACCTGTGGATTGCGGTCGCGGCCGGACGTTGGTTGGCGCAGGCCCAGCCGGGCGACCGTTTGGAGATCGTCTCCGACGATCGCGCCTTCGACGCCGTCACCCAGGCCGCCGTCGCTGTCGGCGCCGAGTTCATCCGCATTTCGTATCGTTCGATCCCGGGGGTCACCGTCGTCCACACGCCGCAAGCTGTCGAGCACGATCGGCGGCCGCGACGCCGCGGTGGTCGCCGGCGCCGGCATGGCAGCGGCGGACGAGCCGAGGGCGCCGCGCCGACACCGGACGAGGGTACGGCAGCCGAAGCGCCTACCTCGCCGCCCGCGCAAGCGCCCGCGTCTGAACCCGTCGACGGACACCCGGCGTCGCATGAACAAGTACGTTCGACCTTGCTGCGCATCACCAGCGGCGAGGCCGGGCGCTGGATCAATCTCGATCTGTTGGCCAATGCGCTGCGCGACGAAGGATTCACGCGGCCGCCGGGGTCGCCGCGCTTGGTGACCCGCTTGCGCCACATGAAGGACATCGAGATTTCGCCCAACGGCATGGTGCGTGTCGTTGGCGATTCGGCCGCGGCATCGAGCCCGACAGAAGCGCCGCAGCACGCGCCGGAGCCGGAGACCGAAAGCGCCGATGCGACAGCAGACGAGGCTGCAGCACGGCCACGGCGTCGTCGCCGCCGCGGCCGCGGTGGCACAAAGAGGAAGGCCGCCGCAGCAGGCGAAGCACCGGAAGCGGAGCCGGAGTAGGGGCGCCTCAGCCGCTGTACGAACCTTACGTCTCGAAATAGATGTTGCGCAGCTCGCTGTAGTGCTCGAGAGCGTGCATGCCGAGCTCGCGGCCCAGGCCGGATTGGCGGTAGCCGCCGAACGGACCTTGCAAGTGCACGCTCGACGACGAGTTCACCGACAACACGCCGGTTTTGATTGCCTGGGCGACGCGTAGTCCGCGTTTGAGATCGTTCGTCCACAACGACCCCGACAAGCCGTAGATCGTATCGTTGGCGATTTTCACCGCCTCTTCCGCGTTCCGGAACGTCAGCGTCGAAAGCACGGGGCCGAAGATTTCCTCGCGCGCGATGGTCATGGCGCCGGTCACGCGGTCGAAGACGGTGGGCTCGATATAGAAGCCGCCCGAATTCTGCCGCACCTGCCGGCCGCCGGCGGCGAGCGCCGCGCCTTCCTGCTTGCCCTTTTCGATGTAGCCGAGCACGCGGTCCATCTGCGCGCGGTCCACCATCGAGCCCATCAGCGTCTTGGGATCGAGCGGGTCGCCCGGCTGGTACACGGCGGCCAGCGCCTTCACCTTGTCGACGAAGGCGTCGTGGATTTTTTCCTCCACCAGCAGGCGCGATGCCGCCGAGCACACCTGGCCGGAGTTGAAAAAAATGCCTTCGGCGGCGCCGGCCGCCGCGGCTTCGAGATCGGGCGCGTCGGCGAAGACGATGTTGGGCGTCTTGCCGCCGCATTCGAGGCTGACGATCTTCATGTTCGACTCGCCGGAATATTTGAGGAAGAGCTTCCCCACCTCAGTCGAGCCGGTGAAGGCGACGGCGTCCACCTCCATATGGCGGCCCAAGGCCTGGCCCGCCGTCTCGCCGAAACCCGGCACCACGTTGAAGACGCCTTCGGGAATGCCGGCTTCCGCCGCCAGCTCGGCCACGCGCAGCACCGACAGCGGCGACTGCTCCGCCGGCTTGACGATGACGGAATTGCCCATCGCCAGCGCCGGCGCGAATTTCCACGCCGCCATAAGGAGCGGAAAGTTCCACGGCACCCCCGCGCCCCCCACGCCGAGCGGCTCGCGGGTGACGAGGGCGAGGCTGTCCGTCGCGGTGGGCGCGATCTCGTCGTAGATTTTGTCGATGGCTTCGGCGTACCAGCGCACGCATTCGACCACCGCGTTGATATCGACATTCTTGGCAAACTTGATCGGCTTGCCCATGTCGAGCGTTTCCAGCAGCGCCAGCTCGTCGGCATGGGCGGCGATGAGTTCGGCGAGTTTCAAGAGCGTGCGCTTGCGCGATTTCGGCGGTTGATCCGCCCACGTGCCGGAATTGAACGCGGCGCGCGCCGCCTTGACGGCGCGGTCCACGTCTTCGCGATCGCCGGCGGCAATTTTCGCCAGCAGCTTGCCGTCCACCGGCGAAATGCAGTCGTAGGTCGCGCCGCTCGCCGCAGGCACGAACCTGCCACCGATGAACGCCTTATCGCGGAAGCTGAGCTTGCCCGCTTCCTTGCGCCAATCCATTGCGAGGTTCAT
>JACQEN010000133.1 GCA_016200585.1 Deltaproteobacteria bacterium
CCACCCCGATCTCGGACGCCATCTCGTACGCTTCGCCTTCTGCAAACGCGAAGAGACACTGCACGAAGCCGCACGGCGGCTGGCAATGACAGGCGCGGTACTGCGCCGACCGGTCGGAAGTCGATAGTCCATCGGACTTTAGAACGAACTGTTCGCGATTGACTATTGACTATTGACTCTCAAGTCCCCTGGGCGCAACAAACGTCGCGTTCCCTGCACCACTACGATCGGACTCCTGAAATTCGGGAGAAAGGGGGGATTCATGACGCGAACGAGCTTTGGGGTGCTCGCCCTTTGTGTGTTGGCGGGGACTGCCGCAGCGCAGGTGACGACACAAGGTGGTGGCGCGGTGCTGGTCTTTCCGCGGGTCATTGCCGACGGCACGTGGGACACGGCCATCGAGATCGGCAATGGTGCGAACCACTTGGTCCACGCCCGCTGCTATTACGTCGACGCGCAGCTGGCCAATCCACAACAACCCCCCGGCCCGGCCAATCCGCCGCTCTGGACACAGACCGATTTCGAGATCTGGTTGACGCGGCTGCAGCCGACGCATTGGACGGTATCACGTGGACGGCTCAATGATCCGAGCGATCAACCCTGCCGCGTCCAAGATCCGCCGCACGACTGCGACGGAGCCGGATTCGACCCGGGTCTTGTTCCCCTGACGCCGAGCGGATTTGCCGGTGAGCTGCGCTGCATCGAGCTCGACGCCTCCGGAGCACCTTGGAGCGGGAATGCGCTTGAAGGCGTCGCGACCCTGACGCACCTTGGTTCGGGCGAGGTCGTCAAGTACTCGGCCTTCGGCATTCCAGGTCTCGAAACCAACGATGCGGATGGAAATCTTTGCCTCGGCGGCGCGCAACGCAGCGGCTGTCCGCTGGGCGCCGAGTACTCGGCGTGTCCGTTGAACTGGACCGTATCGCATCCGTCTGATTTCGACGACAGCGCATTCGACGGACCGATTCGCAGCACCAACCTCGCGGTCGTTCCTTGCGCCAGCGATTTCGAAAATCAGGTACCGACCTCGGTCACCCTGCAGTTCAAAGTGACGAACGAGCTCGAACAAACCTTCTCCGCATCGACCACCGTCACATGCTGGGCCGATCTGGAGCTCGGAAAGGTAAACGCTGTTTTCCAGCGTGACACCCTGGGCGGCGAATGGGCGCAGACCCAGATACGCTCTGCAGCCAGCACGCCGCATGGTTTCCTCGTGGTTCAGCAAACCAAGCAAGAGACGGGGCTGCCGCATACGTTGGCGGCGTCGGGTCTGGCTTCTCCCTACAACGGCGCGCAACCGGGTGGCGAATTCATCACCTTGCCGCAGGAGACGGTCCGATGAAGACCTGGATCACCGTCGTAAGAATCGCCGTGATCGCCCTGACGTCTTTGCTGTGTCCACTCGCAGCCGGAGCAATCGCCAATCCCGACGAGCCTGCGGCGGTTGTCGTATACCCGTACATCGTCGTCGACGTGACAGCTAACAAGGACACGCTCATTCAACTCACCAACACCTCCGCACAGGCCGTTGAGGCGCGTTGTTTCTACGAGAACTTTACGCCGGAGTGCACAAGCGGGCAGCCAGATGCAACGTGCCTCAGCGGTCCGGTCACCTGCACCGGCGTGTGCATCCCACGCGATTCGCGAATCCCATTGCGCGTACGGATGACGGCCGGGCAGCCCTTGGCCTGGCGTGCAAGCAGCGGATTACCGCAGCCACCGATCGAAGAGACACAGACCGGCAGTGCCAGCAACCAATTCACGACGATCCCAGCCTTAGGTAACGGACCGTTCCTCGGAACATTGCGCTGCACCGCCGTCGAAGACGACCCGCTGCGGCCGTCGCGCAACAATGTCCTCGTCGGCCAGGCAACGATCGAACAGTCCAACGGGCCACCGTCGGCTTCCGCCAACACCGCACAGTACCGCGCCGTTGGGGTCAAGGCGGTGGACGACGGCCCCAATCGCGACGAGTTCCTCGTCTTCGGCGGTCCAACGCGCGAGTACGAGGCTTGCCCGGCCTACGCAAGCTTAAATCACTTCTTCGACGGATCGCCGGTTCACGCCGGCGACTCGACGGCGGTCGTCACCACCGACCTTGTGCTTGCCAATTGCACCTCGACGCCGCCGGCCACTGCCGCAAATGTGGTGCAGTTCCTGGTCTACAACGGGTTCGATCAGCGTTTCAGCACATCCAAAGCGGTCGACGGCCAACTTATCAGCCGGCTATCGCGCATCGATTCAGCCGATCCGACGCGATCGATCTTCTGGTACCAAGTGAGCGGGACGCTTGGAGGGCACTCGATCATCCGTGGCATCAATGCGGGGGTGCACGCTGTTGCGATCGAGTCGCATACCAGCGGCAGTGAAAGTGCAGTCGTCCACAGCGACGCGATCAATTCTCACGGCTATGGCGCACGCTTGCAGGGCGACACGTTTTCGTATCGGCCGCCGCTTTGTATCGGCGACTGCAACTTCGATGGCAACGTAACGATCGACGAAGTCATCTTGGGGGTAACCGTCGCATTAGACGAGCAAACCGTAGCAGCCTGCCCAGTCGTCGATGCCAACGGAGATTCTCAGGTTACGATCGACGAGATCGTACGCGCGGTCATTGCCGCAGCTGATGGGTGTCCTCAGGCGGTCGCTCCGACACCGGCACCGACCGCGACTCCGATTCCGGTGCCGAGTCCGCCGACCAGTGCCGGCCCCGATATCACCCACTTCGGTCTGGCAACCGCCGCCGACCGCCCATTGCAGGCAGACAGCTTCGACGACATGGGACGGCCGGTGTTCGTGCGGCCGTACGGGCAAGGTTTGGTGCTGATCATGGAAGCTCGGCCTGGAGTCAGCAATCGCTCCGTTGGCGGAAGCACCTTCAGCACCACCGGCGGGGTGCCAGACCTGCAGGTTCTGGTCTCACGTCCACTCGGCGATGGCAACGCCGAAGTGTGCGAGCAAAACGGTCTGTCCGGGGGGATTCCGGCTGTGCCGGGACTCGATTTCTCTCCCGACTCGAGTACGGTGGCTGCGATCAACGACCTTGGCTGCCGCGCCTACGACAATCCCGCTTCTCCAACCAACCCGTGCACGCGCATCGACGGCGGTACATTCGGAACGGTGAGCCCCGTCTCGAAGCTGCAGTTCTGCATCCCGATTGCCAAGGCGTGGGCGTTTCCGCTCGGCGACACGATCGTTGCAGCCCGAGTGCGCGACACAGGAGGTGGTCTCAGCGCGGTGAGCGAGATCGTCGTGCGCGTGCAGCACTAGAAAACTCGTGGCTGGTGGCTGGGTCAATTCTCTGGTTCTCGCTCCTTTGGCGAGGGGCGCAGAAAGATCTTCACGGAGCCGTCGGCGCCGCTCTCGTCGGGCAGGCGCTGGTAGCGCTCGACCCAGCGCGCGCCTTCGTTGTCGAGCCAGTGCGGGATGACATCGCGCAAAACCCCCTTGCCGCCGGGGCTGCCGTGTCCTTTGCCGTAGACGATCCGTACGACGCGGTCGCCTTGCGACTGCGCGTGACGCAGGAACTCCTCGGTTGTAGCCAGCGCTTCCTTCACACCCAGCCCGTGCAGGTCGAGAGTCGGCGTGATGCCGAGAAGATCGCGCAGGGCGGAGCGCAGCTCGTTCCACATGGGTCAACCATGTATCACAACGATCCACAGGGTTGACCGCCCATCCGATACCCGTCAGTAGATGTGAACCATTCAGTGGGAGGCGAATATGCGTGAGATCTGCCGACGCGTGGTGTGTTTGGTTCTGCTCATCGGTTTGGTGGCAAGCGCTGCGACTGCTGCCGATCTGTCACCGGAGCTCAAAAAGTCGCTGAGCGACAGCAAGTACGTCTACATCTCCTCCAAGCGCAAGGACGCTAGCTTCAGCAAGCCGGCGGAAATCTGGTTCATGTATCACAACGGCGCGGTGTACGTCGGCACGCTGCCGACATCGTGGCGCGCCAAACGCATCAAGTGGGGGCGCCCGCAGGCGAAGATTGCCGTCGGCAAAGTCGACGGGCCGTCGTTCGAAGCCACCGGCTTGATCGTCAAAGATCCGGACGCCGAGAAGGTCATGCTCGAGACCTACGCCAAGAAGTATCCCGATGGTTGGGACAAGTTTGCCGACAAGTTCCGCAACGGCTTCAAAGACGGCAGCCGGGTATTGATTCGCTATGCGCCGAAGTGAAGCGCAGATTTCTGGTTTCTAGTTTCTGGTTCGATGTGGAACCGGCGTGCGTTGCTCGCTCTTGCCGACACCGAAGCGCGCCAACTGGCAGGGCAACCGGTGAGCGAGGTGATACCGAGCCGGCGCGACTTTGCGCAGTACGTCTCGACACAACGCAGCGAGCTGGCGGCAATCGCCCGGCTGGAGGGTGGGCCGTTGTCATCCGTTCTCCGCCTCGCAAAGAACAGCGATGATGCGGAGGTCGCCGCACTGACGATCTCGGCCCAGGCCAGGGAGGAGATGGCAACCATTGCCGCCGCCGTCACTGCTCCGATCTTGCGCGAGGCCTTTGTCGTCGATGCAAACCAGCTCTATCGCGCCAGGCTAGGCGGCGCCGACGCCGCCTTGTTTCCGGCCGCCGAGCTGGGCTTCGACGTGCTGCAGCAACTGACCTCGCTTGCCAGCTCCCTGCACATGGCGTCGATCGGCGAGGTCTTCGATCGCAGCGGTCTGGAAGTCGCCCTGCGCCTGCCGCGCCTGCTGCTCGGCCTCGCTTGCGCCGATGCCCGCGGGCAGCTCGATATCGACGCGACGCGCATGCTCGCGGCGTCCATCGACCCAGGACGCACGCTTCTCGTCCTACCGCCGCTGCAGAACGCCGAGCAAGCCGACGCTCTACGCGGCAGCGTCGACGCCGTAACCCTGTCCGAAGCGCTGCTCGACAATGAGGACCTACCCGGCCTGATTGAGCGCATACGGCAGAGCAAGTAGACAAACCCCGCCCACAGAACCTCATCCCCTCAGATCAGCGCCGCCACGATCCCGTCTTCCACCCAGCGCAACAACCAACCCATCGCGGCGCGCGCCGCTTGCTCCTCGGGTAGATCTGCGAACGCCTCACAAATCACCGCGAACGGCTCGCCTCGGCGCAGGCGTTGGAGCGCCGCTGCTTCACGCGAACCGACAGATGCGTGCATGACCTTGTAGTCGGCAGCACGCCAGACACGTAACGCCGTCGCTTCCGGTTCGAGCGCCGCCTCGGCGTCGGCCCACACGCGGTGCACCGGCCAGGCGCATTCGATCACGTCGAAAGCGGGCACGGCGGCGAAACGGATCTCAGTCCAGGCCTGCGGCGCAATCTGGCGCAACGCGTCGACGGTGACCGGCGCGGCATCGGGCGCCTCGAAAACCAGGTTGCGGGTCCATTCGAGTCGCGCCAGATCGGCGCTGAATTCGGGAATCTCCGAACGCCGAGCGAGAAACTCGGCGAAATGGCGGCCGACATAGCTCACCGACGGATGCTCCGACGGATGCTCCGCAAGGTAGTCATGAACCAAGCCGGCAAAACCGTCGCCAACCACCGCCGCCAAACGCGGGAACGTCTCACGTAGCACTTGCACCAGGCGCCAGTAGTAGGCGTCGACGTAGACCTGCAGCCGTTCGGCCGGCGTCTGCGTCGTGCTGGCGTCGACATGCGTCATCAGCACCGGCGGCGCGGAGCTGCGGCCAGGATCAGCCGTCAGTGCATGCCAGAAGTTTTTCTGAAGCTCGTGAAGATCCATCAGAGACTCGCCGGGCGTAGGGCGACGGGCGTGGGATTGCTCGGGCTCCATGTTCCGTGTTCCAGAACGGCGCCGTCGATCGCTTCGGCTTCCGCCTGGCGTGCCATCTCCGCTTCGGCAAGCAACTCGGAAAGCTCGGGAATGTTGTCGTCGCGCTCGATGAGCGTCGACACCGGGCCAACCCGGCGGATCGCGTCGCGGTAGAGATCCCACACCGGCGACGGCACCGGATGATCATGCGTGTCGATCAAATGCGTACCGTTATTCTGATGCCCGGCGAGATGAATCTGGCCGACTCGCTCCACCGGCACACCGGCGAGATACTTCTGCGCGTCGAAGCCGTGGTTGACCGAGCTGACGTAGATGTTGTTGACGTCGAGCAGGATGCCGCAGTCGGCGGCCTCGGCGACACCCGCTAGAAACTCCCACTCCGGCAGCGCCGAGTGTGTAAACGTCACGTAGCTCGAAACGTTCTCGATCAGAATGCGGCACCCTAGCCTGTCCTGAACGTAGCGGATGCGCGCCGCAACATGCGCCAGGGCTTCCTCCGTGAACGGCAGCGGCAAGAGGTCGTGCGCGTAGTGACGGCCGAAGCCGCCCCAACAGAGATGATCCGACACCCACGCCGGCTCGATGCGCTCGATCAACTGCTTGAGCTCGCCGAGATAGCGTTCGTTCAACGGGTCGACGCCGCCGAGCGACATCGACACGCCGTGCAGAACGATCGGCGCTTGACGGCGCGCCGCTTCGAGAACCGCCGGCACCCGTCCACCGGCAACCATGAAATTCTCGGAGATGATCTCGAACCAATCGGCCCGCGCACTACCGTCGAGGACGTGCGGATAGTGTGGCGGTCGCAGGCCGATGCCGTGTCCGAGATGGGAATGGAGCGCCATGGGAATCAGAACGCGGAGCTCGGAACACGGAACGGCAGACGGTCGCCCAAAAGACGCATCCTGGTTCCGTGCTCCGTACTCGTTCTCTTCTTACTTCTTGTCTTCGCGGACCTTGCCGCCCTTGGCCTTGCAATCGGCGGCCGACACCTTCGACACGCCCTGGCCCTTGCAGCCGTTCTGGCCGGCGCAGGAGTTGTTCACCGTGTGACAAGCGCCCTGGCCCTTGCAGGCGTTGATCCCCACACATGGGACCGTTTCCCCGGCCATGTCGTCGGCTGCCTGTGCGCTCACCGCACCGGTCAGAAACAATCCTGCCGCAGCCGTCGCAATCATCAGAGCCTTCGTATTCATCGAAACTCCCTCCTTCTCTCGTTTCCCTCTAGGGGTTTGTTTTGCCAACTTAGACGCCACCGCCTTGGCAAAGGTTTCAGACGATTTCGTGCCGGCCTTGCTCTTCCCTACGCAATCGAGCGGCAATCGGATTGGAAACCGCCGCACGATGCAGCGCAGCGAAGGCTGCGAAGGGTCAGACCGACCGGACGGATCTACGCCAGTCGCCGCAAGCGCTCTGCCAGCGCCCGGTGCCCTAGGTTTGGCAGCTCACACGCTTGCGGCCGCGGTCGCGGTTGATTGCGCAAACGGGCGATGCGCCCCGCCGCTTCCTCGACTCGCTGCAGCGCCAGCTCGCCCGATGCCACGGCAGCCTCGACACCGGCGATGGCCGCTGTCGCATTGTCGAAGTTCTGACAGACGAGCAACAGATCGACTCCCGCCTTGAGCGAAGCGATAGCGGCAGCGCCCGGCGGTTGGTGATTGGTATTCGCCCGCATGTCGAGATCGTCGCTGGCGACAACGCCGGCGAAGCCGAGCTCGCGGCGCAAGAGGTCGCCAAGGATGAGCCGCGAAAGCGTCGACGGCTGCTCGCGGTCGAGCGCCGGATAGACGACATGCGCGCTCATCACCATCGGCAGCCCCGCTGCAATCGCGGCGCGAAACGGTACCAGCTCGATTTGATCGAGCTCGGCGCGCGTTTTGTGTACGACCGGCAGCTCGAAGTGCGAGTCGGTCGCCGTGTCGCCATGCCCGGGAAAATGCTTGCCGCAACACAACACGCCCCCGGCGAGCAAGCCACGCATCAGCGCGACGCCAAAGGCGGCAACGACGTGCGGGTCGGAGCCGAAGGATCGATCGCCGATGACCGGATTGGCCGGGTTGGAATGAACGTCGAGAACCGGAGCGAAGCACAGGTCGATGCCGGCGCTCGCGAGCTCGGCGGCCATGGCGCTTCCGACTTGTTCGGCCATCGCCGGGTCGCCGCTGTGGCCGACCACGGCCGCCGGCGGGAAATGAGTAAAAGGTTCGCCCAGGCGCATGACGCGTCCACCTTCGTGGTCGATTGACACCAGCGGACGCGACGGCAGCGCATGGATCGCCGCAGTGAGGCGCAGCAGCTGCTCGCGGCTTTCGACGTTGCGGCGAAAGAGGATGACGCCGCCGACCTGCAGATCGGCAAGTGTGGCGCGCAGCGCCGCATCGAGCTCGGGCCCGGGGATGCCGACGTGGAAGAGAGAACCGACAAGTCGGCGCAGATCGGAAATCACCTTTCCTCCCATCGACTCACGCTCGTACCCAAACCTCCCCGTTTTCGACCTTGATCTCGAAGCGCTCGACCGAGCACGCGTCGTCTTCGAGGCATTCGCCGCTGGTAATGTCGTACGCCCAGCCGTGCAACGGGCAGAGAACGGTCTTGTCGTCGAGCTCGCCTTCCCCCAACGGACCGCCCTTGTGCTTGCAAATGTTATCGATTGCGTAGAATTCGCCGCCGCTGTTGAACAGGGCAATCTGTCGGCCACTCACTTCCACCGTACGCCCCTCACCCGCCGGAATCTCGGCAACCGCCGCCACTCGTACGAAATCTGACATCAGCCCTCCCGTGCTTTGATCTTTGGATATTGATCGAGAAGGCGAAGGTCAAAGAGTCGAGATCGAAACTCGAAAAAAGGACTGCCAGTCGATCACCTTGGGAATCCCCGCCGGACCCGCCAACTCTTTGACTCCTCGACTTTTCGACCCTTCGACTCCCAGACCTTTTTCTCCTCGACCTAGAACAGCGCCAACTGCCTCTTCGGCTCGACGATCGACTGAAAATCGGTGCCGAGAAATCGCAGAATGGCGTCGGCGATGGGCTCCAGCTGGTGGGTGATGTAGTGCGCATAATCCGGCGGGCTGGCGAGGTTGTCGAGCGGCTCGGGTCCGCTCATCGTCATCACGTACGCAATGATGCGTCCGCCGGGCGTGGTTTGCTTACGCGCCGCCTTGACGTGCGGCGGCGTCGTCTTGGTATACGCACCGATGTCTTTGCGGATCGCCTTCTTGTACACCAGCTCGTCGTCGAAACGGCCGGCACGCAGGTCGACAACGAAGGCGCGCACGAATTCTTCTACCGGCCGGTCGTGAAACACCAGGTCGAGCAACCCCTGCTGGAAGCGCTTGCTGACGGCGCTCCAATCGCGCCGTACCGACTCGAGGCCGACGAATTCGATCTCTTCGCGACCGTCTTCGACCAGCAGACCAGCGTAGCGCTTCTTGCTCCCGACCTTGCCGCCGCGCACCTCGGGCAGAAAGAAGCGATGGTAGAGTTTCTCGAACTCGAGCTCGAGAACGCTTTCGCAACCGAAGTCGTCGCGCACGAACTGCGCCACGGCGTCGCCGATCTCACGACGCAGACGCTCGGCTAGCTCCAAGGCACGCGGCGCATCCGTTTCTCCGGAAAGCACGAACAGCGAGTCGGTATCGCCATAGAGCACGTCGAAACCGCGCGCTTGTGCATGATCGGCGGCGTAGCGAATGAGAGTCTGCCCGAACGAAGTGATGGCATTCGCCACCTCCGGCGAAAACAACCGCGAAGCACTCGCACCCAAAACGCCGTAGAAGGAGTTCATCAGGATCTTGATGGCGTTAGCTTTGACGCCTTGTCCGCTGCTCTTGGCTTGCTCGCGCTCCTGCGCAAGCTGGGTCAGGAGCCACGGTAGAATCCCGACGTCGGAGCGGCGGAAACAGGCGCCGTTGGGCGCGCGCAGCAGGTCGTCGCCGACCCGGGCAGCGCGTTCGTGCGTCAGCGGATCGATGTTGAAGGTGCGGATGATGCTCGGGTACAGGCTCTTGAAGTCGAAGACCAGAACGTTGCGATACAGCCCGGGCTTCGACTCCATGACGTAGCCGCCGCCGATCGATGCCGACGTATCGTCGCCGCGCACCGACGGGGCCACCACGCCGCGCTGCCGCAATGCGTTGAGATAGAGCGAATCGATCGAGGCGATGGCGGCGCTGACGCGATCGAGCTGCATGCCGGTGAGCAGACTGCGCTCGACGGCAAGGTCGATCAATCCGGTGTGGTCGAGCAGCTCGCTGACCAGCCGCGCGTCTTGCAAATTGTAGTCGACCAGGCGCTGCGGTTCGTTGTGATAGAGCTTCTCGATTTCATGATGCCGGCCGTCGCCGGACAGCAGCTTGCCCTTCCCCAGAAAGGCCTGGGCTGCCGTTTCCAGCCGGTAGTCGTCGAGACGGATGAAGGCACCGCGCATCAACGACAAGCCGTCGAGCACCTGGCGGCCGAACACCACGGCGCGCGATTCGCGGGTAAACGACGCGTCCTTGCGCAGATCGAACTCTTCGTCGTTGCGCCCGATGGCGAAGCGAATTCCGTGACGCCGCGCCGCGCGCGACAAGAAGGCGAGATCGAAGTCGATGACGTTCCAACCGGTGATGACGTCGGGATCGAGAGCATGCAGGTACTCGAGGAAGCGGCGGATCGCGACCTTCTCCGAATGCGCCGGCTCGGCGTTGGCGAGGACGTGTTCGTGTACGATGATCACGCGTTCGAAATCGGCGCTATGCAGCGCAATCGAGAAGAGCTGCTCGCCGTTCATGCTGGTCTCGATGTCGATCGACAGCACCCGCAGCTTGGGCTTCCAGTGTGCGGGCTGCAGCCTGGGATTGCGGTAGACTCGGCCGGTGAGCGGTTGCATCTCGGCGGCGCCGTCGACGTCGAAGGCGCCGCGAATGCCGCGGTCGATCAGATAGCGATAGGCAAAACGCACATCCGCCTCGAGGCAGGCAATCCCCTGCTGCTCGAAGGCCTGGCGCATCGGCGGCACATCGCTGGGCAACGTCGCGACGATTTGCGCCACCGGCTCGCCGTCGAGCGAGCGCAGATCGATCGGGGCAATCTTGATTCCCGGCCGTATCGTCTCTGCCTGCTTGGCGTCGCGCTGTGCAATGTAGAAATACGGCCGCGTGCGGTCGTCGATGATCAGACACGGCTCCCCCGATTCGAGCACGCCGTACAAATGCACCTCGGGAACGCCGCGAACGACGCGGTACGTCGGTGTGAGAAGGAAGCCGAGCATGGACTCCCAAGCTTAAAGGGAAAAGAGGAAAGGTGAAAGGCAGCCAGGGCAGCTAGGAGCCGTTCAACGCCTTCCCGGCGGCGTGCGACAAAGCCAGCGGAAAGGGCGTGCCGGACCGTGTCTGGAAAAATGGGGAACAAGGACCAATTCCGGACTGTCTCTGAAAAAATGGAGAACGACAGTCGTCGACAATTGAGATCTGACCGTCTGCGCAGTACGCCGCGATTTGCTGCGGCAAGAACGATCCGCAAAGCCGGTTTGACTTTGCGGACGAACGAAATCGCCGTGTCACTGCTGTGGGTCAGACTTGTCGTTGACGTCAATCACGAGGCTAGTGACGTTGTTGGAGAGGTCGGGCTCGACATTGCCGGGCACGGCTGTGGTGGCAGTGAGCAATGCTGTGCAGCGCGACGGCGACTTCTTGTTGCGCGTCGTGAAAGCGCTGGCGGTGGCCGTTACCGTGATCTTGGCGCTCAGCGTCGCGCCGCCGACGACGGCCTGGGTGGCGGGCGGCACGACAGTCACCGTGCCGGACGGGCAGTCGCCGTCACTGGCAACCAGCGTGATGTCGTGACCCGAAGGCTCACCCGGCAAGGTGTCGGCGTTGACCAGTTTGATCTTCACCATCTTGCTCGACGGATTGCCGCTCGTTCCGATCGTGAGATTCAAGGGTGCCAGGCTCTTGATCGCCGACTCGTGCGTCGCGGTGGATTGCGTTCCGTTCAGTGTCAGCACGTTCACTTCCACGGGCACGGTGTCGTTGCGCGGATTTGGATCTGCGTTGCCAGCCACAGCCGTGCCTACGGCCAATTCGAGCGTGCAGCGGTACGGGGCCTTGCGGTTGTGCAGAGTGGGGAACATTCCGGGAGTCAACACGAGCGTGACTCGCGCCGTCTTGATCGCACCGCCCTTGAGCAGCACGCTGTCTTGATCACCCGGAGTCGCGGAATCGAAATCCGGCAGGCCTTGAATGGTCCCCACCGGGCAGGTCCCGTCGCTGGCGGTCAGACGCACCACGTGTCCGGGCTTCTCTGCGGTCGGCAGTATGTCGGCGTTGCGCACCTTGACCGAAAGGGTCTTGGTGACCTCGGTTGCGGTGGCTCCAATCGTTACGTTCAGCGCCGCCGGCGCCAGCACCATCGAATCGTGATGCGGGATGACCGCCGGGGCCGCTACGATCGCAGCGGCGCTACAAGTGGCGCCGGCCGGGCAGTCGGTGTTGGTCGTGCACGTTGCCGGTACCGCCAACACCGTCGAGCCGCTCACGCAGTGCGCCCCCTCGACAACAGCCGCCGTGGCGCTGTCCCCGCTATTGGCCTGTGTTCCGGTTTCCGCCAGCGGGTTTTCGGTGGTGGCGGCGGTTTGGTCCACGGTGCCCGCCACCGTGGTGGTGCGCGCGCAGACGTCGTAGATCTGCAGCACCAGATCCGACTGACTGATATTACCGTTCAGATCGGCGCCCTGGTCGCCTTCGAAAGTCAGGAACTTCACCTGTCCACCCGATACACGGTACGGGAAGCGCGGATCGCATGCCGCCAGGTTGCAGGCCGTCACTGCCTGGCCGGTGTGTACCATGCCAACTCCCGGAACATACAACTGCAGGACCTTGTCGAGCTTGTCGCTGTCACCGTTGAGGTCCTTGTTCTCGTCGCTCTCCGAAGTCCGGAACGCAATTGCCGGTCCGGTGGCACAACTCGGAGTATCGCTGCCGATCACGAACTCCTCGGCAGCATCGCCGACGTTGATGAGCTGCCGAGCGGCAGCGTCGTAGACCTGCAAGACGCGATCATTTTTGTCGCTGTCGCCGTTCAGATTGCGGTTCTGCGCCGCCTCCGGGGTAATGAACACGGCGAGATTGCCGCTCATCTGCAAACTGTCGGCCAGCCGCCCGACAGGGGTCCAGGCCGGCGTGGTCGGCGCCGCAACTTGATAGACGTTGACCTCGCCCATGCCGCCGTCGATTGCCGGCACCGCGGCCGCAATCCAAGTTGGGGTGCAGGTGCTGGCCGGGCAATTGCCGTCGGCGCTGCAAGCCTGCCCGACCTTGGACCCGCCAGCGCAGAGCCCCGACATCGAAACCAGGTTGGCAGCAATCCCCAGGTTCTGAACCGTGCCGTTGGGTGAAGCGAGATGTACGACCTCGTCGTTGGTGTCGCCGTCGCCGTTGAGGATCGGGCCGCTGAGGCTCGCCCCGGTACAATTTACATTCGTAGTAGCTCCCGCCGACTCCGGACGCAGGAACGCCGCGGCGCCGGCGACAACCGACGCTTGATCGGCTGGGCACAGTACGCGCGTCGTGCTGGTATTCGTATCGAACTGCTCCAATACATTGTCGTCATGATCTCCGTCGCCGGTCAGGTCGGTGACGGCATTGCTCACATTCGGGCCGCGTACGAAGACGTCGAGCTTGCCGTTCGTATCGGTGACGAAGTGCGTGCAGGCGGACCCGAAGACGACGGTCCTGCCGTCGGCGGAGAGTGCCGGGTGCGCCCCAACGCCACCGCTGGCGCACATTCCAAAAGTTCCTGAACCATCGACGCTCACGACCTCGGTCATGCCGGTGACGCGGTCGTGGACCACAGTATCGTATGTACCGTTGGCGTCTCCGGGACGGTAGTTCGTAGCTAACGAGGTCCACGCCACAAAGCGGCCATCTGCCGAAATGATCGGATTGATGTCGTCGTTGTTGCCTTCGATCCCGTCGGAACTGACGCTCACCGACTCCGTGCGGCCGGTGACGCGGTCGCGAACGAAGATGTGTTGGAAGCCGTTGCTTGCTCCTGCGGCGAGGTCGGTGGCGTTGCTCTGGAAGGCGACGTAGCGGCCGTCACTCGAGACGCTGCCGATGCGGGATTCGTTGTTCGCGACGCCCCCGGTTGGGGTCACGCTGATCCATTCCGTCGTGTTCGTTTCCAGATCGCGCACGAAGACGTCGGATGTGCCGCCCCCGTCGCAGTAACTCGGCGGGCTCACGGAACAGCAGCCGGCGGGCAGCGTGCTACACGGAATCAGGTTGGGGTCGTTGCTGCTGAACGCGACGAAGCGACCGTTGCCGGAAATGGAGAACCCGCCGGCTGCCCCGGCTGGGTCCTGTCCGTTGCGATCCACGCCGACTTGAATCGTTCTCCCGGCGCAGCGATCACGAACAAAGATGCTCGAAATGACGCCGGTCGACGGTCCTGTCAATCCTCGTGGTGTTGCCTGAAAGACAATCCGACAACCGTCATCCGAAATCGTTCTGTCGAAATTGCCCAAACCGAAAGTCGGGTCGGGCGGGCCCGCCTGTGTACCGTCATCGCGCACACTGATGCGCTGCGTGCTTGCCGTGCATCCGGGAATGGTGGAGCCATCCGGGAATCGGCAGAGATCACGAACAAACAGATCGGCAATGCCGTTGGTGTCGGCACCGGCCCCGATCAGGTTGTTGGCGTAGGAACCGAACACCACGAAGCGACCGTCGGCGGAGATGCGACCGGCGCCCGACGCCAAATTTCCTTCCAGTGGCGCAGGATCCGTGCTCAGGCTGACTCGTTCCGTCGACGGTGTGCACGCGGGAACAGGTCCGCCGTCAGCGATACAGCGGTCGTGCAAAAATGTGTCGGATAGTCCTAGTGTGTCTCCCGTCACCAAGTTGCTGGCTATGCTCGAGAACACGACAAAACGGCCGTCGGCCGAGACGGAGGGACTGGCCGCCGGACTGCTGTCGTCGTTGGCCTCGCCGCCAGCGTCGGGTACGCTGGCGCGATCGATGTCGCTGGTCGCTTGTCCGGCTTCGGAGTGACGGTAGTACACCAGCCCGTTGGAGATCACGACGTTCTGGCCGTTGATGTCCAGAGCGCTGTCGGCGACGGTGGCACCGCTGGTCAGCTCCGTCGGCCCGAGCTTGAATACACGCACGATCGCATCGAAGTGGTCGACGTCGCCGTTCTCGTCGCAGCTGTTCTCGGCACGTTCCGATTCCAGGAACGCCACTAGATCGCCCTCGGTGGCAATGGCAGGGAACTTCTGCCCCGACTCGTGTAGCTGCACCAGAGCACGTCCGGCGGGCGTGGTGGGATTGAACGTGCCGCAGCCTGC
>JACQEN010000007.1 GCA_016200585.1 Deltaproteobacteria bacterium
CGCCAACTGCTTCTACGCGCTCCTCTGGGCTCAAGCCATCGTACCAAAATCGGAAGTCGACCTCGTCGGCCTGGTCCTTGTCCACCTTGGCTATCGACCAAAATCGACCGCGCGCCCGCACAACCTGAACTCGTTGGGTCATTGTTTCTCACATTACCACACGCAGAGCACTGCGGACCAGCAGCAACGCTTGCTAGACAAGCTGGCAACGCCAGTTCGTAGAATTCGTAGTCTCGGGTTCGCGGGGTTCCAACCGAATTCTCGAACGCTGGGGTCTGAGAACCAGAAACTCCGCGAAACCACCAGGTGCTCCCAAACCACACGCCCCCGTGCTACGCACCGGCGCCATGAATCCGCCGAAAGGACCTTTCGTATGATCGGTCGAATGGCCCAGCATGGCTGAACCGCGCCGTAGCCGTCGCACTCTGGCAATCGCCTTCGGGTTGCTGTCGAGCCTGACCTTCCTCTACCTCGCCTTCCGCCGCATCGACCTGCATGGGGTCGGCGATGCGCTGATGCATTCGGATTGGTGGCCGTGGTACGTCATCGCGCCCTTCGTCTACTACGCCGGGCACATCGCCCGCGGGCAGCGTTGCCGGACCATCCTCGAACCGCATTGCGAGATTTCGCTGATGACCGGCGTCAACTGCACGATCATCGGCTACGCCGCCAACAACTTGCTGCCGGCGCGCATGGGCGAAGTGGTGCGTGCCTATGTCCTCGGACGGCGGGCCAACGTCTCGGTGAGCCTGGCCCTGGCGGTCACCTTTCTCGAACGCATCTTCGACGGTTTGTCGATCACCTTCATTCTGGTGATCGCCGGCTACTTCGCGCCGCTGCCCGAGTGGGGCAAGCATGTGGTGACGGTGGCGTTGACCGTCTTCGCCGGCGCCAGTGTCGCCGTGGCACTGTTGACCGCGGCGCGACCGCTGGTGCGTCGCGTCGCCGCGATGGTCACCTCGGTCCTGCCCGAGAACATCGCCCGCCGCCTGCTCGGCATCCTCGATCGCGCCTTCGGCGCCACCGACTGCCTGCGCAGCCCGCGCATCCTGTTCATGGTTCTGCTGCTCAGCCTGGCGGCGTGGGCCTGCGAAGGGTCGATGTTCCTCATCGTCCTGCCGGCGTTCGGATTGCCGATGAACCCGCTGTGGGCGGCGCTGGCGCTGTCGATCAGCAATCTGGCGACCCTGGTGCCGTCGAGCCCCGGGTACATCGGACCGTTCCACTACTTCTGCATGCAGGCGATCCGCATCTTCGGCGTGCCACAAGAAACCGCGCTCGGCTACGCCATCATGGTGCACTTGCTGTTCTACATTCCGGTCACCATCTATGGCCTCGTCGCCCTGACAAGCTACGGCATCAGCCTCGGGAAGGCAGTAGAGAGCCAGAGCAATCCACCGGGGTGAATCTCCCCTTTCTCCCCTCTTTGAGGCTTTGCCCGCCAGTTCGGTCTGTGCGGGCTTGGCGCCTCAAAACCGACGATGAATCGTCGGGCTGAAAACAGGCACCCCGTGAACGGGGTGCGGAACAGGTTGGGAGTTTCAATGCTTGCGCCTGCTTCGAGCGGGCGCGCTTGGGGGGATTCGATCCGCCGCTTCACATTCCATTCCCAAACGCGTTGCGATCATGCTACGCCTTTTCGTTCAGACTATGCCGGATCTCGCACCGACTCTGCGCCACGTGCTCGGCGACGTCATCGAACGCATCGTGCCGAGCTATCCGGTCATGGATGCCGACACGCAGCGTACCGTTCATGCCGACGTCACCCGTTATGTTGCGTCACAGATTGCCGGCATGCCCGGTTTTCTTCGCCTGCCATACTTTCTGGCCCTCTTTGGGTTCAATTGGCTGTCTGTGCTGCGCAATGGGCGTCCGTTTCGCAGCCTCCCGGTTGATCGGCAGGCGAGCTACCTGGCCTTGTGGAACGACGCTCCCATCGGCCCGATGCGTGACTTCGTCAAGTTGATCCGCAGCTCGGCGCTGTTGGTGTACTTCGATCATCCGCTGGTGATGCGGCAGCTCGAAGCGGAACGGCGGTTGCCAGTGCCGTCACGGGACGCGGCCAATGGGTAAGCGGAGAGAATACGTCGGGCGTTGGGCGTCTGGCGTTGGGCGTCTAGGCTTCCCCCCCTTTTCCAAAGGGGGGCCAGGGGGGATTCATTCCGCCGTTAGCCTGTCTTGTTTCGAAACGCCGGCCGTGCCGTTCACGCTGACCGAATCCTCCCTTGCTCCCTCCTTTGGAAAAGGAGGGACCACCGCGCTTGCATTCGCTCCCTCAACGGTTCCCCCCTTTTTCAAAGGGGGGCCAGGGGGGATTCATTCCGCAGACTCCAAGCCATCAAAGCCTATCCGATGACCACCCCGACCTCCATCCACACCCAAATTCTCGTCATCGGCTCCGGCGCCGGCGGCGCAGCCACCGCCGCCACTCTCGCCAGCCGCGGCTATGAGGTGCTGCTGCTCGAAGAGGGGCCGCATCTCGACACCAGCCGCATCGCTTCGAGCTCGCCGGAGGCGATTGCGCGTCTGTATCGCAACGGCGGCTTGACGCCGATCCTCGGCAACCAGACGATCGCCTACGTCGAAGGACGCTGCGTCGGCGGGTCGACGGAGGTCAACAGCGCTTTCTGGCACCGCTTGCCGCCCGATTGTTACCACCGCTGGCGCACCGACGCGGTGCTTTCCGAGTTCTCGCCCGAGGTCATGGAGCCCTACTTCGAGCAGCTCGAAAGCGAGCTGTCGGTGTCGTACCTCGACAACGCGGCGCTGCCGCGCAGCTCGGAGCTCTTCCGCCGGGGCATCGAGCGCATGCGCTGGCAATACACCGAAGTGCCGCGCTGCCAGAAGCAGAACGACGGCGCCAGTCCGTTCGCACCGGGCAACAAGCAGTCGATGCAACGCACCTTCATCCCCAAAGCCCTGGCGGCCGGTACCCAGCTGCTCTCCGACTGCAAGGCGCTGAAGCTGCGGCACGAAAACGGCAAGGTCAGCGGCGTGCTCGTGCAGCGCACCAACGGTGCGGCACGACAGCACGTCGAGGTCAGCGCCGACACCGTCTTCGTCTGTTGCGGTGCGGTGCAGACCCCCGCCCTGCTGCGCCGCAGCGGCATCACCAAGAACGTCGGCGACAACCTCTGCATCCATCCGATGATCAAAGCGGCGGCGGTGTTCGACGACGAGATCGGCGCCCACGAAGAAGCGCTGCCGATCTTCCAGGTCAAACAGTTCTGGCCCAACATCACCATCGGCGGTTCGGTCTTCTCGCCTGGTTTCCTGGCCATGCTGCTGTCGGACAACTGGAAGATGAATCAGCACGCCATGCACGACTGGAGCCACATGGCGCTGTACTACGCGGCGACGCGCGGCATGAATCGCGGATCGATTCGGGTCCTGCCCGGCTTCGACGACGGCGTCGTCGTACGCTACCGGCTGACCGAAGCCGACCAGAAGAACATCAGCGCCGGCCTGGCACACCTCGGCGAAATTCTCTTCGCCGCCGGCGCCAAGGTGATTTACCCGTCGTTGCGCTCGCAACCGGTGCTGAAGTCGGCCGATCAGTGCCGCGGCTTCTTGAAGGAGCCGATCCCGATCGACGCCATGGGGTTGTCGACCGTGCACGCCTTCAGCAGCTGCCCGATGGGCGAGAATCCTGACTTCTGCGCCACCGATTCTTTCGGCAAGGTTGCCGGGTTCCGCAACCTCTACGTCAACGACGCCAGTTTGATTCCCGACTCGCCCGGCGTGAATCCGCAGGGAACGACGATGGCCATTGCGCTGCGCAACGTCGATCACTTCGACTCCGACCGCGGTCGCAAGCACAAAGGAAGCATGCATATCGGCAGCCGCACCGCGGCGAGCCACACGGCGGCGAGCCGCAGCGCGGCGAAGCCGTCGCTCTTGATCACCGGCGCCCCCGGCTGGCTCGGCACGCGTCTGGTCGAAGTGCTGGTCAAAGGCCTGCCCGGCGTCGCTGCGTTCTCCGACCCCGAGCCCGAACGCGTCATCCGCTGTCTCGTACACCCGTCGAGCAATCCGGCGCTGCTCAACGAGCTGTCGCCCGACGTGCAATTCGTCAGTGCCGACATCACCGATCCCGAGGCGGCGCGGGCCCTGTGCGCCGATGCCGAAGGCGCCGTGCTCTTTCACATCGCCGGGATCGTCCACCCGGCGCGCCGCACCAGCGAATTCGAGCAGGTCAACGTCGAAGGCACGCGCCTGCTGCTGCGCGCCGCAACCGCAGCCGGTGTGCGCCGCGTCGTCGCCGTATCGTCGAACTCGCCGTTCGGATTCAATCCCACCCACGACCACCTCTTCGACGAGAGCTCGCCGTACAATCCCTACATGGGCTACGGCCGTTCGAAACGGCGCATGGAGGCGTTGGTGCAGGAAGCACAAGCATCCGGACGCCTGCAGACTGTGATCATCCGGCCGCCGTGGTTCTACGGGCCGCACCAGCCGCCGCGCCAGACGCTGTTCTTCAAGATGATCAAGGAAGGACGCTTCCCGATCCTCGGCGACGGCACGCAGAAGCGCTCGATGGCCTACGTCGACAACATCTGCCAGGGCTTGCTCCTGGCGGCGACGGTCGACAATGCCAACGGCGAAGCCTACTGGATCGCCGACGAACGGCCGTACTCGATCAACGAAATCGTCGACACCGTGCAGAACGTCATGGAAGAAGAGTTCGGCATCGCCTGCTCGACGCGCCGCACACGCCTGCCGGCCGTCGCCGGCAGCATCGCCGAGCTGATCGACGGCACACTGCAGTCGCTCGGCTTGTACCAGCAGAAATTCCACGTGCTCAGCGAGATGGGTCGCAGCATCGCCTGCTCCATAGAAAAGGCAAAGAAGGATCTCGGCTACGCCCCGACGGTGGAGCTGCGCCAGGGCATGCTGGAGTCGTTGCGCTGGTGCTTCGCGAACGGGCTGAGGGTTTGAGTACGAAGCGACCACCCCCCCTGTCCCCCCTCCTTGGTAAGGAGGGGGGGTATCGAAGAGGAAACTCATGGTCTGGACGGAATCCATAGGTTGCAGCGAACTTCACGACCACGCGGTTCCCTCTCCTAACCAAGGAGAGGGCCAGGGCGAGGTTCGTCACACGGAGGCGACGTGACGCCCACCTCGGCACTGATCACCGGCGGCTCCGGTTATTTCGGGTGTCTGTTGCGCGATCGTCTGCGCGCCGACGGCGTCGGCGTACGCGTTTTCGATCTCATCGACGCCGACGATCGGCCGGCCGACGTCGAGCTGGTACAAGGCGACATCCGCGATCGCGACGCCGTGCGCCGCGCTTGCAACGGGATCGAGGTCGTCTACCACAACGTGGCGCAGGTACCGTTAGCCAAGGACCGCGACCTCTTCCTCTCGGTCAACTGCGGCGGCACCGAGAACCTCCTGGAAGCGGCGCGTGCCGCCGCGGTGCGCAAGATCGTGCATACGTCGTCGAGCGCCGTGTTCGGCATCCCGGCGAAGAATCCGGTCGACGACAGCGTCGAGCCGCGCCCTCTCGAAGCCTACGGCAAAGCCAAGCTCGAAGCCGAGCATCTGGTGGCCAAAGCGATTCGCGATCACCACCTCGACGTCACCATCATTCGCCCGCGCACGATCGTCGGCCATGGGCGTCTGGGGATCTTTCAGATCCTCTACGACTGGATCGAAGAAGGCCGGCGCATTCCGGTGCTCGGCAAGGGCGACAACCTCTATCAATTCGTTCACGCCGACGACCTCGCCGAAGCTTGCATCAAAGCCGCGGCGCGCCCCGGCCCGGCAATCTACAACATCGGCGCCGAACGCTTCGGCACCATGCGCCAGACGCTGGAAGCACTGTGCACACACGCCGGCACCGGCAGCCGGGTCTACTCCGTACCGATGGGTCTGGCGGTCGCGGCGATGAAGCTCACCAGCGCGCTCGGGCTGTCGCCGCTCGGTCCGTATCACTCGCTGATGTACGGCCGCAGCCTCTACTTCGACATCAGCCGGCCCAAAGCCGAGCTCGGCTGGCAACCGCGCTGGTCGAACGAGGAAATGATCTGCCAGTCGTACGACTGGTACCTCAGTCACAAAGAACAGGTACGCCAGGCCACCGGCAAGTCGGCGCACAGCTCGGCGGTGAAGCAAGGGATCTTGGGCTGGGTGAGGAGAATATCCTGAGCCCCACCCTAGCCCTCAGGCGCCCGCTCGAAGCGGGCGCAAGCATCGGAGCTCGCAAACTGTTCTGCACCCCGTTCACGGGGTGCCTGTTTTCAGCCTGACGATTCATCGTCGGGTTTGCGGAGCCAAGCCCGCACGGACCGAACTGGCGGGCAAAGCCCATCATTCGCAACGGGGGAGGTGAGGAGGGGGCTCCGTATCGCACTCAGACTCACCTTTCCGAAAGCCAGCGGCAGCGCTCCGAGCAGTCCGTTCGTCAACGGCAGGAGGCCGAGCAGGATCGACAGGACCAAGGCCTGTTCCGGACGCACACCGAGCAACGACAAACCCGCGACCATCGTTCCCTCGCGCACCCCCCAACCGGCAATCGAAATCGGCAAGGCCGAGATCAAGGTGATCATCGGCACACACACCAGACAATCGAGCGCGAACAACGGCAGGCCCATCGCGCACACGAACAGGTACATGGCGGCGGCGCTCGACAGATGAACCAGCAACGACAGACCCATGATCGGTGGCCCGCTGCGCCGCCCGAGCAATACTGCACGCGCCGTCGCCGAGAGGGTCGCCAGCTCGGCGAGCAATCTCAACCGGCGCCAGGCGATCGGCAGGCGGTCGCTGCTGAACAAAACGGCGGCGCCGGACAGTCCAGCTAGCAAGACGGCCCCAACCGCCGCCAGCATGCGCGGGTCGTGAAAGCGGATCAGCACCCAGGGCAGGCCGCACAACAGCATCAACACCAATGCCAGGAACGGACTGACCCGGTCGATCAAAATACCGCGTACGGCAGCCGCGACCGGATGGCCCTCCTGATAGAGCCAATAGACGCGATAGACGTCGCCGCCGACCAGCGACGGCAGGCACTGGCCCAGACATACGCTGATGTAGTTCGCTCGCAGCGCCGGCCAGAACGACAAGCGTCGCGTCAGCGCTCCCATCACACGGTCCCAGCGCCGCACGCACAGCACGTTCTGTCCGACCGAGATGGCGAAGGCCACGACGAACGTTGCGACGCTGATCGAACGCACCGTCTGTGCCATCGCCGCCACATCGACGCGCGACACGATCAGCGCCACGACACCGATCCGGGATCACGAACGCCGACGCGGTCTCGTCGATCGCGCGCACCTTGCGGCCGACGGCGATCAGCGCCATGCCGCACGGCAGCTGCCAGCGACGCTCGAGACGCAGCAGCGGCACCAGCAGGTTGGCCAGGCGCGCTTGCACCCCCGGAACGGTCCGCCGGCGCAGCAACACGGCGTTGAGAAACCAACCGATGACGCCGGGGAGATTGAAGTAGCGCGCTTCGTCAACCTCAAAGCCATGCGCCCGCAGCTTGTCCATGAGCTCGGCGCGCTGATAGCGACGCACATGGCCGATGGCGCGATCGATCTCGCCGTACAGCCAGCTCATCGCCGGAACCTGCAGCACCAGTCGCCCGCCGGGCTCGAGCAGCTGGGCAAACGTCGCCAGCGCCCCGTCGTCGTTCTCGATGTGCTCGAGCACATTGAGGCAGAGGATCGTATCGAAACGCTGCGAACGCAATTCGGCGATGTCGGGGCGCTCCCAGTTGATCTGCCGCACCTCGACGTTGCCCCAGCGGGCGAAGCGGTTGCCCAGCAGATTGAGATAGTCCGGATTGTTGTCCGTAGCGACCACCCATTCGCGGTTGCGCAGGTACTGCGTGAAGCTACCGACGCCGGAGCCGATCTCGAGAACGCGATCGCCCACATAGGGCACGAGCTGTCCCCACACCCACTCGTTGTAGCGCCGCACCGTGCGCAAGCGCTGCAACGTCTTGTACCCCGGGTCGGTGTTTTCCTTGTCGTCGACCGCCGAGTAGCGCAGGATCGTCCAAATGGCGCTCAAGCCGTCACGCCAACTGGTTTTCTTGCCTTCCCAATACTCGCGGCCGTGGTAGCTGATCGGCACCTCGTAGAGCCGGCATCCCATACGCGCCACCTTGGCGGTGATTTCCGGCTCGACCGTGAAGCGGTTGGAGACCAGATGCAGTCGCTTGAAGACGTCGCTGCGGAACGCCTTGTAGCACGTCTCCATGTCGGTGAGGTTCAAATCGGTACACAGATTCGACAGGAACGTGAGCAAGCGGTTGCCCACCGTGTGACGGAAAAACAGCACGCGGCGCGGACCGCCGAGGAAGCGCGATCCGTAGACGACATCCGCACGGCCACTGAGGATCGGCTCGACCAGCTGCACATACTCATTGGGGTTGTATTCGAGGTCGGCGTCTTGGATCACCACCACGTCGCCGCTCACCGCCGGCATCGCCGTACGCAGCGCCGCCCCCTTCCCCATGTTGCGCTCGTGGAAGAAGGCACGCAGGCGATTGAGCGGATCGTCGCCGGCGGCGATCAGGTCGCGTACCACCTGAGCCGTGCCGTCGTTCGATCCGTCATCGACGATGAGAATCTCCTTGCGGATGGGGACCGCGCGCACGCGCTCGACGAGCTGGCGCAACGTGACGCGCTCATTGAACACCGGTACGATCACCGAAAGCGTGTAGTCGCTCGCCGCCGGCGACATCGTTGCCGACGTCGCTGCAGAGCCTTGATCGATCGCTGTTTGCGTCGCCATCAGCGCCAGGTGAGTAGCGCGTCGCTGCCCGCGGCGCAAAGACGAATTGCGTTTCTACTGCTTGCAGCCAATGCGTGTCTGCGTATGCCCTACACTGCACTGCCCGGCAAGGTAGCGCACCTCGCCGCACTCACCGTTGGTTCCCGCGGCGGCGCCACCGAGCACGACGGTCTCGGCAAGCGGCGCGTCGCCGGGAACGATGCCCAGGGTGGCTCGACTGGCGCGGACACTCACCGAAACACTGCCTTGAAGCCTGTCGGTGACCTTCATGTACGTCACCCCGCTGGTGCCGCCCGGGCGGCGATCCCGGAACGCGAAACTCTTGCCGGTGCGACTGCGCATCCATCCGGGCCCGGGAAACACGTAGGCCCCCGACGGCAGCGCTACGAAGAATCGCCGCTGACCCGATGCGCTGCGCAATTCGATCTGCGCCCCATGGCTCAACGGATCGACGCTGAAGCTTGCGGTGGCCAGCGTGAAGCGGCCGTTGAGCATGAGCATGTCGTTACCGGAATTGCCGTCGTTGATGGCGCGGACCGTGGTACGCGGACGCGTCCACACCGTCTGCCCGATCGACGACGTCACACACAGATCGCACGCATCGCCGATACCGTCGGCGTCGCTGTCCTCCTGGCCCGGGTTCGCGACGCACGGACAATTGTCGTTCGGCACCTCGAAACAGCTCGCCGCACAGAAGGAGCTGCTCATCGCCTGCTGGATCTGCGCAGCGGACAACGGCGTCGTGTAGATGCGGAAGTCGTCGATGACACCGTTGAACGTTTCGCTCGCGGTCTCGGTCGAGCCAACACGATACTTACTGACGCCGGTCGAGGTCTGCGCAAAGAACACCTGTGTTGCGGCGTTGCCGTTGACATAGGTCGGCGCCGCGAGCTGGCCGTCGACGTAGAGCTTGTTGCCGCCGCCATCGACGACGTACGCCAGATGGTGCCAATCAGCGGCCAGGCCTGGAATCGCCGCGGTTGCATCGAGCGTCGCGCCGCACGTCGACGCGCCGCCCCAGACCTCGAACTGTCCAGAGCCATTGACGCACAGCTCGAGCGGCCACTGACAACCGCCGTTTTCGCCTGACTGGAACCAACAGCGGCTGCCGCTGCCCGCCGGTTTCACCCAGGCCATGATCGTGCCTTGAGCGGCGCCGTCGAAGGCGTCGTCGGGAGTGATGCTGGCATACTGATGCCCCGAAGCATTGCCGTCGAAGCGCAGACCACCGCCGTACTTTCCGGCCGTCCACGCCGGGCTGTTCACCAGAGTCGCCGTGCGCCCGTTGCCGGAGCTGTCGCTCTCGGTGCCGCCGATCCCTTCGTCGAAGCAGTACGCCAGCGCGGCAGGAACCGATCCAACCGCCGTCGGCGTCGACGTCGGTGGATTGGTCGGGGTGTAGGTCGTACCGACCGGCGTCAGCGACGGCGTTGGCGTTCGCGTCGGTGTCCGGCTCAAGGTTGCCGTTGGCGATTTCGTCGCCGTTGCGCTCGGCACCGCCGGCGCACCGCCGAAACGAAACGCCTTGATCTCGTTCGCTTGGATCGTGGCGCTGATCACACCGCTATTCAGGGTTACGGCGTTGGTGTCGGTTTCGATGAGCGACACCTCGGTAGCCGTCGTCGGCGCGAACGCCGACGCATCGATGCTGAAGCTCGTCGTCACGCCGTCGAGCTCCCACAACCGCACCACCCAACCGCGGTTACTTTCCTCCGCCGGCTTGAAGGCCGTAACCACGACGTTCGGCGCGCTGACCGAGAGGAAGCTTTGGGTTGCGGTGTTCAACGGACCGCTCTGATTGCGCGCCAGCGGCATTGCGGCGAGCCGGTTCTGATGCGCCAGACTGGCGCGCATCGCCGCCGCTCCCGAATAATTGCCGGCGGCGCCGACGAGCGCAAAGCGATCCATCAAATACGAGTCGCCGCCTTGATCCTGGATGTCGCTACCGAAGAGCGTGCTGTTACCGAACGAGATGCCGGCAGAAGCCAAAACTCGCACCTGCGAGCTCGGCAGGCTGAAGGTGTTCGCCGTGCTCGCGCCGACCTTGGCAAGAAAGGCATCGGCGTTGGAAAGGGTGAGGGTGTACGCCGCGCCGCTGCTGCTGGCAAAGCTGATGAAGTGATTGGCGGTGAGGTAGTCGGTACGCGCGCCGGGTTGGAAGTCGCCGCTCGGGACAAATCCCGGGCGCATGACCGCGCCGACTTCTTCGAGACGAATCTGCGGCGACGACAGGTTGGCGTCGAACGCGTACTCGGCCAGTGACGTGTAGTTTTGCAGGATCTCGTCTTCGATCTCAACGCGCTCGGCGTCGCGCACCAGGGTGACGCGGACGCTGCGATCGGGCGGCCCCGACACATCGCGCCGCAGGGTAAGCGATACCGGGCCGGCATTTTCGACGCTCAACGCACTTGAGCTTCCACTGCCGAAGTCGTTGAGAGCCCCGGCGCCGGAAAGCTCGCGGTTCGGGCTGACGCTCTTGTCGACGACGCTGCTGAGCTCGCCGCGGCTGCCGAGGGTGACACGATAACGACTGCTTTCGATGATGTTGGACGACACGCTCGCCGCGTTGCCGAAGTTGGTGCCGCTACCGCTCTGGTAGCGATAGACGCGGTACCCGAACGCCGGAACGTTGCCGGCAAGGACGCGCAGGTACTGGCTGCCGCCGACGATCACGACCTGGTTTGGCACCTCGGTGTTCGTCGCCACGTCGGTGGCGATGTACGGTCCGCCGCCGGCAACCGGCAAGTCGGCATAGTCGCTCCGCGCGAAGCCGAGCGGATTGAAGACGACGAAGCGATCTTCGCTGTTCGGGGTGGAAAATTGCGCCGTGAAGTGGGCGGCCGCCGTCGTCGTTGCAG
>JACQEN010000134.1 GCA_016200585.1 Deltaproteobacteria bacterium
ACCTCGTCATCTCCGACCTGCATCTGCGTGGCGGACACTCCGACACGACGGCCGGCCTGTATCATTTCGACGAAGAATTTGCGGACTTCCTGCGTTACTACCGTCTGCATCGCAGCGCTGAACGACCCTGGCAGCTGATCATCGCCGGCGACTTCATCGAGTTTCTGTATATCACCGACCTGCCGAGCGCTGACGACCCGCTGCTGCGTGGCGCTCAGTTCGTTCCCAGCGAGCACATCTACGGGGCGCGCACGGAGGCTGCGAAGTCGCGTTGGAAGATCGACCGCATTCTGCGCACCGGCCATCCGCAGTTGCTTCTAGCCCTGGCGCGTTTCATCGCCGAGGGGAATTCCATCGTCGTGTTGCGCGGCAATCACGACGCCGAAATGGTCTGGCCTGAGGTGCAGGCGCATTTCCGGCGTTTGCTTGCGGAGCATCATCCCGCCGACGTCGGATACATGGCGATGAAGGAAGCCGTAGCGCAGCGGCTCATTTTCGCCCCGTGGTTCTGGTACGTTCCGGAGAAGCTCTACGTCGAGCATGGTTGCCAGTACGATCCATGCTGCGCTTTCGAATACTTTCTACACCCGGTCATGCCCAGCGACCCGGCACGCATCGAGAACTCGATCTCCGACCTTTCGGTTCGCTATTTTGCAAACCAGATGAAGCTGCTGAACGCGATGGCGACGGAGAACATCAAGTCGATCAGCGAGTACATCGTCTGGGTCGTGCGGAATGATCTTGGCCTGATCCCACGTGCGTTCCACTTTTACCGTGGCATGGTGCGCGGCGTTCTCGGCAAAAGCGGGCGCCCGGATCCGGAGAAGGAAATGCCGGTGCGCGAAGAACACCGGCGACGGCTTGCGGCTGCGGACGAGCAACTCGGTTTGGCGCCTGGGACGACGGCGCGGGTTGACGCTCTACACGCCCGCCCGGTGATGCGCAGCTGGTTTGCGGCGCTGCGCTTTCTCGGCCTCGATCTGCTGTCCGCGGCTGCCGCGTTGTTAGCTGCGGTTACGGTCATCCTGGTTGTGTATCCGCATCAGGCAAGATGGATCGCCGTGCTGGCGGTGGCGGCTGCGTTGGGTCTGGTCGTCTACGCCGGGGCACTGCGCTTCACGCGCATCGTCGAGTACGGGCAGTTGCGCGGCGTCGCCGAGCGTTTAGGGGATCTGTTTGGCGTGCGCAATGTGATTTTCGGCCACTCGCACAAGGCCGGTGTGTCGCGACTGGCTAGGCAGCGCAGCTACTTCAACGTCGGCACGTGGGTTCCGCTAAAGAAGCACGCGTACTTCGTGTATTTCGCTTTGGAAGGCGATGAGCTCGACGGTCGTCTCTGGCGCTGGAACAAGGAGAAGCAAGAGCCCGAATCATTCGAGGGGCGGCAGCTATGACAGACGACCGCCGGTCGTGCATGGAAGCTGACTGACGAACTGGCCGCGATCGCCGGTCCGCAACGCGCTACGACTTCTTGAGGTGCGTCTCGAGATCGGCGTTACGCTTTTGCAGTTGTTGGACCCGTGCTTCGAGCTCGCGGACGCGTTCGTGCATTCGGTGCAGCTGCAAGCGCTTGTCCAGCCCGCTGTGGACGATGCCCAGGAGGTCGTCGTTGTCCCAAGGCTTTTCCATGTAATGGAAGATTCCGACGTCATTGATCGCGCGGATCGCATTCTCCTTGTCGGCATAGCCGGTGAGAAGTATAAGCGCGCTTTCGGGATACAGGCCGCGCACTTCAAGCAGGAAGCGAATGCCGTCGAGCTCAGGCATCAGGAAGTCGGAGATCACCAAATCGACCGGCGTAACCTTGGCCAACTGCAGGGCCTTGGGCGAAGAGGTCTCGGTGATCACCGTGTGGGGTGTCTCCAGCTCCAGCAAGGTGGCGACGCTTTGCACAACCGCCGGGTCGTCGTCGACGACCAGAATGCAACTCGAATCGTTGGCCATTGGCATCTTCGATAAGCGGGGTGTCGGCTGCCAGTCAAGTCGTTTGCTCTGGAAGGGCAGAATGTGACCGCCGGATCTCCCAACCAAGAGCAAGCCAGGGATGCCATTGGCATTCTGATCGAGGTCGGGACGGCCCTTTGCAGCACGTTGCGTTTGCGCGACCTGCTGGCAACGATGATGGAGCGCGCGCGTACGGTCTTGGCCGCCGAAGCAAGCTCGGTAATGCTGATCGACGAAAGTGGCGCCGCCCTGCGCTGGGAGGTGGCCATCGGCGCGGGGGCGGGGAAGTTGCAAACACTCGTGGTGCCTCTCGGGAGCGGGATCAGCGGGCGCGTAGCCGCTAGCGGAAAGGCGATCCGCATCGACGACGCGCAAGGCGATCCGCGCTGGGAAGGACAACGGTACGACGCCGAAAGCGGTTTTACCACACGCTCGATCCTCTGCGTGCCGATCGTCGCTCACGGCCATGTCATCGGTGTGGTTCAGGTCTTGAATCGGCGTGCCGGGCCGTTTACGGACGATGACCAGAGCCTGCTGGAAGCACTGGCAGGAATGGGTGGGGTGGCGATCGAGAATGCACGGTTGTACGAAAATCTCGAGCAGCAGGTGCAGGCGCGGACGGCTGATCTGACGCAAACGTTGGCACAGCTAAGAGCGACGCAGGCGCAGCTGGTGCAGTCCGAAAAGATGGCCGCCCTGGGTGACCTGGTTGCGGGTGTGGCGCACGAGATCAATACACCGCTGGGGGCTGTTACCAGCAACGTCGATCTGATCGGTCGGGCCCTCAGCAAAGCGCGCGACGCCATCGGCGACGCGCCCGAATTGCAGCGTGCGAAGCAGATGATCGAGCGTAGCGTACAGCTCGGCGAGGTCACTCGCGACGGCTGCCAGCGTATCGCGACGATCGTGCGCAGTTTGCGCAACTTCGCGCGCTTGGATGAAGCCGAGCACAAGCCGGCAGATCTTCAGGAAGGCTTGGAATCGACCTTGACGCTGGCGGCGCATATTTTGAAGAACCGCGTCCAAGTCGTGCGCGACTACCAGACGCTTCCACAGGTCGACTGCCACGCCAACCAACTCAACCAAGTGTTCTTGAATCTCATCGTCAATGCCGCCCAGGCAATCGACGATCAAGGAGCGATCGGCGTGCGGACGCGACACCGCCCGGGGGTCGGCGTCGACGGCAAGGGCTCGGAGAACGATACGGTCACGGTCGAAATCAGCGATACCGGTTGTGGGATTCCACCGGAGAAGCTCGGGCGAATCTTCGATCCGGGGTTTACGACGAAGGGCGTAGGCGTTGGTACGGGTCTCGGCTTGGCGATCTCCTATCGCATTGTCAGCGATCATCAAGGACGGATCGAGGTCGAGAGTGAGCCCGGCAAGGGCAGCACGTTCCGCATCATCTTGCCGGTGAAGCCAGTCTAAATCAGTGTGAAGGCTTGCAGGTTTTGCCAGGCTGCGGCAGTGATAGCCGTCGAGATGGGGAGCGGGTTGTAGTCTTTTCCGCGAAACGAAGGTCGCGTCGGCAACGACTACCGACCAGGTTGCGGTATGGGAAAGTGGAAGGAGAACCGTTGATGAAGATCGTAAGATGGATGGGGATGGCGCTGGTGCTCATCGGGATTGCGGGGCTGCCCGCAGCGGCACGTGCCGATGGCGAGGAGGCGCACGATATGATGAAGCGCGTCCTCGATGCCGTGCCGAAGGTTCCGTTCAAGGCGCGCGGCAAACTTACCTCCGACCGCGGTTGGGATCGCGAGGTGATTCTTATGCGCGCCAATCAGGAGGGCATGGAGAAGATCTACCTGGAAGTGACCTCACCCACCGATCTCAAGGACACACGTTTCCTGCTGTTCGATCGGCTCGAGGGCAACGACGAGCAATACATGTTCGTTCCGGCAATGAAGCGCAGCATCCAGTTGAACATGGAAACGCGCAAACAGGAGTTTCTTGGTTCCGATTTTGCCGTAGCGGATCTCGTGCGTCCGGAGATCGAAGGCTTCACCTACACCATGGTGGGTGAGGAAACTCTCGATGGGCGACCGTGCAAGCTCGTGCAGGCGGTGCCAAAGAATCCGTCCGAGCAGATGTACAGCAAGACGGTAACCGCAATCGACCCGAAGGACAATCTGATCGTGCGGACGTTGATGTTCGACGAAAAGGGCATACCGCTGAAAACGTGGACGATCGACAAGTACGACAAGGTCGACGGCAACTGGACACCATCGGTGCAACGCATGGTCAATGTGCGCAACTCGCATTGGTCGAAGATCGAGCTACTCGACGTCCAGTACAATGCGCAGCTTCCTTCGGAAGCGTTTAATCGATCGTACTTGACCCGCTGACCGTGGCGCCTGCGCACTTCTGGTCGCGGGCAATCGGGCTGTCGCGGGGCCGCCCGAGCAGCGACGCGGAGAACGGGAGAAGTCTCGAATGAAGGCACTGAGGGCGATGATCCGAAAGGAATTCGTTCACATCGGGCGTGACCCGATGCTGATCGGGTTCGTGATCGGCATTCCGATGGTGTTGGTGCTGCTGTTCGGCTACGCGCTACGGCTGAAGGCGGATCACCTTCGGGTCGCCGTGCTCGACGAGGATAAGACGTTTTTCAGCGTCCAGGTGAAGGATCGGCTGACCAAAGATGGCCAGTTCGAGATCGTCGAGGTGGATTCGGAAAGCAAGGTCCGCCGAGCCTTGCAGCAAGGGGAAGCGCGGCTCGGCTTGATCGTTCCGAAAGGTTTCACGGAGCGACTTGGGGAGTTTAAGCAAACCGAGTTCCCACTTTTCGTCGACGGGACGATGCCGACTCTGGCGCAGGCAGCGCTGTACGGAGCACGTGTGCTGACCGAGGACGATACGTTGACGAACCTGTTGGCCGACGACCCCGATCACCCGGCGCCGGCGTTGCGCAAGCCACCCATCAAGATGGACAATCGGATTTTGTTCAATCCCGAGATGCGCGATTCCGATTTCTTCTTGCCGGGGACGATCGGGATTGTCCTGATGATCGTTGTGCTGACGTTGTCGACCGGGCTGGTGCGCGAAAAGGAGCAGACCACCATCGAGCAATTGCTGGTGACGCCGATCAGCCGATTCGCACTGATTGCCGGAAAAATGATTCCCTACGGGATCATTGCCGCGGGCGATTACCTGCTCGTCGTCATCGTCGCGCGTGTGGTGTTTTCACTGCCGATCGACAACGCGTTCCTTCCCGTTTCGACCTTGGCGGTGCTCTTCATTCTGGCGCTGCTGGCGCTTGGTGCGGTGATCTCGACGGTATCGCAAACGCAATTGCAGGCGGTATTCCTGGTTGTCTTTGCAATCGTCCCATCCCTTTTGATGTCGGGTTTTGTCTTTCCGATCGAAGCGATTCCGTCGTGGCTACAGCCGGTCGCCTGGGCCATGCCGATGACCTACTTCATCGAGGGAATCCGTGGCCTGATGCTGAAGGGGACGACTGTCGCCGATCAAGGGCGCGACTTCCTGGCACTCGGCGGTTTCGTAGTAGCCCTGACGCTTCTGAGCTTGGCGCGATTCCGCAAACAACTGGCTTGAGCGCAGCCGGGAGGTTGAGACGATGACGACAGAGAGAATCCAGTACGAATTTCAAGCAAGAAAAGGCCAAACGATCTTTCGTCAAGGAGAACCCGGCAACGAGATGTTCGTCATTGAACGGGGGCAGGTACGTCTGACGATCGGAGCAGACGGCGTCGAGAAAGAAGTCGCCGTGCTCGGGCAGGGACAATTCTTCGGTGAGCTTTCCCTGCTCGGTGACGCGCCGCGCAGCGCCACGGCGGAAGCCGTCGAGGACTCGGTCCTACTGTGCATCGGACGCGACGTCTTCCGCATGATGGTGCAAGACGACCTCGACATCGTCTACCGCATGATGAGCATTCAAGGGCAGAGGCTGAGCCAGACCAATCAGCCGATTCAACAGCTCGGCGCGCAGTTGGTGCGCATTCGCATCGCTACATATTGTTTGCGCCAGCTGCGGGCCGCGCAGCAGAGTTTCCCGGCAAGCATGACTTCGACAGCGCTGGCCGGAATCCTCGGGCAAAGAACCGATGCCGTCGACATGACGCTCGCCGACCTGGCCGGCCGCGGCGTTGGCGAATTTGCCGGCGGAAGACTTACGGTTGCGAGTCGCGAACAGGCGGACCGACTGATCGAGGTCGTTTGCGACTACGCGGAAGGACGTTGACTCGGGTTGATCTGTTGCGCTGGCTTGACGACTCGGGAGCGCCGCAGGCCAAAGCTTTCGTCCGTCGGCGCGAGGCGCGGCGACGTCTCAGTTTAGACTTGCCGCGCGCTTTGCCTTGTCGTCAGCCTGTCGGGTGTAAGTCACGAAAATATCTTCCAGCGTCGGATACACCGAGTGGATCGAGAGCACCTCGATGCCGGCATTTTCGAGGTGCTTGCGCAGAGCGTCCATGACCATGCCGCGGCGCGCCGATGACAGGAACGATGAAAAGTCGTCGCTGCTGCTGCTTTCGACCGGCAGATCCTTTACCCGGATATGCAGCGCCTGACCGAAGGCGCTGACGTCGTCTACGTAGGGCGCGTCTTGCAGCACCGCGAGAGCACGCATCAATTCGGGGCAAACGACTTCGATGCGACGATTGGTCAGCTTGATTTCATCTTCTTTCATCGAGCTCGGATCGCCGGAAACCAAGAGGTCTCCGTAGTAGACGTACGCCGCCTTCGTGCAGCGCTCGGCCTCATCCATGTAGTGGGTGGTGATGAAGAGGGTAGTTCCCTGCTGCGCCAGGCGGAAGAGCAGATCCCACATCTGACGGCGCGCGACGGGATCGACCCCCGCCGTTGGCTCGTCGAGGAAGACGATCTTGGGCCGATGAATAAGGGCGCAGGCCAGGGCAAGACGTTGTTTCAAGCCCCCGGAGAGATTGCCGGCTTGTTGGCCTTCGCGTCTCTGTAAGCCACAGAGCTCAATGAGCTCGCGCTTGCGTCCATCGGCATCACGTCGCGGCACGTCGTAGACGTCGCCGAAAAAATCGAGGTTCTCCGCAATTGTCAGATCGGGGTAGAGCGCAAAACGTTGCGACACATAACCGATGGCCCGCTTGATCTGCTCAGCCTGGCTTGCGACGTCGTATCCTCCGACCACGGCTCTTCCAGAAGTCGGCGCCAACAGCCCGCAGAGCATCCGAATCAGCGTTGTCTTGCCGGATCCATTCGGGCCGAGGAGACCAAAGATCTCGCCTTCGGCTACCGAGAGGCTGAGTTGCTTGATGGCCTCACGATCCCCGAAGCGCTTGGTCAGATTCTCTACAACGATCGCATCTCCCATTCCCGGCACGCTCCGACTGGCCGTATAGTACACGAGATGCGGATATCCAAGCGCGCAGATCACAGGCAGAGCAGGCGACGCGGCGGTCGCCCACCCTGCATCTGCAATCTGTTGTCTCCGTTCGGAGACGGGCCCCCCTAGATTGCGCGTGGGCTCGCGAGCTGGTGCTGCATCTCCGCCATGAGATTGCGCAGCCGATGCAGTACCAGCTCGGGCCAGCCGCCCCCTTCCGCCAAGGCCGCAAGCGCAACGGTCATCGCCGAAGCGACCACCGGCTCCGCCATACGGTCGTCGAGAGCCGCTCCAAGCACCGGACCGTTCGTCTCGACATCTACGGTAAAATATCCCTGTGTATCGCTTACCAGAAGCCGCGCCATCTCTACCCCCTCCTGATTCGGTCGCTGCAGATGCTCTACGCAAGGTGAGTGCCATTGAGATTTTGCCGCTGTTCAAGCAGTTGATCGCACAGTGGTTTACCCTTGGTGTCCACTCGAGTGCTCACTGTGAGAACCTTTGAAGGGTCGATGTGTCCAATATGTTTACATGTGATTGTCGAACTTGACGCCCGCCGCGGGCTACTGGTAAGTCGCCTCCTCCTCGATAGGTTACAGCATCGCGAATACGGAGGTCGGATTTCCGCGGGTTGCGAGGGAAGCTTAGGCGGGCACCGGGCAAGGTGACCGCGATTCATCGACGGAGGCTGGCGTTGCTTGGCAATCTTTCTGGGTACCGAATTCTCGACCTGACGGACGAATCGGGATTTCTCGCCGGCAAGCTCTTGGCGGATCTCGGCGCCGAGGTCATCAAGATTGAACCGCCGCAGGGCGATCCGCTGCGACGTCGAGGCCCTTTTGTCGGTGGGAAGAGCGACCCGGAACGCTCGATCGTGTGGCTGGCGCTGAATACCGGCAAACGAGGTGTGACGCTCGATCTGACGCGGGCGCGTGGGCGGGAAGTATTCTGTTCCTTGTCCCGGCGGGCGGATGCGATCCTCGAAACCGCTGGGCCGAAGGATCCGCGCGGGCTTACGGCGCTGGGGGTGGGGTACCAGAAACTGCGTGCAGAGAACCGCGGTCTGGTCCTGTGCAACTTGAGCCCGTTCGGCCAGAGCGGTCCGTACAGCGGTTATCGCGGCTCGGATCTGATCAGCGTGGCTATGGGCGGAAATATGTACCCGACCGGTAACCCGGATCGTGCGCCCGTGCGTTGTTCACTTCCAGTTTCGTACTACCACGGCGGTATCGAGGCGGCGATCGGTGTGGTCTTTGCTCTTTGGGGCCGGGAGATCAGTGGCGAAGGTCAGGTGGTCGATGTGTCGCGGCAAGAGGTCATGGGAATGCCGAACATGACCACACCCACTCAGTTCCCCTTCACCGGTTTCAAGGGCGGCCGTGTCGGCGGCGGCTTCCGTGGCAACAAGGCATTCTTTCGTGAGCTGTGGCCGTGTAAGGACGGCTACGTGTCCTTTGCCCTACGTGGTGGTCCGGCCCGCATTCCTGGGATTCTAAAGCTGATCGAATACATGGACGAAAACGGCGCCGCACCAGCGTGCTTGAAAGAACGCGATTGGCAGAAGTACAACCACAACGTCATCTCACAGCCGGAGGTAGACGAGATCGAGGCGGCGCTGGCGCAGTTCTTCCAATCGAAGACGATGGACGAGCTGTTTGCGACCGCCTGCGAGCGCAACCTCATGCTGGCGCCGGCCAACACCGCGCGCCAAATCCTGAGCTCACGTCAATTGGCGGCGCGCGAATTCTTCGTCGCGCTGGACGATCCAGGACGCGGTATCACGCTGACCTACCCGGGGGCGTTTGCCAAATCGAGTCTCGGTGGCATCGCTGTGCGCAGCCCGGCCCCTCGCCTGGGCGAGCACAATGCGGTTGTCTACGGCGAGTTGGGTTTGGATGTGGACGAGCTGTCCGCAGCCGGAGCAATCTGATGCTGTTCGACGGATTGAAGATTCTCGAGTTTGGCGGTGGAGCAGCCGGTCCGCTGGGCACGCGCTACTTCGCCGATCACGGCGCTACCGTCGTGCGGGTGGAATCACGTCAGCGTCCCGACTTCATCCGCCTTTTGCGCTATACACCGGGCGATCCGGCCGGCCTCGACGGCAGTCATATGTTCGCCATGGTGAACGTCAACAAGTTGGGTGTGGCTCTCAACATGAGCCATCCCAAGGCAATCGACGTGGCGCGCCGGCTGGTTGGATGGTGTGATGTGCTGGCGGAAAATTTCGCACCCAAAGCGCTGGCCAAATGGGGCTTGGATTATGCTTCGCTGACGACCATCAAGCCGGATCTCATCATGATCAGCACCTGCCTCAATGGCCAGAGCGGTCCGGATCGCAACTACCCGGGGTTTGGCGGGCAGGGCTCGGCGATTTCTGGATTCAATCACCTCACCGGTTGGGCAGACCGCGAGCCGCTCGGGCCGTTCGGAACGATCACCGACTCGCTGTCGCCGCGTTTGGTCGCCCTGCTCGTCGGCTCGGCCTTGCTGCATCGCAAGCGCACGGGGCAGGGGCAGTACCTCGACTTGGCGCAAGTCGAAGGCGGCGTCGTCTGTCTCAGCGAAAACATTCTGAGCTTGAGTGGAGCGGGGGAGCTCCTCGGGCGCATCGGCAACCGTTCACGCCACGCCGCACCGCACGGGGCGTTTCAGTGCGCCGCGGAGGGCGATGACGACGATCGCTGGGTGGCGATCGCCGTGCAGTCGGACGAGGACTGGCAGGCTTTGCGCCGAGCCATGGGCGATCCGATGTGGGCCGCCGAGGAACGCTTCGCCGGGGTGGAAGGTCGGCTGCAGCACGTTGACGACCTGGAGAAAGGTCTGACCGAATGGACGCGGCCACGCCTGGCGTTGGACGTCGTTGGGTTGCTGCAACAACACGGTGTCGAAGCCGGTTTGGTGTCGAACTTCGCCGACCAACTCAACGATCCACAGCTCGCACACCGGCAGCATTTTCGCCAGGTGGAGCACCGCGTCATTGGCAAGCACCTGTGCGAAACCAACGCCATGCGGTTCTCGCTCACACCGGAAAGCATCCGCCAACCGGCGCCGTGTCTGGGCGAACATAGCGAGCACGTGTGTCGGGATATCCTCGGCATGACAGCCGCCGAGTACGAAACGCTGCGCTCGGAGGAAGTCTTTGTCTGAGGAGACGCGCCTTGTTCTGGATCCCGACCGTGCGGCGTTGTGCATCGTCGAGATGCAGAACGACATGGTGCACGAAGCGAACATCGAGAAGCGCGGCATCCGCGGCGTGCTGGCAGCTCAAGTGCAGAAGCGCGGCGTCATTGCGAAGCTGCAGACGCTGTTGGCCGCGGCACGGCAGCGCCAGGTCCCGATTCTCTACATCAACTTCGCTCTGAAGCCGGGGTTTCCGCGGCCGAACACGTTGCTGCACCGGCGCTCGCAACGTGAGCCGACGCTGGTTGAGGGGACGTGGGGCGCGCAGATCCACGACGCACTGGCGGCGCAGCCGCAGGATTTCGTCCTTGAACGCACCGTTGGCATCGACGGATCCTACGGAACGCAACTCTATCCGGTGCTGCGTCAGCTCAAGCGTTCGACGATGATCATGACAGGAGTCTCGACGAACCTGGCGGTCGAAGGCATTGTACGCGCGTCGGTGAATCGGGGCTTCGACTTGGTCGTCGTCGAAGATTGCTGCGCCAGCTTTCCCGACGAGTGGCACCGCTTCTCGATCGACAACATCCTGCCGCTGATTGCGACGGTGACCAGCTGTGACAATATCATCGAGCAGCTCGGTATGAGCTAGCGCCCCTGCCAGTTCGGCTTGCGTTTCTCGACGAAGGAGCGCGGCCCTTCCTTGTGATCGTCGGATTGCTCGACGATTTCGAGGTAACCCGCGGCAATCTCTTCGGCTTGGGGGATCGGTAGACCGAGGCCCTGCAGGATCGCCATTTTCGTGCCCCACACCGCTAGCGGTGAGTTCGTCAGCAACATGGCGGCCAATTCTCTGGCTCGATCCATGAGGGTGTCGTGCGGCACGACTTCAGTGACCAGTCCGACTTCGTACGCGCGCTGTGCCGTCATGCGCTCGCGGCTGCCCAGCAGCGCCATGCGCAGACAAACGGCGACCGGAACGCGCCGGGCCATGTTGACCATTTCGTGCGATGAAACGTAGCCGATGGAAACGTGCGGATCGACGAAGTACGCCTTCTCCGATGCGATGGGAATGTCGGCTTCGCTGACGAGGTCGAGCGAGAAGCCGGCGACCACGCCGTTAACGGCGGCAATGACGGGTTTGTGGACGCGCATGCGTCGCGGCGTCGGCAAATCGATGATTCCGTCGATCATCGAAAGCTCGCGCCAACGGTCCGGCTTGGTGAAGCCGCCGGTGGCGAGTGATTCGACGTCGGCACCACTCGAAAAGGCGTCGCCGGCGCCGGTGACGATTGCCACCCAAATGTCCGGATCCGCTTTGACGCGCTGCCAGCAAGCTCGCAGCTCATCTTTGAGGGTTTGATTCATGGCGTTTTTTCGCTCGGGGCGATTCAAGGTGATTGTCGCGACGCGATCTCGGACGTCGAACAGTATGGTCGTAGGCTCACTCATGATGTGCTTCCTCCAGACGCTTGTCGGCAGTTCTTACCAGCATATCGGCGGCGACGGTAGCTGCACCGTGCCTGGAGCCGGGCGGCGATCGCGACGGTCGCATCACACGTAAACTGTGGCTTGCATATCGATGCTCATGGTACAGACGGGGCTCGGCAGATCGTTCCGCTTCGTTGAGGAGGAAGAGGCCATGCGCGTTCGAGGCATCACGTCCCTGGCAGCAGTTCTCGTCACACTTCTGGGCTGCCACGACGCAGCATCGGCAGCTCAATATGTCGTTGCGACCAACGGCAACGATCGCAACCCAGGCACGGCCGACCGACCCTTCGCGACGCTGCAGCAGGCGGCCAATGTGGTCGTGGCAGGGGATGTTGTGACGATTCGGCCTGGGGAATACCGGCAGCGCGCTGAAATTGGCGCGGCGGGACGAATGGGCGCTCCGATTGCTTTCAACGCGCAAGCCGGGGCGCACTTCGAGACACCGAGCTCGGTTGTGGTCAATGAGGCTATCGGTCTGTTGTCGACGGCCGCGTACCTCCGATTCGTTGGCTTCGAGCTCGGATCCGGGTTCAGTGAGGGGATTCTGGTGCGTGACGGCGCACACGACATCGAGATTCGCGACTGCCGAGCCCAGGGCGATCACGTCGGCGTCGCCATCGGCAGCGCCGTGCGCGTGACCGTCGCGGGCTGCTCGTTGCACAACCATCGACGCGCCGGCCTGCGCATTGGCGGCGCCGCCAGCGACATCACCGTTCAGGATACGGTGAGCTTTAACAACGATGATGGCCTTGGTTGCGCCGGCGAGTCGGACGGGTTCGTCATCGACGGTCGCGAAGTCCACAACGTTTCCTTCCTCCGCACGCGTGCCTACGGCAACGGTGAGGATGGCTACGATCTGTACGGGTCGGATCTTGTTCTCGACCAGGTCGAGAGCCACGGCGGTTGTTCTGGAATGAAATTGCGCGACACCGCCAGCGTGTCGAACTGTCTGATCACCGACGCGCGCACCGGCATCGAGACGACGGCATTGTCGCGCGACACACATTTCTCCGTGCTGAACTGCACTCTGATCAATGATCTCTTTCCGATCATCTTCGACGCCCCGACGCGCCCGATTCGTGCCTACGCTGCTGAGCTTTTCAACAGCATCGTCGTCGCACCCAATCGCGCCCTCGACTACGACTATCGAGTGACGCTGTCCGAAGGACACAACATCTTTTGGCGTGGCGATCAAACCCAGGCGCTGATTCGGGTTCTGCCGGAACAGGGTGAGTTCAGCGGTCACGACATCAATGACGGCCAGTACCGGCAGTTGACCGGCCGCGGCGACGCAACCCTAAGCCTCGATCCGCTACTCGTCGATCCGGACAACGGCAACTTTGCACCGCAGGCGTTGAGCGCCGCGGTCGATCGCGGTGACGCGGCGCACATGCCACTGAACGATCTCAACGGCACATCGCGCCCGCGTGGCAGCGGGCCGGACATCGGTGCGATTGAGACGTTGGGGTCGGCGACCAATCACCCGCCGCAGGCGGCGATGAACGTCCGCACCGATCTGTTCGGGCGTGTCAATCGGCCGACGTACTTCGATGCTTCCGACAGCTTCGATCCGGATGGCGACGCACTTACGTTCTCTTGGAATTTCGGCGACGGCTCACCGGTGGGATCACAAGCGCATGTGTCGCATCTCTACCGGTCTGTGGGTATCTACACGGTCATCCTCACGGTGTCGGATGGACGTCTCAGTAGTCGCCTAGAGACAACGATCCAAATCGGCAGCCTGCCGACGCCGCCGGCGACGTTACCACACCCGAGCGCCACCATGGCGCCGCCGGTCGCGACGGCGACCCCGACGGTTCTGCCAGCGAGCGCAACACCGACCCTCACCCCTACGTCGTTGCCGAGTAGCGTGGCGCTGAATCTTGTCGGCAGTGCCGTTGGTGTGCGCGGCCGCTTGGTCAGTTTCACTCTGCGTTACCGTGGTCTGTTTGTTCCAGCAAGCATTCGCATCACGCTGCCGGCCGGAATCATCTTCCAGAGCGCCGCGCCAGGGGTTTTGCGGGTCAGCGGCAACGAGCTGTTCTGGGACAGCCCGACGAGCAATCTGGGGGCACTGAAGCTCAGCGCCCTTGTCGACCGCAGCGTTGCCCCTGGAAGCGCTCTGGTAACAAGCGCCACCCTGGTGGAAACAAACAGCGGCCGCAGCGTATCGCAGTCGGCGACGACGGTGGTGCAGTAGCAACCGATCGCTGCCTTCGGGGCGGGTGCCGCAACCAGAGGACTAGAAGCCTGAAGCCTTCAGTCCGCTGAGCGCAGCGGTTCCCACACGGGCAGGCCGATTCGTTCGGTGAGGTCGCGAAAGGCGACGCGTACCGGCATGCCGAATGACATCTGGTGCGGCTTGCAGTTGATCATGTAACCCACCAGCCGAGGGCCTTCGGCGACTTCGACCAGAACCATGATCAGCGGTAGTTGGTCTTTGAAGGCGGGCAGGAACGGTTCGTCGCCGACGACGTACGAGTAGATATTGCCGCGGCCGCTTGCTTCGAACCATTCAACTTCGCCACCGTTCCAATAGAGCGGCTTCGGCGGCCAGAAGGCCTTGCCGGTTCGGCGATCGCGCTGCAAGAGAAGCTTGTGTTGGCGTGCAGCCTCCCAGAATGGACGCATCACCGGATCGTCAACATCGGGAAGAGGATAGTCGGGGTGCAGGGGCATGCTTATTCCGTTCGCAGGACCACGGCGCTGGTCGCAACGCCCGAGGCGCCCGTCACCAGCGTGCTCTTACAATTCGGCACCTGGTTGACCGAGGTGCCGCGCAGCTGGCGCACTCCTTCGAGAATCAGATTGAAGCCGTGCACGTAGGCTTCCGATAGGCCGCCGCCGGAGGTCAAGACCGGCAACGCGCCGCCCAATTCGATGCGCCCGCCCTCGGTGAACGGACCGCCTTCGCCGCGCTTGCAGAAGCCGTAATCTTCGAGGCCGGTGATGACCAGCGGCGTGAATGCGTCGTAGATTTGCGCGCAGTCCATGTCGATCGGCTTGAGAGCGGAGCGCTCCCACAGGAGCTGGGCGCAGAACACCGAGGTCGTTTCCATGGTGGGCGTATTGTTGTAGTTCGCGAGATGCACCGGATTCGGGCCGGACGCCTGCGCCAGTGAGTGGATCAAGACGGGAACATTTCTGAGATCGCGCGCTCGCTCGACCGAAGTGACGATGCACGCCAGCGCGCCGTCGGTTTCCAGGCAGCAGTCGTAGAGCGTAAGCGGGTATCCAATGACCCGGCCGCTGAGATAGGTTTGCATGTCGAGTGGCCGGCCACGCATCATTGCGTACGGATTGTTGTTGGCATGCTTGCGAGCGGCGATGGCGACGTTTCCGAAGTGCTCGCGCTTGGTGCCGAACTCGTGCATGTGGCGGTGGGCCCACATGCCGATGACGTCGACGGGACGAATCAGTCCCCACGGTACATGCAACGCTTTGTCGTCTTTCACCAGTTCGCGTTCTTGCGCCCACGGCCGGGCGGTCTTGGCGCCGCGGTTGCGCGCCCGGTGACAGGCCACTGTCGTGGCCAGGCCGCAAGCAACGGCGGCAGCCGCATGCATGAGGGTTGCCGCGGAAGCCCCGCCGCCATAGGAAATCTTGTCCCACCACTGGAGGTTTCGCACGCCCAGGCGACGGGCGATCGCTACTTCGTGAGTCGATTCCATCTCGAACATGCTCATGCCGTCGAGCTCATCGTTACGAAGTCCCGCATCTTCGAGGGCAAGTTGAATCGCTTCGACGGCAGTATCGGAGATCGGCCGGCCGATGTCTTTAGCGAAAGGCAAGTGGCCGATGCCGACGATTGCCACCCTGTCTTGAATGCGGCGGAAGAGGTCGCGATCGATGTTATGGTTCATGCGGACGGAAGTCGATCTCATAGCGCGTCGCGGGTGACGACTCCACCATGCCGCAAACGGGTGGATACGGTCGCCGGTCGCACCGCTGGGTTCAATTCGCTACATTTGGGAACTTCTCATGACCGACAGCGATGGAATCACCGATTCGACGGTGCCCATGCCGATTGCAAGATTGCCGGTTGTGGCCATCGTTGGCCGCCCCAATGCCGGGAAATCTACGTTGTTCAATCGGCTGGTGCGCACGCAGAAAGCAATCGTCGACAGCGCTCCAGGAGTGACTCGCGACCGCAACATAGCGCCCGCTGAATGGCACGGCCGTCGCTTCTTGTTGGTGGATACTGGCGGTTTCGAGGACCGCGACGCGTCGCCCTTGGCCGAGTCGGTGCGCGCCCAGAGCGATCTCGCCGCGGAGGAAGCCGACGTCGTTGTCGCCTTGCTCGATGGACGGGAGGGGTTCAATCCCGGTGACCGCGAGCTCGTTCAACGCTTGCGGCGCCTGCGCAAGCCGGTGGTGGTTGCCGTCAACAAGTTGGACACTCCCGCACGCGATGACGACTGTGCCGACTTTTTCGCGCTCGGCATCGAAGAGATATTGCCGATCTCGGCGGCACATGGGCGCGGCATCGGTGAGCTGCTCGAACGAGTCTTCGAAACCCTTCCGGCCCCTGAGGATGAGCCCGAGATCTCGAGTGCGGCGATTCGCCTAGCGTTGGTGGGGCGTCCAAATGTCGGGAAGTCGTCGCTGCTGAATTACATCGTCGGATTCGAGCGTTCGATTGTCGATTCGACCCCGGGGACGACGCGTGACTCGATCGATACGCCGTGCCGTGTCGGCGAGCAAGATTACATCCTGGTGGACACGGCAGGGATTCGGCGCCGACCGCGCGTCGTTGAGCACATCGAGCGCGCCAGTGCAGTGCGTTCGTTGAAGGCGTTGGAGCGCGCCGAGGTCGCGTTGGTATTGATCGATTCTGGCGAGGGCATGACCGATCAAGACGCGCGCATCGCCGGCTACGCGTGGGAGCGTGGGCGGGCGCTCATGTTGGTCGTCAATAAGTGGGACCTGGTTGCTCGCGAGGAGCGCGATCGAAAGCGCTTCGCGCAAACTATACGCGAGCACTATCCCACCCTGGCCAACGCGCCGATTGTCTTTGTGTCAGCGCAGACCGGGTTTGGGCTGGATCGCCTCTTTCCGGCGGTCGAAGTGCTGGTTGCCGCGCACCGCCGTCGCGTTCGGACACCCGAGTTGAATCAAGCTTTGATACGCATGGTCGAAGGTCTCGCCGCGCCTACCGTTCGCAATCGCGCCGTCCGTTTCTACTACGCTACGCAAACCGGTTGGGCTCCGCCGGTGGTTACGATCTTCACAAATTTCCCAAAGGACGTTGCGCCGGCGTATCAACGCTATCTGTTGAACGAGTTGCGACGGACATTTGCTTGGGATGGCACCCCGTTGCAGGTCCGCTTTCGCCCGCACCACAGCCGCGATCGACCGCGACCGATGCCGGTGCCGGAGCGCAAGAAACGCCGGCGCCGGTACGATGGCCGGCACTGAGGGGAGTCCGAGCTCCTGACTGCGGCGGCTCCTAGCCGACCGGGTTGTCCGTGTAGTGGCGGGCGTGCTCGATGTAGTTGTGGGCCGACTGGCGAATGGATTCCAACTCGTCGGGGCGCAGGATGCGCATGATGCGAGCTGGGCTACCGACGGCAAGCCGCCGTGCGGGTACCTTCATTCCCGGCGTGACGAGAGCGCCTGCGGCGATCATGCAATCGTCGGCGATTTCGACGCCATCCAATACGATGGCGCCCATGCCGATCAAGCAGCGGTTGCCGATCGTGCAACCGTGGAGAATCACCCCGTGTCCGACAGTGACGTCATCGCCGATGATGGTCGGCCACTTACCGCCGGCGACGTGGATTGTCGAGTTGTCTTGAATATTGGTTCGACTGCCGATGTGGACAGGATTGACGTCGGCACGGATGACAACGTTGAACCAGACGCTGGATCCGATGCCGATGACGACGTCGCCGATTACCTGCGCACTCTCCTGCACGAAAGCCCGCGGGTCGACCTTGGGCGCGTGGACGCCGAAAGGGATGAGCATGAAACCGAATTACCGGATATCCCGGGCTGGAAAAAGGGCCAATTGCAGGGTCGCGGCCACGTTTGCCGAGGCAGAAGGCTCATGGGCGAGGTGTCCAAGCACAAACACTACATGTAGTAGGGGCGCGGGTATCTTGCCATTAGCTGTAGGGGTCTGCTAAGAGATTGCATGGTTCAAGGAAATATTGGTTCGGTGCAATTCAGCAGGCCCATCCGCCAATCGGCGGGTGGGCCTGCGAGCATTTGCCGACCCATGGCGCTCAGTAGGTTCGAGGGAGGATCGGCTGATGTTCTCGTATGACATGCCGGACGGGTTGACGTTTGACGACGTCTTGCTGGTCCCGGCGGAATCGGACTTCATGCCCAAGGACGCCGACTGCAGCACGCAGATCACCAAGCAAATCCGCCTCACCATGCCGTTGATGAGCGCCGCGATGGACACGGTGACCGAATCGCGCACTGCCATCGCCATGGCACAAGAAGGCGGCATCGGCGCGATTCACCGCAACCTGTCGATCGAAGAGCAAGCCGTCGAGGTGGAGAAGGTGAAGAAGTGGGAGAGCGGCATGATCCTCGATCCGGTGACCGTGGCTCCGGATCAACGCATCGTGGATGCTCTGGAGGTCATGCGCCGCTACAACATCTCCGGGTTGCCGGTCACGCAAGACGGTCGTCTGGTCGGAATTCTTACCAATCGCGATTTGCGTTTCGAGAAACGGTTGGATCGCAAGGTGTCCGAGGTGATGACCAAGGACAATCTGATCATCGGGCATCCCGGTATCGGCTTGGAGGAGGCAAAAGAGGTTCTCCATGCCAATCGCATCGAAAAGCTGTTGATCGTCGACAACCAGCATCGCCTCAAGGGATTGATTACCGTCAAGGACATCCAAAAGGCCGCCCAATATCCGAACTCGAGTAAGGATCGTTTCGGCCGCTTGCGGGTGGCGGCGGCGATTGGCACGGGCGACGATCGACACGAGCGCGTCGATCGCTTGGTGCGTGCCGGAGCCGACGTTCTGGTGATCGATACGGCGCACGGCCACACGACGGGCGTTGTCGAAACACTCAAGGAAATCAAAGCGGCGCATCCGGCGATCGAAGTGATCGCTGGTAACGTTGCGACCGCCGAAGGGGCACGCGCGCTGGCGCGCGCGGGAGCGGATGCTCTCAAGGTCGGTATGGGGCCGGCGTCCATCTGCACCACACGCGTCGTCTCCGGTGTTGGCGTACCCCAGCTGACGGCGGTGGCGGACTCGGCCAAAGTCGCCGCCGACTACGGCATTCCGGTGATTGCCGACGGTGGGATCAAGTATTCCGGCGACGTCACCAAAGCGCTCGCGGCGGGTGCCGACGCGGTCATGATCGGGGGGTTGTTCGCCGGCACGGAGGAAAGCCCCGGCGAAACGATTCTCTACCAAGGCCGCACCTACAAGCTGTATCGCGGCATGGGCTCACTGGAGGCGATGCGCGAACGCGAGGGCAGCCGTAACCGCTACATGCAGGACGACGAGGACAAGCGAAAGCTGGTGCCGGAAGGCATCGAAGGGCGGGTGCCCTACAAGGGGGCGCTGTCGTTCATCGTCGGCCAATTGGTCGGCGGCCTGAAGGCGGGCATGGGGTACTGCGGGTGCCGCACCATCGCCGAGTTGCACGAGAAGGCTCGTTTCGTACGCGTTTCGGCTGCGTCGCTTGCCGAGAGTCACGTGCATGACGTCACGATGATCAAGGAACCGCCGAACTACCAACGCGAGTGACCCCAAACGAAACGCGATGACTTCTGATTGTCGATCGATGGACCCATCCGCAAATCGCTCAGGCTGGATTGACGACGCGCGGCGGAACGTATGATCCTGGTTCTCGACTTTGGCAGCCAGTTTACGCAACTGATTGCGCGCCGCGTGCGTGAGCTGCAAGTCTATTGTGAGATTCACCCGTTCTCGCTGTCTGCGGACAAGATTCGCGCCTTGCAACCGGAGGGGATCATTCTTTCCGGGGGACCGTCGAGCGTCTACGAAGACGAGGCGCCGTTGCCGGTGCGTGAAGTCTCCGACTTCGGTGTCCCGGTGTTGGGCGTTTGTTACGGCATGGGTGTGCTGACACTGTTCGGCGGCGGTCGGGTCGAACAGTCCGCCCGGCGCGAGTATGGGCCGGCCGAGCTTATCATCGACGATACGCGCGACCTCTTTCATGGCTTCGAAGCTGTGAAGCTGCCGGTTTGGATGAGTCACGGCGACAAGACCGAGGCCATGCCGGCAGGCTGGCAAGTGCTGGCTCACAGCGCGAACTCGCCGATCGCGGCCTTTGCCGACCCGCAACGTCACCGCTTCGGAGTGCAGTTCCATCCCGAGGTGGCACACACGCAACGCGGCAAGGAGATCCTGGCGAATTTTCTTTTCCGCATTTGTAAGGCCAAAGCCGACTGGACGATGGAGAACTTTGTCGAGCGCGAGACCACGCGCCTTCGCAAACAGGTTGGCAACTCCACCGTCGTTTGCGCGCTGAGTGGCGGCGTCGATTCGACCGTGACAGCGGCGCTGGTCCATCGTGCCGTCGGCGACCAGCTGATTTGTGTGTTCGTCGACAACGGCGTGCTGCGACGCGACGAAGCGCTGCGCGTCATGGACTTTCTGCGCGAATCGTTTCATTTTCGCATCAAGGCGGTCGACGCCGGGAAGCTGTTTTTGTCGCGCCTAGCCGGCGTGGAGGATCCCGAGAAGAAACGCCGCCTCATCGGCACAACGTTCATCGAAGTATTCGAGGAAGAAGCGAAGCAGCTCAGTAACGTAGAGTTCCTGGCGCAGGGGACGCTGTATCCCGACGTGATCGAATCGGTGTCCTTCAAGGGGCCGTCACAAACCATCAAGAGCCACCACAACGTCGGCGGCCTGCCTGAACGGATGAGATTGAAGCTCGTCGAGCCGCTGCGCGAGCTCTTCAAAGATGAGGTGCGCGAGCTCGGACGTGTCTTGGGTATCCCGCCACGCATCAATAACCGCCATCCCTTTCCGGGTCCGGGCTTGGCGATACGCATCCTCGGCGAGGTGACGGCCGAACGCGTTGCAATTTTGCAGGCGGCCGAAGTCGTTGTCGACGAAGAAATCCGCGCCGCCGGGCTGTACGACAAGCTGTGGCAGGCATTCGCAGTGTTGCTGCCGGTGAAAACCGTCGGCGTGATGGGTGACGCGCGAACCTACGAGAACGTTGTCGCGTTGCGGGCGGTCGAGAGCGTCGATGGCATGACCGCCGACTGGGCGCGTCTGCCAGGCGACGTCCTGGCGCGTATTTCGAGCCGCCTGATCAACGAAGTGCGCGGCGTCAATCGAGTCGTCTACGATATTTCGTCCAAGCCACCGGCGACGATTGAGTGGGAATGAGATGATTGGTGATGGGTGAGTTGTGATTGTGGATTGAAAGGCGAACGGGAAAGCGTCAAGCACTCAATCGAGTCGTACAATGGCTGTTGGGAGGTGTTGAGGGGTCATGGGTTTCGTTCATCTTCATGTTCACACGCAGTATTCGCTCTTGGACGGGGCGAACAAGATCAAGGATCTCATTCGCCGAGTGAAAGAAGCCGGCATGCCGGCGGTGGCCATCACCGACCACGGCAACATGTTCGGCGCCGTCGAGTTCTACAAGAACGCAGCCGACGCGGGAATCCAACCGATCATCGGGTGCGAGATGTACGTCGCGCCCAAACACCGCAGCGACAAGGGTGGTCGAGCCGATGACTTCGAGGCCGGTGGCAACCATCACCTGATCTTGCTGGCGATGAATGAACGCGGCTACCGCAACTTGTGCGGTCTGGTGACGCGTAGCTACAAAGAAGGCTTCTACTATAAACCGCGCATCGACAAGGAGCTGCTGCGCGAGGGCAACGAGGGGCTGATTGCCTTGTCCGGCTGTCTGGCCAGCGAAGTGAATCAGGCGATCGCCAGCGGCAACATCGACCGGGCGCGCAATGTCATGGAAGAGTATCGCGCCATGTTCGACGGCCGCTACTACGTCGAGATCCAGGACAATCACCTGCCGCAACAGGAACGCGCCAACGTTGAATTGGCGCGTCTGGCCCGCGAGCTCAGTCTGCCGATCGTCGCCACCAATGATTGCCACTACCTCGAAAAGGCGGATGCCAAGGCGCACGAGGTTTTGCTGTGCATTCAGACCGGCAAGACGTTTAGCGACGAACGGCGCTGGAAATTCGAAACCGATCAGCTCTACGTCAAGGACCCGCAGGAGCTGGCGGCTGCGTTTCACGACTGTCCGGAGGCGATCAGCAACACCCTCGACATCGCCAAGCGTTGCAACTTCGAGATGAAGTTCGGCAAATACCAGTTCCCGGTGTTTGCCACGCCGAAGAAGGAAAGCCTCGATGACTATCTCGACCGCGAGGCGCGGGCCGGACTCGAACAACGCTTCCTGCGCTTGCGCGAACGAAACGATTGGAGCCCGGAGCGCGAGAAACAGTATTGCGAGCGCCTGACGACCGAGATTGCCATCATCAAAGAGATGGGCTTTGCGGGCTACTTTCTGATCGTTGCCGATTTTACGAACTACGCGAAGGGCCAGGGAATCCCGGTGGGACCCGGACGTGGTTCGGCCGCCGGTAGCCTGGTGGCCTATGCCCTGAACATCACCGACATCGACCCGATTCCGTACCATCTTCTCTTCGAGCGATTTCTCAATCCGGAACGCAAGTCGATGCCTGATATCGATATGGACTTTTGTTTCGAACGGCGCGACGAGGTCATCCGTTACGTGCGTGAGAAGTACGGCGATGACTGTGTGGCGCAAATCATCACGTTCGGAACACTGAAGGGCAAGCAAGCGATCAAAGACGTCGGTCGCGTTCTCGACTTCTCGTACAGCGAGACCGACAAGATCGCCAAACTGTATCCGGCGCCGAAGCAAGGGAAGGACTTCCCGCTGAAAGAGGCCTTGGAGATGGAGCCACGCCTCAAGGCGGTTTTCGAGCAAGGCGATCGCGAGAAGCAGCTCTACGACTACGCACTGCGTCTCGAGGGACTCTTACGACATGCTTCGAAGCACGCCGCCGGGATCGTGATCGGCAACCGTCCGTTGATCGAAAGCCTGCCGCTGTTCGTCGACAAGGACGGCGCCGTGATGACGCAATTTCCCTATGCCGACGTCGACGCCATCGGGCTGATCAAGTTCGACTTCCTCGGCCTCAAGACCCTGACGATGATCCACGGCATTGTACGCCGTATTCGTGAAGGGCGCGGCGTCGAGATCGACGTCAACAACCTGCCGTTCGACGACAAACCGACCTACAAGCTGATGGCAAAAGGCGACACCGTCGGCGTGTTCCAGCTCGAAAGCGGCGGTATGCGCAAGTTGCTTACGTCGCTGCGGCCGACGACCTTCGAGGACGTCATCGCTGTGCTGGCGTTGTTCCGGCCGGGGCCGCTCGATAGCGGCATGGTCGACGAGTTCATCAAGCGCAAACACGGCAAGGAACCGATCAAGTACCTTCATCCCGGGCTCGAAGCGATTTTGCGCGATACCTACGGCGTCATCGTGTACCAGGAACAGGTGATGCAAATCGCCCAGGTGCTCGCCGGATACTCGCTCGGCGACGCCGACAATCTGCGGCGCGCCATGGGCAAGAAGAAAAGGGAGGAGATGGAGCGTGAGAAAGGCCGCTTCATCGCCGGCGCGGTGCAGAATAAAGTCGCCGAGAAACTGGCGATCGAAATCTTCGACCAGATGGAAACCTTCGCGGCGTACGGCTTCAATAAGTCGCACTCCGCAGCCTACGCCCTTGTGTCCTATCAAACAGCCTACCTCAAAGCGCACTATCCCGAGGAGTTCCTGGCCGGGTTGATGACCCTTGAAATGAGCGACACGGATAAGACGTACAAGAATATTTCCGAGTGCCGCGAACGTGGCATCCGTATCTTACCGCCCGACGTCAACGAAAGCCGCGAGGATTTCACCGTCGGCCCGTTGGCGGAAGGTGAGAACTACCGGCCCATCCGCTTCGGCCTTGGGGCGGTCAAAGGCGTCGGTTCGAAGGCCATCGAAAGCGTCATTACCGCCCGTGAATTGGACGGGCATTTCAGCTCGCTGGCGGATTTCTGTAAGCGCGTGCAAGGACAGGTGGTGAACAAGCGCGTGCTGGAAAGCCTGATCAAGTGCGGTGCCTTCGACTTCAGCAACAGCGCTCGCCGGCGGATGCTCGAAGGAGTTGATGCCGTATGCCAATGGGCAGGGTCGGGGAAGACGGTCGAAGACGTCAATCAGATGGGCTTGTTTGCGCCCGGCACGATTGCGTCGACGCGCGCGCAACCGCCAGCTCTCCCCGAGGTTCCCGAATGGGACGACAAGGAACGCTTGCGCTTTGAACGCGAGGCGATCGGCTTCTTCATTACCGGCCATCCGCTCGACAAGTACGAGCGTGACCTGCGGCGTTTCGTCGACGCCACCACCGACGAGCTGCGCAACCGGGTTGGACAATCGAAGATCAAGGTCGGCGGTGTGATCCACACGCTGAAGACCAAGAACACCAAAAAGGGCGACCGTTATGCGACGTTCTTTCTCGAAGACCGAACCGGCGTAGTCGAGGTGATTGCGTGGCCGGAAACCTATCGGCGGTGTGAGACCGTCGTGCACGGTGACGAGGCGGTGTTTGTCGAAGGCACATTGGAGGTCGATGAGGAGCGTTGCCAGATCATTGCGGACGCGATCACGCCGCTGCACGAAGCCCGCGAGAAGTCAGTGAAGCAGGTGCACTTTGCGTTGCGCGCCGAACGCATCGATTCGGATCGTCTGCAACAACTGCGGCAGACGCTGGCGCTGCACCGTGGCTCGTGCAACGCTTTTTTGCATCTGTTGCTGCCGAATAGCACAGAGACGATCATTGCCTTGCCGCAAGAGCTGCGCGTTGCAGCGACCGACAATCTGGTCGAGGATGTGGAACGCTTGCTGGGAAATGGGGTAACCACATTTCTGTGAGGCGTCCAAAGCGGGATCCGCAGGAAGTCGGAGAGGACTCCAGCGACGAGAAGCCGAAACGACGTCAGCGTGGCGTTCCGGGGAATGTCGTCGATGTTCGCAGCGTCAAACCTGAGAAGGAGAGGGGCGTTCTCGTCGGCACCATTCACGGCGAGGCGGGCTCGTTGAGCGGTTCGGAATCGCTTGCCGAGCTGGAGCGATTGGCCGATACCGCAGGAGTCGAGATTGCCGGCAAAGCCCTGCAGGCGGTGAAGCGGATCCATCCGGCAACCTTCATTGGCTCCGGCAAGGTTAAGGAAATCCACGACCTCATTGCGGCGCTGAAGGCGAATGTTGCCATCTTCGACGACAGCCTGTCGCCGGCGCAGCAACGCAATCTCGAGGCTGGTTTGGGCGTCAAGGTGATCGATCGCAGCCAGCTCATCCTCGATATCTTCGCGCAACGCGCTTTCAGTCTCGAAGGCAAGCTGCAGGTGGAGCTTGCCCAGCTGCAGTACCTGTTGCCGCGGTTGACACGCCAGTGGGCCCACTTGTCACGATTGGGTGGCGGCGTCGGGACGCGCGGACCCGGTGAAACGCAGCTCGAGGTCGACCGCCGGCGGGTACGCGAGCGCCTCGCCGCGCTGCGGCGTCGCCTCACCGAAGTTTCACGCACGCGCGGCCTGCATCGCAGCAGTCGCGCCGCCGTGCCGTATGCAACGGTGGCCTTGGTTGGTTACACGAACTCCGGAAAGTCGACGTTGATGAACCGTCTCACCGCGGCAGGTGTGTTCGTCGAAGACAAGCTGTTTGCGACGCTCGATCCGACGGTGCGACGGTTGAAGCTGCCGAGCGGCATGATCGTCTTGCTCAGCGACACGGTCGGCTTCATCAACAAGCTGCCGCACGGTTTCATCGACGCGTTCAAGAGCACTTTGGAAGAAGTGCAGACAGCGGACTTGCTACTGCATGTCGTTGACGGCAGCAATCCGTTGGCGACCGAACAAGTGACGGTCGTCGATCGAGTCCTCGACGAGCTCGGTGTCGGAACGACGCCGCGCATCATGGTGCTCAACAAGGTCGACCTCTTGGCGTCCGATCAGCGTCCGGCAAGCCTCTCCGAGGGGCAGTGCGTCATTTCGGCGCGTACGGGCGAAGGCATATCGCCGTTGCTCGAGCGCATCGACCGGTTACTGCAATCGACACGTGAGCGCCTCGATCTGCAGCTGCCGATCGGGCGTGGCGACCTGGTGGCGAAGCTACATCAGGCAGGGACGATTCTGCGCGAAGAATACCACGACGGCGGAATCAGCGTGTCGGCTTTGGTGCCGCCGAAACTTGCGGGTCAGCTGCGCAAGGAACTGCGCCAAGCCGGCGCGCGAGCTCTGGACTAGTCCGCCGTATTCTGCGCAAACGTTGGCTGCGGTGGGATTGTGACCGCCGCCGTCAGCGGGCGCACATACGCCGCGTTTTGGATCGTTGCGCCGTGAAGCAAGCCCTTTCTTTCGAACGACGTCTGTTGTGAGCGTGGTGAGCGCAGGTTCGGATCGGGGATGAGCTCGCTTTGGGCGCGGATGGTCGCGGTGATGTGCTCGAATACCGGTGCGACGTCGGTGGCTACAAAGAGAACTCCCCCGGGTTTCAGCGTACGAGCCAGGGCTGCGGCGAAGGGTGCGTTGAAGAGGCGCCGGCGGTGGTGTCGACGCTTCCACCAGGGGTCGGGGAAGTAGATGTGGTAGGCGCTGACAGAGGCGTCGGGTAGCAAATTGGAGATCACACAGGCTGCGTCGGCTTGCAGAACGATGACGTTGGCCAGACCCCGCGTTTGCACCTCGGCTTTGAGGCGGCGGGCACGACTCTGGGCATGTTCGATCGCCAGATAGTTTACATCGCGCTTCGTAGTTGCGGCCGGCAATACGAAGGTTCCGGTGCCGGAGCCCACCTCGATCTCGACGGGCCGATCGTTGCGGAAGAGTGACCGCCAGAAAGTCTGCATATCACGCGAGTAGACGGCCGCCATCGACCGGCAGCACGACGCCGGTGATGTAGTCGTTGGATGCCAGCGCCACGACGGCCTGGGCGACATTCTCCGGGCGACCTTCACGGCGCAGCAGAGTGCGGTCGATTTCGCGTTGGCGCAGGGCCGGATCGTAACCTTCTGGAAAAAGTACCGGTCCGGGTGCGATCGCATTGACGCGAACGTTGGGTGCAAGCTCCTTGGCGAGGGTTTGAACCAATGAAATAACCCCCGCTTTGGAGATGTTGTAGGAAAGATAGCCGCTCCATGGACGCAGTCCGGCAACATCCGCCATCGCGACGATGCAGCCGCCGCCGTGATCGCGCATGTGGAGTCCGAAGCGTTGTGTGCACAAGAAGGTAGGACGCAGGTTGCCGTCGATCATCGCTTGCCAATTTGCTTCGCTCAGGGACTCCAGCGGGGTGCGGCCGAAGCTGCCTGCATTGGCGACCAGCAGATCGACGCGCCCGTAGGTCTGAAGCGTCTGCTCGAATAGCTCGGCGACACCGCGTGTCGTACCGACGTCGGCACCGACGGCGCAGGCGTGCCCGCCTCCGCGACGCAGGTCGGCAACGAGGTCGAGGGCGGCTTGCTCGCTGTGGTGATAATTCACGACCAAGCGATATCCGGCGGTGGCAAGGGCGCGAGAAATTGCGGCACCCAAGCGACGGGCTCCGCCGGTAACGACGGCGACGGAATGATTTACAGGGCTGAGAGACATCGCGTTGCGTTAGCCAATGTGCCGGATTAGTAGAGTCGACACAACGTTTCCGAAAGTTACAGGCGGATTCCGTGGTCGATTGATTTCGTCGACGAGGAGGTAGCATGAGAGCAGCAGTGTTGTACGCGTGGAACGAACCGTTCAAGATCGAGAAGGTCGATCTACAGGATCCACAGCAAGGCGAGGTCATGGTCAAGCTGGCAGCGAGCGGCGTTTGCCACAGCGATCTCAGCATCCAGCGCGGCGTCTTGCCGATGCCCCCGCCGATCATTATCGGGCATGAAGGGGCGGGTATCGTGGAAGCGGTTGGTCCGGGTGTCACGTCGGTGCAAAAGGGCGATCACGTCATCCTGACGTGGCTCTATTCCTGCGGCATCTGTCGCGATTGTGGGCGCGGGCGGCCGCACCTGTGCGACAAGGCGGCGATGGCGACGATGACCGGCGGAATGTATGACGGCTCGACGCGTTTCAAGGTCGGCGGCAACGACATGCGCCACTGGTGTGGGTCGTTCTCCGAATACACGGTCGTTCCCGAGCAAGCGGTGATCGGTATCCGCCCGGATGTGCCGCTCACCAGTGCTTGCCTCGTCGGTTGCGGCGTCATGACCGGTGTCGGCGCCGCCATGAATACCGCGAAGGTTCAGCCGGGCGATCTGGTAGCGGTGGTCGGCTGCGGCGGCGTAGGCTTGAACGTCATCCAAGGCGCGGCCGTGTGCGGCGCGGAAAAGATCATTGCCGTCGATCTGGTCGACAAGAAACTCGAGATGGCAAAGGTCTTCGGCGCAACCCATGTCGTCAATTCAAAGCAGGGCGATATGGCCGAACAAATCAAGGGCCTCACCGACGGCAAAGGCGCCGACTTCGTCTTCGAAGTGATCGGCAACACCAACGTGATGCAGCAGTCGTTTCAAGCCATTCGTCGCGGCGGCGCTATGGTTGCCGTCGGTGTCCCGCCGATCGGCCAAGAGCTCTCCTTGCCGGCGTTCTCCTTTCCTCTGGAAGAAAAGAGTGTCCTCGGTTCGTACTACGGCTCGCCGCGTTTTCGCTACGACATGCCGCGCATCCTCGACCTGTACATGGCCAAGAAACTCAAGCTCGATGAGCTCGTCAGCCGGCGTCTACCGCTCGACGAGATCAACACCGCGATGGAGATCATGGAGAAGGGCGAGGTCGCACGCAGCGTCATCACCTACGCCTGATCGCCGTCGAGGAGGCCAGCAGTCGAAGAGTCAAGGGGTCGAAAAGTCGGAAGAGGTTCGGCGCCACGGGTGGCAGCGGCGGCTGAGCCCCCGCATGAGAACTACTGTCTGGTTGAGGTCCGGTACCCTCCGCGCACCGTGAATTTGCTCTGATCGAGCACGCGCCGGTCTTCGTCGATCAGCTGCAACGTGTGTGCGCCAGGTTGCGGAGGCCAGAGGGCGATTTGCTGCGCCGGCGCAAAGTCGCTGCCATCGAGAACCCAGCGGAGACCAGGTCTGCTCTCGCGCGCCTCGAAGGCGATGCGTTGGTTTCCAGGTGGGAGGTCCGGGTCGATTGCGTGTAGCGTGCCGCTTGTGGGGACGCTGATACGGGGATTGGCGGTGGACAGGATCGGAGAAGATGTGGGTGCCTTCATCTCGGTCGCGACTGTATCTGGATCCGGGTGCGCCAGAGCGGTCGATGAGCCGCTGGCTGTGGGTGGTTTCGGAGCCAGACTCGGTTCTTCGCGGTGCAGGGAGTCCATGACCTCGCGCCACACGGGTGCAGCGCCGCTGACGCCCGTGACATCCTGCATGGGGGCTCCGGAGGCATTGCCAACCCAGACGCCGACCGTGTAGCGGCTCGAGAAACCGATGCACCAATTGTCGCGCATCTCTTTGCTGGTACCGGTCTTGACCGCCGTCCAGTAGGGTGTGGTGAGGGGGCTTTCGAATCCGAAGGTCGCGCTGCGGCTCTCGCGGTCGGCGAGAATGCTGGCGATGAGGAAGGTGGTGCTGTCGCTGAAGACCTGCGTTGATGTCTCGGGAGGATCGTCAGGACGCAAACGCAGCGCATTGATGCGGCCGCCACGGGCCAGAGTTCGATAGGCGTTGACCAGTTCCCAGAGGCTGACGTCCGCGGAACCCAACGCCAGAGAAGGTCCATAGTAGTCACCGGAGTGGACGATTCCCGCGAACCCGAGATCACGCAAACGTTGGATAAAGGCATCGGCGCCGACGAGCAAGAGTGTTCTGACGGCCGGAATGTTGATCGACGACGCCAGGGCTGTGCGCACTGAAACCAAACCGTGGAACTGATCGTCGTAGTTCTGCGGGCGATAGAGTCCATTGGCTACGGCGATTTCCAGCGGCGTGTCTTCCAACAACGACGATGGCGCCAGCAGGCGTTCCTCAAAGGCAAGGCCGTAGAGAAACGGTTTCAGCGACGAGCCGGCCTGACGCCGGGCGCGGACGGCATCGACGTAACGGGCGTGCGACAATTGTTCACTACTGCCGACGTAGGCAAGGACGTTGCCGGTATCGTTCTGGACGACGAGCACGGCACCGTCTTCGACCCGGCGTCCGTGCAGCTCCAGTAGATTGTGCTGTAGCGCTCTGAGGGACGCTCCCTGGATGTCGGCGTCGAGCGTGGTGACGACAGGATGCCGCGTGTCGCTGTCGCCCAGCAAACGGCGGGCGACGTGCGGCGCCAGTTGAGCACGACCGGCGTACGTACCCCGGGGATGTTCCAAGGCCTTGATCGTCGTTTCAAGGTCCAAGCCCTCGTTCGCTCGCCCGGACACTTTGGCGAGGCGCTGTGCCCGCTGGAGGGTGGCTTGCGCATCGGCGCTTGGAGCTCGTAGCAGTGCTGCGAGAATCAATGCTTCGCTGTCGTTGAGACCGTGAGGCTGCTTGCCGAACGTCATCATCGCTGCGGCTCGCACTCCTTGGAGCTCACCGCGAAAGCTGACCAGATTGAGATACGCTTCGAGAAGTTGTGGCTTCGACCAGGAACGTTCGATCCGCTGTGCCAGACGAAATTGCCGCCACTTCTGTGCCCAGGTGCGGTGAGCCGAGAGGCGCTGCAAGGAAGGATCGACCTGGGCTGCAACCTGCATGGTGATCGTGCTGGCGCCGCGTCGCGCTCCCGAGAGAAGCGCTCGCAGGGCTCCGCCAAAGGCGAGATAGTCGACACCGTGATGGCGGTAGAAGCGACGATCCTCGGAAGCGATGACGGCGGATTGCAAGGCGGGAGAAATATCCGCCAGGGCGGTCCAATCGAGGCGACGCTGCCGGCGATCGACGCGCAATTCGTACAGCGTCTGGCCGTGCCGGTCGACCAATCGCGCATCCGATGGAGTATATGCTCCGTGAACCGCATCGAAACTGGGAACGTGACCGCCGCTGTCCTGGCGAGTGGCGAGGATCCACGCGCCCGTCAGCACGACAACCACCGCGCTCCATGAGCCGGCCGCCTTGGGCCTCACGGTTCCACCTCGACGTCGGCGTTGGGAATCTCGCCGAACATCTCGGGGGCGTACAGTGCCTCCACGCGGGTGTTTGGCAAGCGGAAGTGACCGGCTTGATTGAGCCGCAAAGTATACTCGATGCTCAAAGTACCCTTAGGCAGAAACGCATAGTAGGCGCGAAAAGCATCCGCAGGCCGTTCTACGAACGCGGGGGAGGGTTGATCGATAAGGTTTCCCACGGCCGCAGCTTGCGTGCTGTGGGCCAAGCCGCTTCCGAGATGCGACGCGCCGGTTGGAATCGGATCGTCGACGACCACCCACGTCATGTCTGTCTGGGCTTCGATGTCGAGATGAACGCGGATGACGTCGCCACGCTTCGGTGTGCCGGCGCTGCGTGGTTCGACGGGTGCCGTCATGCGGGTGATGCGATAGCCGCTGGCGATCGGCTCTTTGAGCGGAATCGCAGCTCGGGTATCGATCGTGATCCACGGTGCACCGCTGCCGGTATGGCCTAACGACAATTCCGCCGGGGTCTGTGGCCAAGTCAGATCTTTGTTGACGGCAGCGCTCGCGCCGGCCCAGTCAATCGCTGCGTGTTGCTGATCGAAGTCGATATTCGAGACCCCGGTGACGGGTGTGGACTCGAAGGTGGCAGCGAATTGCTGAACGGCAAGGGTTCCCCAGGCGTTGGCGGGAGTGCTCTGCCAGTGTCCGCGCTGGCGCTGTCGCAAAGTCCCTTCGACCAGCCGTGGCAGCTGCTCGCGCCATTGGTCGTTCGCGATGAGCAGAAGGTCGAGGCGGGCTGCGTTGACTTCGCTGTCGACCATCAGCCACGACAGTGAATCGCGTTCGGCGGTCGAGAAGGTCAACTGTGTTCCTTGAAGATTGAGGCGCGATCGTACGATCTGCTCCGCCTCGGCAAGGCGGCTGGAGCGATCGGCGACGGCGCCGACGTGCAGCAGGATGTTCCACCAATCGAGCACCGCCGAGGTCGGCCACAAGTTCGGTTCGATACGAACACTCGCGAGAAGCCCGGCGTCCGCCTTTCCGAGGTTTGCCAACGAGGCGATGGCCGCCAACTTGCGCAGCGGCAGATCGCCGTATCGCTCGAGCTCTACGGTGGGCGACGAGCCGTTGACGAAACGGCGCAGGCCGTCCTCGAGGCGCCGTTGCACATCATCGGGGAGGGAAAGGTGGGCGGCCGTGCTGATCGCCACGACGTAGGAGGTCAGCGCATCGCTACCCTGATCCATGTTTGGGAAGAACTTGAGCAGACCGTTGGCGTCGACGTAGGTCGGGAGGGTGGCGACGATGCCGGCCCACAGCGCGTCATCGCCGAGAGCCACAGCCCGTGAGATACGCTGTTCGAGACAATCGTATGGATAGGCGAGCATCCATTGGCGCGCCGTCTCAAGACTGCCGGCGAGGGAACGCGCGGCGGTGATGACGAGTCCGCCCTTGTTTGGCAGAGCGTCTTGCGGCGCTGCGATCGATTGCCGCTGCGGTTGCGTCAGCTGAAGAAGCGTGGCCTGGTAGGTACGAACCGGTACCGCGGGCAGGATCTTCTGCTTGACGCGAACTTCATCACGAGCGCCACCGGGTTCGCTGGCCTTGATCGTGTACTGCAGCGTATCGCTCGAGGAATCGACGGCGATGTGCCAGGTCAGTGTGTCGGCCGCCGTGGGGGCGAGATCGAGAGCTTTCGCATCGGGCTGGCTAGATATTCCCTCAACCTGCGCTTCCACGGCAACCTGCATGGCGCGCCCGGTTGTGTTGCGGACAGCAACCTGCGCCTCGAATTGATCACCCTCGCGGGCAATGGGGGCGATCCCCGGAAGGATCATGAGGTCCTGCGTCGAACGGATTGTCGCACTGCCGGTACCGAAGCGATCGCTACCAGCCGTCGCGACCGCGACGATGCGGAAGCCGGTTAGCGAATCGTTGAGCGGCACCTCCACCGAGGCGCGCCCGCCGTCATCAAGCGGCACGCGTCCTTGCCAAAACAAAAGCGTGTCGAAGAGCTCGCGCGTCCCCTGGTGCCCGCCGCCACCGCCTTGCGGCAGAGCCTTCAGACCGTAGTGACGCTTGCCGACAACTTGAAGCTGGGCGGTGGCGGTGCTGATCTCGTAGCCTCGTCGCTGCATGAAAGCGGGAAGGATCTCCCAACTGCGATTCGGTTGCAGCTCGAGCAATCCTTCGTCGACCGCGGCCAAGGCGACTTCGCTCCCAGGCGGGGGCGGTGAGCCGTCCGGCAGGTGCACTGCGATATCGACCTTGGCACGCGCGCGCACGGGATAGACTTCGTGGTCCGGGTGCACGTCGACGGCAAGCTCGTGCGCTCCCCAGCCGACCTCGACTTCGGCGATTCCCAACTTGAAGGCCGGACGCCCGAGGTCGACCATTGCGGTCGGCTGAACGTCACCGATACGACCGCGGATCGCCAGAACCGAAACAAACATGTTCGGTGCGAAACTGGCCTTCACCGGGACTTCGACAATCGGATCATTGCCGGAGAGATGCGTCACCCAGGCGTCGAGGACGCCTTCGCGTTCGGTGGTCACTAGCGCTGTAGCCTCTCGAAAGGGGATACGAACCTGCAAGCGCGCTGTGTCGCCGGGCTCGTAGCGGCGCTTTTCCGGCAGGAGGTCGATGCGATCGCTGCCGGATTGGTCGAACACCCAATCCTCGGAGGCGTCGCCGCCCCACACTTCGTCGTGGGCGACTGCGATCCGGCCGTCCGAGTCTTTGACGGATGCTTGGAGGATGAGATTGCCGCCTGTTGCGGGAATCGATTCGCAGCGCAGGATGCCCGCGGCATCGGTGACCCCGTCGCAGAAGTCGTCGACGCGTCGAACGTCAGAAACAGTTTCGTAGGCGTAGAAGCCGCCGACCAGACGCTTGCGATTTTCGTAGCGCTTGCGTTGCAGGATATCCACGTGTACGGCGGCGCCGGCTACCGGCTTGTGGTCGAGATCGACGACGGCTGCCTTGACCTTGATCCGCGGTCCGGTCTGGACCCACGACTCGGCGGCGATTCCGACGCTCAGCCTGGAAGGCCAGAGGGAGACCGTGGCGGATGCCGTCTGCACCTCGCCGCTCGGATCATGGTATTCCATCTCAGCGATGATCTCCCGCGCCGCAGCAGCCGCGGGTATGTTTTCAATGGAAACGCTGGCAGTTCCCGCGGCGTCGAGGTTGATGTCGTTGCGCTGGTGGATGAGCGATTTTGCCGTTTCCAGGTTGCGGTCCTCGTCGCCGAACGCTGAGCGTGTCCTTCCCTCCGGTACCGACCCGTTGGCGAACAAGAAACGCGGATAGCCCGGTTCGGAAAACGACAGGCGTGGCTTGATCTGGGCGCGCAAGATCACGGGAGCTTTGCTTGCTGGACCACCGGAGAGATACTGAAGCGCAAGCGCAGCCGGCACCGCGCTCGGGGCCACCTGGGTCTGCGCCGGCAGATGCACGACGCCTTTCATTAGAGGAACGCGAAACTCCTGCACCTGGAACTCACCCGCGGATGCGAGCCGCCGATCGCCGTTCGTCGGTGTGACGATATAGCGGCCGAGCTTCGCTGCATTGGGGATTGGCCAAGTGGTTTCGGCAATGCCCTGATCGTTCCACTGCAAAGGCAATTCGTACTTTTCGTCGCTGCCGAGATGCTCGATCCGTACCGCCGTTGGGCGTTGCGCGGCGGGGACGCGGCTGAAGCCGGCGAGCGTCTCACTACGCAGGATGTGTTTCATGTGAACGATCTCACCAGCTCGGTAAAGCGGACGATCAAAGATCGTGCGCTGGAGAACCGGTCCGGTCCAGGCCTCTGCCGGCAGGTTGAATCGCCACCGTTCAATGCCGTTGTTCCATCCGGAGTGGACGAAGCTCATGTCATCAGCGGTTTGTGCCACGACCAGCAGGCCCGAGAAGACATTGTTCAGCGCTGGGCTGTCCCCGGGATCGTCGTACGGATCGTCGTCGGAGTAAGGACGGCGCTTGTTCCAACAGTTCGGGACCTGCGAGCTTGGCGGTAGCAAGCTCGACGACATACAAGCCGGGAGCATCGAACGGTATGCCGAGTACTTCGAAGGCTTTGGCGCCGTTCGGTTTCGGCAGACGCAGTTGCTTGCGCTTTGCGTCGCCAGGTTGGTCGCCGAAAATCGAGGTTGTGCGCCGAGCGCCGGCAACGATTTGCAGCCAGGAGAGGATAGCCTTCCCGTCGGTGGGGGCGATGCGTTGGACCGATCCGGCGATGCGGCTGATGAGGTCAGCGTTTGGTTCGGCGGTTTCTCCTCCTGCGACGGCCTGCAAGGTGGTGAGAATGTCGGGTTCGATGTTGCGCACGGTGACCGGCAGGGCCGGCTCGGCTTTCGACTCGATGACGCCGAAGCGGGCGGCGAATTTCGCCAGCGGCGGGAACTTCGCCGTTTTGAAGTGCTTTGGAAAACTCTTGGCGTTGACCGGTGTCCGGCCGGCATCGTCGTGCAGGTCCTTCGGCAGGATCAGATCGAGCGCGGCGTTTTCCGGGAACGGTGGGCGGAAGCGTAGCGAGTGGACAAGCGGGTCATTGGTTTGGGGTGGCTCGGGTTGCCAGCGCGTTTCGTCGGGGCCGGCGAGAGATGTATTCCTGGCCTGTTCCCAACTGACAGAAGTCGAAAAATGTACTTCGATCGGCGTCAGCGGGATACAGTCGGCGTGCGCGTTCTCGCGCTGGCAATGGAGGTTGGCGGTAAGGCGGGGCGGGTGCGGAACTCCATGATCTGCGGTGCGTCGGTTGCGACGCCGGATTTTGTGGCGATGCCGGCGCTCCAGACGAGCTTGACGCGATGCGTACTCGGAAAGCGCTGTCGGGCTTGCAATACAACCGCCGGGCCGTTGAGAAAGCCGCGCCATTCCGTCCCCAAAATGGCTTCGCGTTGGTCCCCTTTGATGAGGCGCACGCCGATGGCTTGAGGCAGGCCATCGACGACGAATGAGGCATGCCGCAGAATCGACTCTTCCGTTGCTTCGCTGTCGAGTACGAGGACGAAGGCTTGCTCTTCGTCAATCGCCTCGTCGCCGTTGGCAGGGTCGGAAGCGATGATCGCCGGACCGCCAGTCGAAAAATGGAACGCCGCCGCTGTGACCGGGGTGCCGGCGAGAGAGTGCAGGCCGCTGCTGGTGGTGAACGCACAGCGGACACCCGCGGGGAGATCGCGATCGAAGTCGAATGCCCAATTGCGGCTGTCGACCCAGCGGCCTTTGCCGTGTTCGGCGCAATCAATCTCGAACGGCACGACACCAGCTCGTGGATCGCCCAAAGGTACCATCGGTTCCGAAAACGCCGCCGTCACCTGGCGCACTTGCTTGATCGTACCCTGCGGTGAGAACGACTCGACCACCGCTTCGGCAGCGCAAGCAATCGAGCTGCTTGTCAGTGCGCGGAGCACTAGGAGCACCGCAGCGGACAGCGATGGCGAACGCCGGCAGCGGCGGGTGACGTGGTTGGCAATCACGCGGCTGTTAAACCAGCGTCGTGTGATCGGATCAACGGCGGCGAATGTGTCGCTCAGGCCTGTGGTACCAAGCCCGTTGGAAGGTCGTTGCCACCAGGATGGAGCGCACACGGTACCGTTGGCGCTTGATCCGAATAGAAGGATTCTTCGATCGACTCCGGACAGCCTGATGTGGCGAGTTGTCCTGAGACGGGATCGATCTTGACGATGCTCACCCCCGGCGGCGGTATGAACTCGCCCTGTGGCATGCCGGCGGTGGCTTCTTTCATGAACGCAGTCCAGATGGGTAGGGCGGCTTCGCCACCGGCGAGATTGAGCGGACGCTTCTGGTCGAAACCGACCCAGACGACGGCAAGGAGGTCGGGAGTGAAACCTACGAACCAGGCGTCGCGGTAGTCGTTTGTGGTACCCGTCTTGCCTGCAGCTGGACGCCTGAATCCCAAACGCCGGGCGGCGGCGGCGGTTCCATGATCGAGGACACCTTCCAGGAGGTGCGTAACCAGGTACGCGGTGTCGGCGGGTACTGCTTGTTCTACTTCGACCGGGCGGCGGTCCAACGGTACACCGCTGCGATCGAGCACGCGTTTGATGGAAAGCGGTTGAGCGCGCAAACCACCGTTGGCGAGCGCGGCAAACGCTTGGGCAACTTCGAACGGAGCGACTTCAGCCGAGCCGAGGATCACCGATGGGTAGCTTGGAAGCGGGGTTGTGATTCCCAAGCGGCGTGCCGTTTCGAGAATCGAATCGAGGCCGACGTCGTACGCGATACGGGCGGTAGCGGCGTTGAGCGAGTGTTCAAGGGCTTGGCGTACCGACACCATACCCATGTAGTGACGCTTGTAGTTCGATGGCGTCCACGAGCGCTTCTCGTATTCCCAGGTAAAGGGCTCATCTTCGACATGTGTGGCCGGATTGATCGGGTGGTCGGAATGGCGCGTCTTCTCGAAAGCGGCAAGATACGTGAAGGGCTTGAACACCGAGCCCGGCTGGCGCAACGCCTGCGTGCAACGATTGAACTGGGTGAAGCGGTAGTCACGTCCCCCCATCATTGCCTTGATGGCGCCGGTTTGTGGCTGAACAACGATGAGGCAAGCTTGCAGCTGGTCCGCCGGGTCGTCGGCGTGCAAACGGGGGTAGCGCTTCTCGAGTTGCGCCAGGCCGTCCTGCAGGGTTTGCTCGGCGAGGCGTTGCAGGTGCATGTCGAGCGAAGTGAAAATCAGCATTCCCTCCGAAGTCAGCAGGTCGGCGGGATATAGATCAGCGAGCTCCTTGCGTACGAAGTCGACGAAGTAGGGTGCGTCCTTCGCTTTCGTCGGTATCGGGGCGAGGCGCAGTCGCTCTTGAATCGCTGCATCGTACTGGACCTGATCGATGTCGCCTTGCTCGCGCATGACAGTGAGCACGATGTTGCGCCGATGGAGGGCACGCTCGGCGTCGCGAAACGGCGAGTAGTAGTTCGGGCCGCGGATCAAGCCGGCGAGCAGCGCCATCTCGGCGATGCTGAGCTCGTGCGGTGCCTTGGCGAAGTAGAAGCGCGACGCTTCCCAAACACCGTAAATCCCCTGAGCGCCGCGTTGGCCGAGGTAGATCTCGTTGAGGTAGTTCTCGAGAATCTCTTCCTTGGAGAAACGGTGCTCGACGATGAGCGCCATCACTGCCTCGCGTAGCTTGCGGCGGAGATTGCGGGCATCGGTCAGAAAGAAGTTCTTCATCAACTGCTGTGTCAGCGTGCTCCCGCCCTGGACGAGGCGGCGCTTGGTTGCATTGACCCACAGCGCGCGCAGAACGCCGACGACGTCGACGCCGCGATGTTGATAGAAACGCTGGTCTTCAGTGTCGATGATGGCGCGAATGAGTAACGGTGGAACGTCGGGGAGGGCGACGAGGTGACGTTCTTCCCAAACACCTTCATACAAACCGGTGATCACCGCGGGCTCGAGCTCGAAGCTGAAGACCTCAGCGCCGCTGTCGACATCGGCAATGCGGCTTACATTGCCACTGCTCACCTCAAAGCGAATGTGCCGTATCGGCTTCGCTGCGCCGGGGAGTGGTTCGTGTAGGAAAAGGTCGCAGGCACTGTCGGCGTCACAACGGTACTCGCCTTGTTGTTGCACGCGGTCGTCAACCTGACGGTATCCCAGGTCGCGCAGGCGATCGAAAAAGCCGACGGCTTTGAGATCGAGTCCGGGGTAGATCAGCGTTGCATCGGAGTAGATCTTGGAGGGGAAGCTCCAGCGGTGCGTGCGGAAGCGTTCGGTAACGACGGTGTCCCAGACACGCAGGTGGTTCCAGGCGACGACGACGAGGGCAGTGGCGAGCGTTGCGACGAGAAGAAAGGCGACGAGTAGGAATTTGCGCAGCATTGGCGGTCCGAGTGCCCTGCCAAGCGTCAGCTCAAAAAAAAGAGAGGCCAGGGACTGGTGTCCTGGCCTCTCTCACGAGTTGTCACGGCCTCCGTTATTCCCCCGGCTTTAGCGCGATGAAGATCGTGTTGTCTCCGCGTCGAACGAGGAAGAGCACGCTCTTGGCCTTGGGTGCACCCTTGAGTGCCTTGCGATAGCTGGCCATGTCTCTTACGGCTTCGCGGTTCACCTCGAGGATGACGTCGCCGCGCCGCAGTCCGGCCTCGTCTGCCGAGCTTCCGGGTTCGATTCCGGAAATCACCACGCCCTTGGTGTCACCGTTGATGCCCAAGCTCTCGGCGATTTCCGGCGTCAGCGCCTGCACGGTCAGGCCGAAGTTGCTCTCTTTGCTGGTTCCAGCCTCGGCCACCTCTTCCTCTTTCAGCTCGCCGATGGTGACCGAGAACATTTTCGAATCCTTGTCGCGCAGCACCTTGAGCTTGACCGCTTTGCCGATGGCAGTGCGAGCGACGAGCAGCGGCAGCTCGTTGGAATCCTTTACGGCATGACCGTCGAATTCGACGATGACGTCGCCAACCTTGATACCCGATTCCGCTGCCGGTCCGTCTTTTACGACGTCGGCAACGAGCGCGCCCTGGGCATTGCTGATTCCCAGCGAGTCGGCGATTTCCGGTGTCACCTTCTGGATCAGTACACCCAGCCAGCCGCGCGTGACCTTCCCCTTGGCTTGCAACTCGGGCAGCAGCTCCTTGGCCAGGTTGACGGGTATGGCGAAGCCAATGCCGATATTTCCTCCGGATCGACTGAAGATAGCCGTATTGATTCCAACGACGTCGCCGCGCAGGTTGATCAGTGGGCCGCCGGAGTTGCCGGGATTGATGGCGACGTCGGTCTGAATGAACTGGTCGTAACTCCCTTGGCCGATGAAGCGTCCTTTGGCGCTGACGATTCCAGCCGTGACGGTATGCTCCAAACCGAAGGGGTTGCCGATGGCCA
>JACQEN010000135.1 GCA_016200585.1 Deltaproteobacteria bacterium
CCGCGTTGATCGTGCTGATGGTGAAGGTGATCGTATTGCTGGCGGACAAGTATTGCAGGTTGACGCCAGCCCGCGCGTCCACTGCCGCTTCGAGGTAAGTGGTCAGGCCGTTGAAGGACACGATCTTGATGTCGAGCTGCGAGATTTTGAGATCCGCAAGCTCGCCATTGGGGCCCGTGTTGCCGGTGAACGCCGGCGCAGTCGTCGGTGCGATGACGATCTTCAACGGTGTGCCCGCCGGTAGATTGCCGAACTCCGGAATGAACAGCGCCAAAGCATCGGAGGTGATCTGCGTCGCACCCCCACCACCGAGAGACAGCTGGCTGATTTCGATGTTGAGAATACCGTTCTCGGTTAGTGATTTGAGGAGTTGATTGAGTGCCGAAGATCCTAGGCCGATCGCCATCATGTAGGACAGGTGGTTTACTGGCGTCGTGTTGCTGAACGACGGGAACGCCTCCGGGATCTCGAGCGACGCCGAGAAGTCAGGTGCCCCTGCCGGATGGCTTTGCGCAAGCAGGCGGGCGTCGGAATCGAAGGTGATGCCGTTGGTGTCCTCGTTGACCGAGTGGAACGGTGCGTCGAACTGCACGCCCAGCGCTCCGCCGATTGACGAGGAGATCGACAGACCCTGAAGAGCGGTCTGCAGAGCTCCGGCGATGGGCGAGTCCTGCGGTCCAGCACCGTCGGGATCTTTCAAGAAGCTGACTAACTGATCGTGAATCGTATTCTTGATCGTTCCACCGGCAAATGTGTCGGCCAGAAATTGCATGACGCTACAGGCGACGCCACCACCCAAGCTGTAGCTGAAATTCTGAAGGACCACGGTTGGATCAGCTAACTGATTGACGTCGACGTACGTCGGGTCGCTGGCCAGCGGAATCATATCGTAGTTGGCGCTGACAACGACGGGATTCGAGTCGATGGTGAGTGGGCAGGACGGAATCGTCCCGTAACCTGTGAACGATGAATCGACATGGACATTGTTCAAATTCAGCTGGACGAATGTGAATCCGCTCTGGGCCTGGATAAACACATCGAAGCTGCTGAGCTGCGCATTCGTGATGGTCAGGGTACTGACGCCGCCTCCGCATCCGAGGAAGCCGAGGTCGACCAAGCATTGGTTGACCGGGAACGTCTTCGGCACGCCGATCAGCGTGTTCAGGTTGAGGGGAACGAGGCCCTTGATGACGGGGGCAAGGGTCGTGAAGCCGGTGTTGCCGATACGCAAGGCAATCGATTGGGCCGAGTACGCTCCATCGGCGGTCGACTGCCCGTTGATGATGACGTGACGGTCGCGCGACTTGAAGCCGGTCGCAGCCACGTTCAATTCCGCCAGAACCGGGTTGAAGATCGCTGCTGCATCCAGCGAGACATTGGTTGAGAAATTGTTGCCGGACAGCGACATCACCACGCCGTTGACCGTAACAACCTGGCCTGGGACCGGATTGACGACGTGGCCGGTAACGGCCGACGACGAAGCGTTCGTAAAGGCGCCGTGCGCCGGCGAGTCGATGACGATTTGCGGCGGTTGGGTCGGCGTAAAGGTCGGCGTGATCGTCGGCGTAAAGGTCGGCGTCGGCGTAACGGTTGGGGTGTTCGTCTTCGTCGGGGTCTGGGTCGGAGTGTAGGTCTGTGTCGGCGTAGACGTGGGCGTCGACGTTGGTGTGTTGGTTGGCGTTTGCGTCTTGGTTGGTGTTTGCGTCTTCGTCGGTGTCAACGTCGGTGTGTCGGTTTTGGTCGGTGTCCCCGTGAATGTCTGTGTCGGGGTTTTCGTTGGCGTTCCCGATTTGGTCGACGTTGGAGTGATGGTGGACGTCGCCGTTGGCGAATCGGTCTTGGTCGCGGTTGGCGGTTGGGTTCCCGGCAGTGTCTTCGTGGGTGTCGGTGTATTCGGCTCGACCTGGCAGCCCTGGTCGCAACCGTCGCCGTTGTCACGGTTGGGCGGATGGTCTTCGCAGCCTTCGTGATCGATCTCGACAATGCCATTGCCACAAGTGCTGGGACGGCATTCGAACTTCAAGGCGTCGGTGTCGACGATTCCGCCAGTCGTAATGGCTTGGACCTTCAAAGTGCGGCGGCCGGGGACAATCTTTCCGCTCGGCTTTACTTTCAACGGCACAACAACGCTGATCGGTGCCGTGCAGTTGTCGGGCGTCAGGTTGGAAGCCCCGGAAGCGAAAGGCGTACGGTTGCGCAGAATCGTCAGACCCAGGCCGGAATTTCCGGCGATTCCTTCCAACACGGAGAGGTTGGTCGCATCGGTGGGGTCGATACTGGTCGGCTTCGGACTTTTTACCTCAAACGCCTGAAGGCCGGTAACGCTGCACATCAAACGCGGATCGTTGTTGTTGATGCAGATCCGAGCCGACATGGTGCAACTCTTGTTGTCCAGATTCGCGTCGGAGTCGCAACGCTTGTCGCCTTCGTAACAGATGTATTTGTTCTTGGGGAAGCCGTTACCGCCAAACTGTGGCATGGCGCCCGGCCCACTGAAGGCGGGAGGCGACCATTCGAGATTGCAGTCCGTGCTCTTGCTACCGCCGCCGGGTATGCAGTTGTTCGTGCCCGGGCCGAGAGGGCCGGTGCATGTTTGAGCGAAAGCTTGCGCACTGAGACCTGCAAGGATGACTGCAGTTGCCCAGACGGTCGCCCATTCCACAATCCCATGAGTTGCGGCTGACTTCCTCACAGCGACCCCCTTGTGCTCGAAAATTTCGTTGTCGTACGACCTGCGACCATTCAAAATACCGGAGCCCCAGAAGCGTTTTCAGCTTCTGGAAACGATCGCCCGAATTGGCCCCAGTGTCAGCCGACAGTACGAGACCACGGGTGCCATTGTCAAGAAATAAATGATCGGAATAAGCCTCTTGGCGGTGTTGAAGGCATGGCAGAACCTGAGAACAGATTGGGCGAAGTGCCGCGGACCGACTCAAGTTTGCCGGTTTTCCGTCCATTCGTCCCAGTTGCCGCTCATGCCCCTCGCGACATCGTGCCGTGGCGCGAAGACCGAGATGGGTTAGAATGTCCGCTATGACAACCCCGGCAAGCTCGACACCGACCGCGCAGCGGACCGAGACCGACTGGGCGCTGCTGCGACAGCTACCCAACTTCGCGCGCCTTTACTGGAGACTGTTTCGCGATCAAAGGGTGTCACGATTTCCGAAGGCATTGCTGGTTCTGACCGCCGTCTATATCGTCATGCCCTTCGACCTGCTTCCCGATTACATGCCGGTCATCGGACAGATCGACGATTTGGTGCTGTTTCTGGGCGCGTGCAAAGCCTTCATGTACCTGTGCCCGCACGACGTGGTGCAGGAACACGTGCGCCAGATCGACGGCGGGGCTGGCCATCCGACGGACCGTTGCCATCCATAAGAGCTTGAGCGCCACCCCGCGCTTCCCGTCGCAGGGTGTGGCGACCGCGATCACTGGCAACTAGAGCGAAGGGAATCGAAGTGCTAGGCGTGTCGTTGAATCTGAGTGGAGGACTCATCGGATGAAAAGAACTGGCGCTCTCTCCGTCGGCTTGGTCGTTCTGTTTGCAACGGCGGCCCGCGCTGCGGATTTCGAAGGAGTCCTGAAATCTCGGGTAATCGAGGTAGCGGTACCTCGGCTGGTAGTGATGCTCGGGCGCGACGCAACCGAGCCCAGCAAGGTTTTCTCTGTGCCGATCGAGCGTTTTGTCGCTCTTTCAGGTCCGGATTCGGGAGTGCAAGTAAAAGATGTCGAGGTGAAGGTGAGGGGCTCGAAGCTCCGCGTCGACACCCCTGCCAAGGATTACTACGCAATCGTGGACACCGACAGCGCTTCCGTCTCAATCGTCCGACCGGCTGAAAAGAGATACCTCCAGTTGAGCAAAGAAGACCGTCGGCAAATGAACGCCATGCGCGAAGCAAAAAAGGAGCAAGGGGCTCAGGCGCGTAAGGAGTCGACACCGCCGCAGATCGAGGTGAAGGCCCTCGGCAAGACCCAGACGATCAACGGCATGAAGGCGACCGCTTACGAAGTTCGCACGGCTGACGGAACATCGGTGGGATGGATCGCGGACGGACATAAGGACGTGGCGCGTATCTACAAAATCATCAACTCGGGCGATAACCCAATCAACATGATGCCTTCAACGGAAGGGCAAGCCAGTCGTGCGCTAGCCTCAAAAGGGCTGGCCATTCGGATACAAACGTTGGATCTAGACGGTTACCACGTCCGTGAGCTCGTGAGCCTCGAGAAGAAATCGTTCGCTGACGATATCTTCGCCCTGCCGGCTGATTTCACCAAACAAAAGACGCCGTCAAGCCCTGATTGACTGACCCGCCGTGGACTCACCCCGGACCTGTGCAAGTTCCCAAACCGGGCTTGTAGATGCCACCTGGTTCTCGCATGAAGCCCTCTTCCGTCATCTCGACGTTGCGATAGCGCACTCGGGCTCCGAGATCGGCTTCGACGCGGGCGACAAATTCGCGTCCGCCGACGGCCACACATTCATGGTTTGGCGCCTGCCTGCTGCAATAACGCTCGGATATCGGCGTGACCTCCTGCCGTCGCAGCATCTAGCGCGGTCCCGCCGGTGCTCGTCTTGGCACTAACGTCGGCCCCCTTGGTAAGCAGCAACTGCACGATCTCCCTGTGGCCTTCCTCGGAGGCTAGCATCAGCACGGTTCTGCCGTATTCGTCCTTGGCATTGACGTCGGCCTCCTTATCCAGGCCGAGCATCTGGCGGTACTCAAGGATCGCCGCGTCGAGGGCGCCTTTCCGAGCGAGCATGGCGACGATGTTGGAGTGAACCGTCATGGCGAAGTTGGGATTGGGATCGAGGCGAAGCGCGTAGCGATACTGCACGATCGCCCCGTCGAGATTACCTTTCTGTGCATACACGGTACCCAGAATTGGAGAAGGCCGCGGCGTTTCTGGGATTGAGGCGGATTGCCTGGAGGCACTCGTGGAGCGCCCCGTCGAAATCACGTTTCTGCATGAGCGCGGCGCAGAGCTTAGAATGGTCCCCGGAGTCGTTGGGCTTGAGGCGGAGCGCCTGGCGGAGCTCCAGGATCGCTCCGTCAACGTCACCTTTTAGTGAGAGCGCGGTACCGAGGTTGGAGTGCGCCATGGCGTCGTTGGGGTTGAGGGAGAGCGCCTGGCGGTACTCGCGGATCGCCCCGTCGAGATCACCTTTCTGGGCGAGCCCGGAGCCGGAGTCGTTGTGGGCCGCAGCGGCAACCTCGGGCTGCTCGTGCATCGTCGAGCACCCAACCACAGCGCTCACCAGCACCAACGCGATACCTGAATACACTTTCATCCGGTGATCCCTCATTCGACGTGAACGGTTCTAACCGCCGTTGGCATATGGCGCCGTGCTGGTAGTAGATTTCCGATCACTGACTCAGCTTCCATCGTGACCCGCCCCACATGCTCCTGTAGCACCTGAGGCGGACAGAGGTACAGGAACGCTTTGCACGGCGACGCTGCCGTCCACCCAGGTGAGAAGGTAGGTTTCACCGACTCGTAGTAGCATCGGTTCGCTCCCGGAGACATGCTTTCGGGCCCGGAACTGCGGCGCTAGGCACAAAAAGGAGCTTACTGAGTGGCGCTGGATAAGTCTATTCGGATCGTTGGAAAGGTCCGACCCGGGAAGGCACCCGGGAAGAGTTGTCGGCGCGCCGGCAACCGGTGTTTTTGGTTTACTCCAGCGCATGTCGCCACCAACAAATTCCTTGACAAGCTCTTCGATGGCGGTGGAAAAGGGCCGTTGGGAGGGTCGTGGCTTTGGTTTCGAGTCGCTAGTCAACGACACAGCCGCCCGGGCAGCAGTGCCAGAGCGCGAAAATGGGGGATCTCATGAAACGATTTGGTTACTTGGTGTTTGTTCCGATCAGCATGACGTTGTTCGTCGCCACGCACGCGTTTGCCGTTCCGCCGCCGGAGACCAGTCTCAATACCTGCCAGGACAAGGTCCGCACGGAGGGCAAGACAGCGGTCAAAAACACGGTGACCGCGGTCGGCAACTGCCTGAAGAAGGTGGCTGCCGACGTGCTCAAAAACAACGTCGCGATCACCGCAGCTACGTCGCAGGCCTGCGTCAACGAGTTCCGCAAGCTCAACGACACGCGGGTTCCACCGGCCGACAAGAGCATCGAGGAGAAATTCAGGGAGAACGTCGACAAGAAGTGCGTACCTCTGTTTACGCCGAGCCAAACGCATACCTTCGCCGATATCATGGGCGCCGGTGGCGGCACGTTGGAGGACATCAAAACCACCAACATCGACCTCTGGTGCAAGCACTTCGGCGGCGACGGTTCGATTGGCAGCGTGACCGAGTGGGAAGACTGCATGGTTGCGTCGCACAACTGTGAAGCGGCAGCCGCCATCGCCGCGCAGTACCCGCGTGCATCGGAGTGGGTGGCGAGCCTCCTGGGGTTAGGCAACATGCCGGCTGTCGCTCCACCGGGCAGCGACCCCAGCAAGACCACCGACGCGGTCTCCGGTGCCACGTCCTTCCTGAGTGTCCTCGATCCCGACGGCGACGGCATCAACAGTCCGCGCTGCGGCGGTGAAGGCGTCGCGTGCACGACGTCCTGCTGTTACGTCGAAAACACCTTTCCGAATTCCCCCGAGACCAGCTGCATCGAGTACACGGGGCCGGGCGGGCCGATGGCAACGTTCACGGGACTGTGTGGGTTCACTACCAGCATCCCCAGTGCCGGTGGTCCGGGATCACAGGTACACACACCGATACCCGGCCCCTGCGGGGCGGGTCCTTCACCGGTGAACGGCAATCCCTGCTTTATTGGCTTTAACGGCATGCTGGCTCCTACCGACTCCAGCTGTCCGTAAGCCCCACCCTGACCCTCCCCGTTGTCGGAGTTGGCAACGGGGAGGCAGTCGTAGGGCCGGCTGCGCCGGCCGTACGTTTTTTTGAATTGCGGTAGCTGGGTGAGCTGGGGTCTACCGCCGCAAGTCATTGTTGGATCATGCAGATCGATTGTGTTTCAGCTCATTTTTCGATCTTAGAAGTCGATTTTCGCACCCCGAAATGCGGCTCGTAGACGGTGCGTGGCTCTCGCAACCCGAAGCTGTCGTCGAACGGTTCGATATTGCGATAACGCGCTCGGGCTCCGAGATCGGCTTCGACGCGGGCGACGAATTCGCGTCCGCCGACAGCCACACATTCATTCCATTTCGATTGCCGGACTCGTTTGCCGGCGCGCAAGCCGGCTTCGATCCATTCACCGTGCGCCTCCGCCAATTTGTCGACTGATCCCAGGTCGAGCGCTTCGGCAAGCGCGACTCGATGAAAGTTCCGAGACACCCGCTCAACCTGTCCCGGCGGAAGGTCTTCTCAGACCCGACGCGAAGTCTGCTTCCCAGTGCCGCGTTTGAACGATGGATTACGGCCCTCGCAAATGCTTCCACAAACCCCGCGCTGCTCAGCCCCAACCCCCGCAGCGATGCATCGACCGGCTGCGGCGCGCTGCTGTGATCGACTCTTCGTACTTCAGCGAATCCAATGTGCCAGCCGGCCGAAGTTCCAGCCTGACCAGTAGATGAAAGTCGCCTTGCCTTTGACGTCGCGTTCGTCGGCGAAGCCCCAGTAGCGACTGTCGTAGCTTTCGTCGCGGTTGTCGCCCATGACGAAAAACTGTCCCTCCGGCACTTTCACCGGCGCAAGATTGTCGCGCGGAACGGTGTTGCGCTCGTCGGGTCGCTTGAAGTTGGCGTTCGGATCCGGCACGGCCTCGCCGTTGATGAAGAGCTTCTTCTGGCGCACTTCGACCGTGTCGCCGGCCGTTCCGATGACCCGCTTGATGAGGTCGATGTTGCGGTCGTTGGGCGAAACGAAAACGATGATGTCACCGCGGTGTAACTGGCCCCAGCGCGCCAACACCACCGACTTGTTGACCAGGGGAATGTCGATGTGCAGGCCGTACGCCAGCTTGTTGACGAACAGATGATCGCCGATTTGAATGGTCGGCAGCATCGATCCCGAGGGCACCCAGAACGCTTCGACGACCGACGAGCGCACCACCAACGCCACGAGAACGGCGAGAAGCAGTGACTCGGCGTTTTGCCGCAAGCGTGATTTGCTTGCGGTTTGTTGGTCTTCGGGGACTGCTTTCCTGCGAGCCGATTCAGCGTTTGCCATAGGGTCGAACCCCGATGATGGAGGTTGAGGTGTCCGCCGTCAAGGCCGAGGGCTGATGAACGGCTGACTCGTCGCTCGTGGGTTGCGATCATAATTCGGTCGCTCAGTCAGCGAGCCACGAACCACCAGCCACGAGTCACGAGCCCCGAGCCCCGAGCAATTCGGCCTCAGCTTCGCGATCACGCTTCGAAACGCCCGGGCTGCCGAGCAGGTAGTATCGTAGCTTCAGGTCGACGGCGCGACGGATGCCGATGCGGGTGGTTTGCACGACGCGCTCGTGGCGTTTGCGGTTTCCAGATTCGATCCACAGATCCGGATCGGCCGCCAGGTCGCGGCCGTTGTCGCGGATGGTCAGATGCAGGGCGCGGCAAACGAGTCCGGGCCCTGCGGCGTGCTCGATTTCATCGAGGCCGCGGATAAGCACGGCTCCCGGAAGGCCGTCGCTTTCGCTGACGACGTTGAGGCAATGGTGCATACCGTAGGTGAAATAGACGTAGGCGAATCCCGGTGGTCCGTACATAATGCGGTTGCGCGGCGTACGCTTGCCGCTGGCGCTGTGCGATGCGGCGTCATCGGTGTAGGCTTCAACCTCGACGATACGACCGCGCTTCAGCTCGCCGCCTTTGCGGTGACACACGAAACAACCCAACAGCCGGCGCGCCACACGCTGCGTCGGTCCGCTGAAATCGGCACGTTGCAGCCGCATCGTGTTCTGTCTCTGCTCGGGATTCAGATCGCCACGCGTCGCGGCCGGCGGAGCTGTTGCGGCGAGCTCACGGGTGAACGGCCCCAGCGACCTGCGACCGCCACGCCGCAGGTGTCGCAACGTCCATCCTGCAGATGCACGGCGAGAATCCGGAAGCCGCGCCGTTCGACAACGACCCCTCCGCAACCCGGGCAGCAGGTGTTCTCGTTCCCTGAAACCGCACCCGGCAGGTTGCCGGCGTACACATACCGCAGCCCGACCGACCGCCCATAGTCGACGGCCTGCAACAGCGTTGCCGCCGTCGTACGCTGGCGGTCGATCATTTTGTAGTCGGGGTGGAAAGCCGTCACGTGCCAGGGGATGTCGATGGAGACGCCGGCCAGGAACTCGGCGAGCGACCCTAGCTCCGGCGCCGAGTCATTGAGTCCTGGTACGACCAGCGTGACGACTTCGACCCAGTAGCCGAGATCAAACAGGCGCCGGATGGTGTCCTTCACCGTCTCCAGCTTGCCGCCGAGCTTCCGATAGTGCCGATCATCGAAACCCTTGAGATCGACTTTGTAGAAATCGACCCATGGTCGCAGGTAGTCGAGAACCTCCGGTGTGGCGTTGCCGTTGGAAACGTACGCCGTGCTCAATCCGCGCTGCTTGGCCGTTCGGAAGACTTCGACCGCCCATTCGCTGGTGATCAGCGGCTCGTTGTAAGTGCTGGCGATGATCTCGGCGCCTTGCTCGATGGCGATTTCCACCAGCTCAGCCGCCGTGCAAGCGCGTAGCCGAGCACCGGCGGCTGGGTCGCGCAAAGCCTGCGACGTCAGCCAATTTTGGCAATAGCCGCAGTGATAGTCGCAGCCCAGCATGCCGAAGCTCAGCGCCTGCGCCCCAGGTTTGACATGGAAGAACGGTTTCTTCTCGACCGGATCACACTGCAGAGCAGCGACGTAACCGCGCGGCACGTACAACCGCCCGTCGCGGTTGGTTCGTATCTTACACACTCCGACCTTTCCGTCCGGCAGGTAGCAGCGGTGGCCACACGCCACGCAACGCAGCGCCCGCTCAGGCAAGGCCTGCGACAAATCGCCACTCGGCGATTGGTATTGTTCAACTGCACTCTGCAACGTATTCGGCGAAATCGAATCGATCACTGTCTTCAGTATAGATTCGCGGGGCGGCCGATCAAATGGCGGCGACTTGGTCGCATCTTTTCTTCCACGCGATGCGTGGTATGAGCCTCAACAGAACGCTGCGGTGCAACCATGTGGCACCGAGAAAATAGAAGGGGTCACGGAGAGCGTATGAAGCCCGGCATGCAACGCGATCTTCTAGCCGCGTACTGGTTGTTGTTTGACGACTTCGCGATGGACGATGAATCGACGCCGTCGCCGCCCAACCCGTCGCCGCCGGCGTCGATGGATGATCCGGCGAAGAAGAATGCCGACAACCGCAAGGGCGGCGGCAATCCGTAATTCACCGGGGCCGGCGGCCTGCACCGTCAGCCTGCCGTCTCACGGACCGTAACGACCGAGCGCGCCGGGACGTCGTGCAGAACCTGTCGGATGTTGCTGGCCGGCCAGTAGACTTCCACGCTGTGCACTGGAGCAGGATGCGAACCCAGCCCGAAATGGGCGGTCAGCTCGTTCTGTCCTAGAAAGTTGCTGCCGCCGTCGATCTCACGGACTTGCGACACGCCTCCGGCATCCGCGGTCACGGTGATTCGCGCCCCGATGCCGTCGCGGTTGGAGGACGTTCCTTGCACGCGCACGTTCAGCCAGTCGTTCAGATTGCCGCCGTCGTTGCGATACAACACGGGAGTGGCGCTGTTGTTGACGATCAACAAATCGAGGTCGCCGTCCTGATCATAGTCGAACGCCATCAGGCCCTTCCCGGCTCGCGTATCGGTGAGCCCGAGCGCTTGCGACACGTCGACCATCACCCCGTTGTCGTTACGCCAAGCGCGCATCGGGTCGTGTTCGTAGCCGTCATCGAGTTGCCCGCGACCGAGCGCGTCGAGCTGCGGGAAATGCGCGCCGTTGGTCATCACTAGATCAAGGTCGCCATCGTTGTCGAAGTCCCAGAAGGTTGCCCCCCAGCCCCAGCCCCCGATGCGCACGCCGACGGCGTCGGTTTGGTCGACGAAGCGCCGTTGCCCGGCGTTGCGATAGAGGCGATTGCCGCTGGTCCCCCACAGGCAGAAGAATCCGTCGGTGCACAAGCTCAGCGGATCCCAGATCGACGTGACGAACCAATCCAAACGACCGTCGCCGTCGTAGTCGCCGACGGCCATGCCCATGCCGTTTTCTTCTTTGCCGACGCCCGCCGCGACCGTTCCGTCTTTGAACGTGCCGTCGCCGCGGTTCCAGAAGATACGGCTGGTCCCGAAGTCGGCGGCGATCAATAGATCCGGCCAGCCGTCGTCGTCCATGTCGACGAAGCGCGAAGAGAACGCCAAGCCGCGTCCGACCGTCTGGCGAGGTGGAATGACGCCGTCGATGGACACGCCAGCCTGCTCGGTGACATCGACGAAATTGCCGGGAGCGGCGGCGCCACGATTGTGCAACAGGCGGGTGTTCGATTTCGCCATCGGCAGGTTGTAGGCGGACGGACGCCACTCGGTGACGTGCAGATCGATGTACCCGTCGCGGTCGTAGTCGCCGAAGCTGGCGCTGAACCCGAAATGCGGGTCGGTGCCGGCGACGGCGGCGCCGCGTGCTTCCGCCTCTTCGGTGAAGTGTCCGCTACCGTCGTTGATGAACAAATAGAAACGGTGTTGGTCTGCGCCGATCACGGTGACGTAGAGATCGAGGTCGCCGTCGTTGTCGATATCGCCCCACGCCGCGCCGTTGGAGCGCAACGAGAAGCTCGCCAGGCCTGCCGGCGCGGAGACGTCGGTGAAGGTGCCGTCTTTGTTGTTGCGGTAGAGCAGATCGGGGCCATCCAATCGGGTCGCATAGATGTCCGGCCAGCCGTCGCCGTCGAAATCACCGACCGCGGCGCCGCCGCTGAAGTACTCCTGTTCGCCGTCGAAAGGATTCGGCGTTTGATATTGCACGTACGTCAGCCCCGCTGCCGCGGCGACGTCGACGAATTGCAGCGCCGCAGAAGTCGGTGCCGGCGTCGGGGGCAAGGTCGGTTGGAACGCGGCGCATCCATCGAGGGTCGCGGTGATGGCGAAGACAAGCTCATCGACCGTAACCTCGGCGTCGCCGTTTCGATCGAGTGCGGCGCAGGTTTGTGCCTCCGCCGTCGCCAAGATCAGTCGTACGCCCAGGAGGAGCTCGTCGACCGTCACCTCGCCGTTGCCGTCGCAATCGCCCGGGCAGATCCACGCCGGTGGTGTGGCGGTCGGCGTGGGTGACGCCGATTGCGTCGGCGTCGGCGTTGCGGGAACGCTGCCGGGGTCGGCTGGATCGCTGCCGAGGTCGAGCTCGTCGCGATCGAAGATCCCGTCGGAGTCACGATCCACGGCAAATCGCACCCCGGATCCCGGCGGCACGCAGCTGAAGGTGATCTCTGCCGAGCCGGATTCGACCAACTGATGCAGGGCGGCATCCGCCAGCGTCTCGGCGGCGCGGTCGCTTTGCAATTCGCCGCTGGCCGTGCGGTACCAGCCGCGTGCTTCGTTGTCGACGACTCCCTTGGCGACCAGATCGCATTCGCCGACGGCGGCCCGGGTGCGCATGAGATCGAGTCGTGTGAACGCCGCTGCACTGTCGCGCGTCGTCAACGTCACCTGTTGCCCGACCATCGGCGCAAGGTTGCTGTCGAAGATCAGAATGTATTGTTCGGTCGGTGGCGGCAGGCGTCCGGAGCTGCCGTCGTTCAGAATTCCGAAGCCGCGAACCTGATCGCCAATCGGCTGCCGATCACCAAACGGCACTCCGGGCGGGATCCAGAACATGCCGACTTTTTCGTAGGCTCCGCGCAGCGACGGGATCTTGAAGAAGTCCCGCGGCCCGGGGTTGGGGTTCAGCGCCGAATGCCCGTCGGTCCCAAAAAAACCCGCGGCCGGATCGAGCACGTGGCACTTGGTGCAGTTCTGATTCTGGCTGAATTCGACGAAGTGTGCTTGCTGGGCCGGCGTCAGTGAGTTGTCGAGGGCGCGATTGGGATTCGGCGGTGGGGTGAGAGACAGCGCAAAGTCTGCGAAGGCACGCATGTCGGCAGCGGCAATCGGAGCGCCGCGCCCCATCAGGCTGTCGAAGGCTTCGTTGAACTGCAGGAAGTTGGCGACCTCGTCGGTCGAGTCGGCCGGGCTGAGCATGCCGGTCGTGCGGTCGCCGCGCCAGTGCATCGGACCGTTCAACCTCATGCCGCGCAATGTCTGCGTGGTCATCGGTCCCTTCATCGGATGGAATACCCGATTCGGAATGTTGCCGCCGGCGCTGGGTAGGGAAGCGATAGGATTTGGATTGGGCACGACGTGACCATCAGGGTTGCCGAGATCCCAGGCCAATCCGTCGATGTGCCCGGAGACGTGACAGCTACCGCAACTCTGCTCGCCGTTGCTCGACGACAAGCGCGCGTCGTACAAGAACCGGCGTCCGGCAACCACCGCCTCGGGCTCCGGGTTGAATAGCCGCAGGTGCTGGATCTCCTGTCTGGTGTCGAGGTCGATTACCGAGATGCCGTTGTCGAAGCGCGTCGTCACATACAGCTGCTGCCGATCGCCATCGAGCACCAGCCCGCTCGGCCCGCCGCCGCTGACAGCGATCTGGTTGTCGGCGCTCGGGGTGAAGCTTCCATCTTCGAGGGCTTGTGTGTCGAGCGCCGCGACCCGGTCGGAGCCCGTCGCGACGACGTAAAGGTGCTCGCCCGTTGCATCGACGGCGACGGCGACCGGTAGAGACAGGCTGCGCGCCGCAACGTCGGGTGGACTCGGGACCACCGAGTAGTCGATGTGACTGTTGAGACGTACGGGTTGTACGCCGGTTGGCGAGATCACGGTGATGCGGCTCTCGTGCAGATGGCCGCGCACGCTGTGGCCGGCAAACACGCCGGGGCCGGAAAACCGGCTGGCATTGTTTGCTTCGGTGTTGGCGGCGTAGACCGCGCCGCTCACGGGATTCACCGCAAGGCCGTAGATGACCGTGCCGACGCCGGCGAACGAATCGACCTCGCGCGGCGGATCGGCCGTTGCGTCGATTGCGAAGACGTCGTGATCCGGAAGGCTGAAGCGCAACGCTTGACGCCAATCGCGGCCGAGCTCGTCGAGCCAAGCGCCGCTTGTTGCATCGAAGCGGACGATCAGTCCGACCTCGGGCTGCGCAACGCCGTCGACGTTGGTGTTGGGAGGCGGCAAGCCTCCCGGCATGGTGACTCCCTCGACCTCGCACGACGTCACCGCTGCGCCGCCGTCGCAGACCGCTTCTTGTGACACCGTTGCCGTGCGATTGCCGGACAAGAACACCGCGGCGTACACCCGCGAGCCGTCCGCAGTTGCCGCCAGAGCTCGGGGTGTGTCGCCGAACAGGGTGAGGACCGTGAGCGGACTGCCTTTGAAGGAATCGCCCTGATCTTCGGCGTCGAACACCCAGACGTCGGCACGTCCGACTCCCGGTGTCGTCAGCTGCGGATCGACGACGGTGTTTTGGCCTCGGTGTGCGGTGGTGATGAAGGCGCGTGATTGATTGGGCCCGGCGAAAACAATATCGCGCGGCTCGTCGCCGACCAGCAGGGTTCGAATCAGACGCGGTGGCTGCTCACTGATGTCGATGATGCTGACGCTGTCCGACAGCTGATTGACCACCCATACGGTTTTGTCGTGTACCGCTAGCGCTACTGGTTCCAGACCCACGGCCACGGAGCTTGTCGGCTCGATACCGTTGCCGTCGGGTGAAAAGATTTCCAAGCGATTGTCGGGGGTGTTGACCGCGTAGAGCATGTGACCGTCGGCGGACAATGCGAGCGGCCGAACGTGGGCGCTCTCAAAGGCCGTAAAGCTCGCAGCCTGGCCGGGAACTGCGAGTGCTGTCAGCAACAGGACACAGACAATGACCCGGCCGAAAGCTGTTCCCCTTCCAGCGGTGCAGTACATCGATTGCCGACCCTACGAGAACCTACCGGCCTTGTCCATGCGCAGAAACGCGAGCTGCGCAACGGTTTGTGCCTCGCCATGCCAGGGGTGGAGCCCCTGGCGGAAGCCCAGCTGGCTTATGTGCAAAGCCCCTCGGCCGTGGTGAATTTTCTTTCTTTGACATTAAGTTTAACCTTTCCCCTGGCTGCTGCATCTCACCGGGAAAAGGAGGTGCACTAGATGCACAAATCAGTTCTGGCGGGAATCGCAGCAGTGGGATTGGGGATGTTGCTCGTCGTACCGGCAGCGCAAGCTGCACCGAAGCAGGCCGGCATTCAGCTGGCGGAAGCGGAAGCGGCTCCGGCTGAAAAGCCCGCGAAGAAGGCAAAAAAGGCCAAGAAGCACGGCCACGGTCACAAGAAGTCGAAGAAGGACAGCGGCGGCGAGATGAAGTAAAGCCGTTGCAACAGGTTGTCGATGCCGGTAAGCGCCACTCGAACCTGGTCACATTTCGTGCCGGGTCGGTTTCGCAGCTTACCGGCATCCTTCCGTGGACGACGCCACCCTCATCCGACATACGCTTGCCGGGCGGCGCGAGGATTTTGACATCCTCGTCGAACGCCACCAACGCGCCCTCTACGCGTTTGTGTTTCGACTCGTCCGCGACCAGCACCTCACGGCGGACATCGTGCAAGCGACTTTCGTAAGAGCCTACACGCGGCTAGCGCAGTTCCAAGAGCGGTCGAGCTTTTCGACCTGGTTGCACCAGATCGCGCTCAACGAATACCGCGCTCGGCGACGCGCTTCGCGCCAGCAGCACGAAGTAACGCTGGAAGAGGGCACGGTCGACAGCATTGCTGCGCCGGAGAATCAGGCCGCGGGTTGGAAGCACAAGCTGGGCGACCTGATTGCGCGACTGCCGCTGCGCCAGCGCACTGTTTTGACGATGCGCGTCTTCGGCGACATGCCGTTCAAGAGGATTGCTGAAGCCGAGGGGATCAGCGAGAATTCTGCGAAGGTAAACTATCACCACGCCGTTTTGCGCCTGCGACAATGGATGAAGGAGTCCGAAGCATGAGCCGTTGGCAATGTCGGCGGCAGCGCAGCGCGCTCGTCGACTATGTCGACGGTGGCGCGAGCGACGCAGCCGCCGTCAAGCTGCAAGCTCATCTTGGCGATTGTGTCGAGTGCCGTGAGGCGCTCGTCGCATTGCGTGCGCTTCCGGTCGAGCTCAACGATGTGGCGATTCCAGATCCGGGCGAAGAGTTTTGGTTGCAGCAACGGCAGGCAATCTCGCGGGCGATTCGCAGTGCGCCGCAGCCGCGTCGCAGCCTGACGGGTTGGCTGGCGCAGCGCTTCGAACAACCGCGTCTGGCGTGGCGCTTGCCGGTGGCCGCGACGGCCTCGCTGCTGCTCGCCGTATCCGTGTATCGATTTGCACTCACCGACAGGCACATCCAGCTTGCCGGGAGCTCGGCATCCGTGTCATCGCTGGATGACGATTCGCTGGATGAGCTGCACGATTTGGTCGGCGTCGTCGCGCCGCGGGACGAATCGATCAGCAGCGGCTTGCAAGACGATGAGCTGCTCACCTCGCTGCCGCTCACGGACCTGATCGGTTTGAGTGGTGGTGGGGGAGGTGTGGTATCGATCGACCTCGATGGCTCGAGCCCCGATCCCTCGGATGGTGCAAACGACGATCTCAGCTGAGCACGGAATGAAAAGGTGAACGGAACACCCTGGAGCCATGGCGGTCGGACCCGCCTCGCGTGCCTGCTGTTGGTTGGGGTGCTCGTCTTTGTCGCCACGGCCACAAGAGCGCAACCGCGCGAGTCGGCACGCCGCCAGCGCGCGCGCACGTTTCTCGTCGTCCATATCGCCGAGGCGTTGAAGCTCAACGAACAGGAAGCCCTCAAGGTCAGCCAGGTGGTCCGCGAATCCGACCAGCGACGCGAGCAGTTGATGCGGGAACGGCAGACCCTCGAGACGCAGCTGCACAAAGCGCTCGATCGCAAGGCGGCGGACTCCGAGCTGGCACCGCTGGTGGCTGCTGCCAACGATCTCGATCAAAAGATTGCCATGGTTCCCGAGGACACCTTCAGCCAGTTGCAAAAGACATTGACCGTCGAGCAGCAAGCACGCCTGGTGCTCTTCCGGCGCGAGTTGCAGGCGGAGGTGCGCCGGGCCATGCAGCATCGGTTGCGCGGAGCCCATCGCACGCCGCCGAAAGCTGGTTCCGCGCCAACTCCGACGCCGGCCCATTGAGTATCGGCGGCCTGCAGATCCGCAGCATCGAAGCGGGCGAACGCGACGCCGTTCTCGATTTGCTCAAAGAATGGCTGAACGACCGCGCCTTCTTTGCGCGCTATTTTCAGTACGATCGGGCCTTCCGCGACGATCTGTGCTTCGTCGCCACGGACCACGGCAACATCGTCAGCACCTTCCAAGTGTTTCGCAAACAGGTGCGTATCGACGGGCAGGTCCTTCAGGTTGGTGGCGTCGGTAACGTTTTCACCACCGAAACCTATCGCCAGCGCCACATCGCGTCGCAGCTGCTGACGCATGGCTTGTCGGTGATGGCGGACCACGGCTTCGACCTGTCGATGCTTTTTGCCTCGCGTCTGAAGTTCTACAGTGCCCTGGGCTGGCAGAGCCACCTTCGGCATCTGCTGTTCATCGACAGCGACGCTGACAATCAACCGCAAGAACGTGGAAACGAAGGACCGTACACGATTGCACCGTTCGAAGAATCGAACCTTTCCGAAATCCGTGCGGTTTACGATTGCTACAGCGGTCGTTGGAACGGTACTACGGTCCGCGACGCCGAGTATTGGCGCGGGCAATTGCGTTACGCGGGCAATCCGCAAGAGCACTTCCTGATTGCGCGGCAGGGCGAGCGCTTGGTTGCCTACCTGCGCGGGACAACGCTCTACGGCTTCTACGTTCTCATGGAGCACGGGTACATGCCCGGGCATGCCGAGGCACTGACGCAGCTCGTCTGCCGCTTGCATGCCGGCGAAGCGGCCACCCTGCCGGGGATGATCAGCCATCTCGGCGTCGAACCGGAAGTGCAAGAGGGGCTGCGGCGTCGTGGACTATCGCTGCGCCAGGTCGAAGACGTCTTCTGGATGTGGCGCGTTATCGATCCCGAACGGCTGGCCGCCAAGCTACGTCTGCCTGCCAAGGAGATTCTGGCGGAAGATCTGTTCTTCCGCCTGTTGCCGCCGTCCGAGTCGGTCTACTGGATCGCCGATCGATTCTGAGCCGGAGGAGCGGCTGACACTGCGCCAGACGGTGATGTCAGCGCTTCCATTTGATGTTGCAGCCGATGCTGGGTTTTTGGCTCGCGCTGAGCGGCTTGCCGCTGAGGAGCGCGTCGCTGGCGGCGCGCAGATCGTTACCGGTCACCGCTTTGTTGTTTCCCGGACGACTGTCGTCGAACTGCCCGCGGTAGAACAGTCTGCGGTTTCGATCGTAGAGGAAGAAATCCGGCGTGCACGCCGCCTGGTACGCCTTCGCGACGCCTTGCGTTTCGTCGTAGAGATAGGGGAACACGTAACCCGCTCGTGCTGCTTCCTCTTTCATCTTCGCCGGGCTGTCGGCGGGATAGCTGGCGACGTCGTTCGAGTTGATGGCGACGATCGCCAGGCCGCGGCTCTGGTAGTCGCGTGCGAACTTCGCCAGGCCGGCGCGGATGTGTTGCACGAACGGACAGTGGTTGCAGATGAACATGACGAGCAGACCCTTGGCGTGAGCGAAGTCGTCGCGTGCGACCAGCTTGCCGTCGGTGTCGGGCAAGCGGAAATCCGCAGCCGCTGTGCCCAGCGCTACCATCGTCGACGGGGTCTCTGCCATGACTCGTACCTCCTCGCCCTGTTGCCAATCTTGCGTGCCGCTGCGTGTCAGGTTCGACCTTGACACTCCGGTGCATGCCATAGATACCGTTCGAGGAAAGAGGAGTCGATGTCGAACCCGTCCGCGCCAACGATCCACTCATATTTTGCCGCTCCGCAGCGTCGGAAGCGCCGGCCCCGGCTGCGCTGCTTCGTTCGAGCGGTTGCGACACTTTCCGTGGCGGGCCTATGCGCGCTGCCGGCACACGCACAGAACCTGTGCTCGGGAGGCGCGAACGACGGCCAGGCGTGTGTCACCATCGACGGCTGTCCGGGCGGCGCGTGCGTGGTGGCGCAAGGGATCTGCGACGGCGGTAGCGACGACGGCTTGGATTGCGATTGCCCCGGCGATACGTGCGTCAGCATGCCGGCGTGCTCGACGGATGCGCTTTCCGGGACCTGTGGCGGCGGCCTTTTCTCCGGCGAGTGCTGCGACGTCGACTTCAACTGCAGCGACGGCTCGCCCTGCGCCGCGACTCGGAAAGTCTGCCTCTCGGGCGACCTGAAGGGCTTTTCGTGCCTGCGTGACATGCACTGCAACGGCGCTCCGTGCGGCGTCACCGGCAAGGTGTGCGGCGACGGATTTGCCTGCGTCGATGACCAAGATTGCGTTGTCGGGAATTGTACGGGTCCCGGTGTGGGGCCGACGCCAACCGGTTCGCCGTCGACACCAACGCCAAGTTCGACCCCGGCACCGTTTGCTACCCCAACATCGAGCCCACCAACCGGCACTCCAGGATCAGCGACCCCGACCCCGCCACGATGTATCGGCGACTGTGACGGCAACGGTGAGGTGACGGTCGACAACTTACTGCTGATGGTCAACATCTCGCTCGGCAACATTGCCTTGGACCAGTGTCTTGCCGGCGATGCCGATGGCGACGGCGAAATCACCGTCGACGAGATCATCAGCGCCGTGAACGTCTCGCTCACCAGCTGTGCGTAGCGTGCGGCCAGAAGCGCAATCGTTTACAGAGCCTCCAAAGGGACGATAGAGTCTGCCCGGAGGTAAGTTATGACCTGTTCGCAATGCGGCAGTGCCACCCGAGAGATGCTGGTGCAAGTTCGCAAGGCCGTAGCGCTTGGCCTCTACGCAATTGGCTTTGGCCTGGCGTGGTGGTGGAGTGGCGATCTGTTGCACGATCTGGTCGAAGGCGGAGACCGCGAAGTCCTGCCCCTGTGGAAAGCGATCGCACCGGCGTCGGTGCTCGTTACTGCCACAGTAGCGCTGTTCGTGCGTTGGCGGCAGCCGGCGTGCACAGCCTGTAAGTCGGCCGAGCCGTCGTGGTTGGTGAACCTCGTCGGTGGTCAATCGACTTCGGCTCCGGCAAACCCGTTGCGACGCAAGCTTCTTCGTGTCCTCGGTGGCGTCGGCACCGGCGCCGTGGCGACGGCCGGCGGCGTCGGGGTCGCTGTAATACGCAATCGCGGTTGGATTCCGGTCGCCCGCGATTTCTTCGCGACCCAGGTTGAAAACATTGCACCCGAGGCGCGCAGCGAGTGGAAGGAAGCACGCGTACGCAACTACCGGCGTCTGGGGCGCACCAACGCGATGGTCTCCGATATCTCCCTGGGATCGGGACGGATCAACGATGCCGAGGTGGCGCGCTATGCGATCGAACGCGGCATCACCTACTTCGACACGGCGCCGGACTATTCCGATACGCAATCGGAACGTGTGCTCGGCGAGGCGATGAAGGGGCACCGCGACAAGATCTTTCTGGCGACCAAGTTTTGCCTTTCCACCGGCCACCTACCCAACGACACACCGGTGCCGAAGATCATCGAAGCGGTCGAGGCAAGCTTGAAGCGTCTGCAAACCGATCACGTCGATTTGATCCACGTCCACTCGTGCGACCGCGTCGAACGTCTGCTGGCGCCGAACATCCATGAAGCCTTCGACAAGTTGAAGGAGCAGGGCAAGGTGCGCTTCCTTGGCGTCAGCACGCACACGCCGAATCTCGAGGCGGTGGCCAACGCGGCGATCGATTCCGGGCGCTTCGACGTCATGATGCTCGCCTACCACTTCGGCATGTGGCCCAGCTTCGGCCACATCCTCGAAAAAGCCAAAGCCCACGACGTCGGCATCGTCGCGATGAAGACGTTGAAGGGCGCCAAGCACACCAATCTCGCCGACTTCCGCCAGGAAGCCAGCAGCTACGCTCAGTCGGCCTTTCGCTGGGTCTTGTCGAACCCAGCCGTGGCATGTCTGGTCATCTCAATTTACGAGCAGCGCCAGGTCGACGAGTACGTCTACGCCTCGGGAGCACCGGTGCGTTCGACCGACGTCGCGTTGCTCGAGCGCTACGATCGTCTGGTGTCGGGGGACTATTGCCAACCGCATTGCGGCGTCTGCCTCGATTCATGTGAGTACGATCTGCCGATCAACGACGTCTTGCGCTATCGCATGTACTTCAAGGACTACCACTGGGAGAGCGAAGGCAAGCGACAATACGCCAAGCTCGACCGCAACGCCTCGGTGTGCGTCACTTGCGCCGCACCATGCGCCGGCAAGTGTCCGATCGCTGTCCCCATCCAGGAGAAGATGGCCGACGCGCATCGCTGGCTGGCGTGAGAGAGGTGCGGAGATTTCGGGGCGTCGAGGATATTCGGTCGCGCGGTCGCGCCTTCAGGCCTTCGTATACATCGTCACGACGCAGGCGCCGCCGAGCCCGAGGTTGTGCTGCAGTGCGGCTTTGACGTTCGCGACCTGACGTTTCTCGGCTTGGCCACGGAGCTGCCAGACGAGCTCGGAGCACTGCGCCAGGCCGGTGGCGCCCAGCGGGTGACCTTTCGACAACAAGCCGCCCGACGGATTGACGACCCATTTGCCGCCGTACGTGGTTGCTTCATCCTCGACCAGCTTTTCGCCTTCGCCTTCCTTGCACATGCCGAGACCTTCGTAGGTGATCAGCTCGTTGGTGCTGAAACAGTCGTGCAGCTCGACGACCTGAACGTCGTTGATACCGATGCCCGACATCTCGTAGACCTTTGCGGCGGCGCGCTCGGTCATGCCGGCGCCGACCATGCCGATGCGGCCACGGCTCCAATCCTCCATGCGGTCGGTGGTCATCGTCATGCCGCGAATCTCGACCGCGCCCGGATGCGGGTGCTTCTTCAAGTAAGCTTCCGAAACGATGACCGCGGCGGCACCGCCGTCGCTGGTCGGGCAGCACTGCAGGATGGTCAGCGGCTCGTACACCATGCGCGACGCGAGGACCTCTTCGAGGGTGCAAGCCGTTTGATACTGGGAGCGCGGATTGTTGACCGAATGGCGGTGGTTCTTCACTGCAATCTTGGCAAAGGTCTCCGGTTTGGTGCCGTACTTCTCCATGTGATCGCGGCCGGCGTCGCCGAACATGCGCGCCGCGATCGGCGGCTTCTTTTCCTTCTCGCCTTCCTCGGCGATCTTCTCCAGCCCGGGTAGCTGCTTTTCCAGCGGACCCTTTTGCATCTTCTCGAAACCGAGGGCGAGCACGGCGTCGTTCTGGCCGAAGCGAATGGCGTTGTAGGCCATGTACAGAGCGGTCGAGCCGGTCGAGCAATTGTTGTTGACGTTGTAGACCGGAATGCCGGTCATGCCGATGCCGTAGAGCGTAATCTGCCCGAGGGCGCTCATGCCGTTGATGTAACCGCAGAAGGCCTGTTCGATCTTGGCGTACTCGATGTCCGCATCCTTCAAGGCGTCATTGGCCGCCTGCTGAGCGAGCTCGCGAATGTCGGTGTCGCAGCGCTCGAACTTCGTCATGCCGACGCCGATGATGAATACACGGTTGCCTGTTGCCATGGTTGTTCCTCCTGCGACGATGAATTGATCTGGAAGGATTAAAACGTAAACCACGAAACGTAAAGGGCAGGGCAGTGCCTTGATCGAGAAGATCGGCAGACCTGTCAGGAACCCGGCCATTCGACTCCGTTCCACAAGTAATTCTCGATTGGTCGGCCGCCATCGATTGACAATTCGGTGAAGGTACAATTACAAGTCGGTGACCACACGATCTGCTTCGATCGGTTTACGAGGCATCGAGGCGAGAGAGAGGGGCAATCATGAAGAATGGGGGAGCGGCGACCAGGGTAATCCTGTGGCTTGGCGGTGTCTCTCTCGCAGCTGTGGTGGCGATCGCTCCCAATAGGGTGCAGGCGGGGACGCTGCCGACGTCAACCCCGACGCTGGGATCCAACGACTGCTGTCAGTGCTCTTTGCCCGCATGTGGCGTGCCATCGGGCGGCGGCTGTAGTGCCGGTTGCACCGGGGTGTACGGTGCACGCTGCAATGGCGGGAGCGGCCAATGTGCCACGATTACTCCGGTGCCTCTCGTCAGCAATACCCCCACCTTAACTCCGACCCTGACGCCGACCGAGACACCAACCTCATCGCCGACCGAGACCCCGACAAGAACCCCAACGGGATCGCCGACCGAAACCGCGTCGTTGACACCGACGAAGTCGCCGACTTCGACACCGACCGATACGCCATCGATCACCCCGACTCGAACACCGACCGAGACCCCGACCAAGTCGCCAAGCGGTTCTCCGACTCAAACCCCGACCCAGACCCCAACTCCGTCTCCAACGTCCACGCCGACTCCATTCCGTTGCTGCCAGCAACTCACACCGATTCCGGCTTGCATCAACTTGACCATCGGCGGTTGCCCAAGTGGGACGGATCTGGTCCTGAACGCCGTGTGCGTAGCGAATCAGATCTGCGGTTCGCCAACCCCGACGTTCACTCCGACATCGACCCCGACTCGCACCCCGACAGCGAGCCCGAGTGTGACGCCCACGGCGACGCTTTGCTCGAACGGCGTGCTCGATCGCGGCGAGCAGTGCGACGACCACAATTTGGCCGACGGCGATCTGTGTCCGAGCGACTGCAAATACACCATCGACAAGCAGGCGATTCGCGGTAACAAGCGCAGTCCGGCGCACGACAAGTCGGGCTGCCAGATCGAGTGGTACGTCGCCAAGAATCCAGCGATGGATAAGGATCATTTCGGCTTGCCGAACGAGCAGCAAGCCTGCAACGACGGCGACGCGGCTTGCGACTTCAGCGGTGGTGTCGATGGCATGTGCCTGTTCAAGGTCGTTGCCTGCGTCAACAACTCCAAGAGCGGTTTGGGCGCCTGCCAAGCGAAGGGCCTGTCGAGCCTGCTGATTTTGGGGCCGCGTCCGGATCAGGCCAGCTCACAAGCCGTACGCGATGCGTTGGCTGCCGACCTGACGACCTTGCAGACGGCGCTGATGCGTTTCGAGGACCCGCAAAACCCGGCGGCCGGTTACACGCACACCCCGCCCATTGCGGACGGTTTGGAGAACCTCTGCACCCAGCCGTTCAACATGATCGTTCCCTTGGCCGGCAGCTCTCGTCGTGTCGTCAAGATCAAGACGCGCTCGGCGAACGCTGTGTTGCCGGTAGCGCGGCGCAATCTGTCGACCCTGAAGCTCTTGTGTCGAGCGCCGCACTGAGAAGAGGCGCTCGACAGGTGCCGCGTTGGCGTGGCCAGCCGCGGCTTACTTTTGTTGAATCGATTTCAAGTGGTCGGTGATCAGCAGCACCTTGCCGCGAATCGCCCCTTCACCAGCCATCGATGCTCCGGTGTCGGCTTTGAAGATCTCCCCCCAAACCGGCATGTTGGGGTCGCCGTGGGCGCGTAGCGTCTGACGGCCATCGATGCTGGCCATCACCTTTGCAAACGGAAACTCACCGTTGTTCTCCTTCGCCAGCACGGTGAGATCCGTGGGCTTGGGCCGCATGAGCTGGGATACGACGCCGTCTCCCTTGCCGCCTTCTCCGTGGCAGGCCGAGCAGTATTGCAAGTACGCGGCCTTGGCGGCGTTTGCCGAGTCGGCGGCGAAGCTGACCGCCGGAATCAGCGCCAGCCATGCGCTGGCGAACAACAGGCGAAATCGATACGTGGCTTCCCTTTTCATTCTTGCCTCCGTTTCTCGAAGATCCGCTGCCTGCAAACCCGATCTTCTGTCCCATTCGAGAGCAAAGCGCTTGCCGCGTCATGCGCCCCATATCACCACCCGAACCGCGGGAGCAAATTTGCAGCTCCGGGAAGGTGTTCCGTCAAAACACCACGACACGCCTAGGCGCGCACCGGAGTCTGTATCTTGCACAGCCTTCGGGCGTGAAGCTGTGTGGGCCACGTCTTCGGGGACAACGCATGAAGTTGAAGGGTTCGCTCGCCGGATTCGGTCGCCCTTTGTTGTTTGCCGCAGTGCTGCTCGGGGGAGTTGCGAGCTGCGCGGATCTTCCGGAAAGGATTCGCGCCCACACCTATCCGCCCGATTTCCGTTACATCGAACCGTCACGCGTGCGCTCAGCGATGTGGGAGCTGGCGCAGCAAACTCGGGATCTCGATCGCATCCTCCATGACAGCCGTGCCGATTCACCCGAGCGCCAACGTGCCGTCGTTGCCGTCCTGAGGACGATGAACGACGCGGCGAGCTCGATTGATCCGAGCGGTCGCAAGACGAACCATGCGCTGATCGACGAGAACCTAGATTTGTTCCGCCATGATCTGGCGCTTGCGCTGCGATTGGCGGAAGCGCAGCCGCCCAACTACTTCCTGGCTGGATTCATTGCCGGTACCTGTTTGAGCTGCCACAGCGGCGGGAGCTGACACCGGCGAAAGCCCCGCACGCTCTCGTCACCCGTGTGCCAGTTTTTCAGGGTGGTGGGCAAGGTACAGAGCCGTTCCGATCGAACCCGTGAAGGCGATCGTCAGATAGGGCAGCAGAAAGCCCAAAGACGGCACATCCGGTCCGGTCTGGCGATACCAGAACAAGACCAGATTCAACGGTACGTAGAAAGCGTAGGCGATCGATAACGGCACCAGCCACGACCTTTGTTTCCAGAGTCCATAGGCATAGGACCCGACCACAAGTCCCATCAGCGGACCCAAGATCAGGTTCGACACGACGCTTTCAAAGCGCACCCCGAAAATCACGATTCCGCCCACTGTCGGGTTGCTCATGTATTGATAGGCCTTGGTGAAGTTCGATAGCGTGAGTATCGAGTACAATACCGCCATCACGCTTAAGAACGGACCGCGCTTGCTTGCCTCGCTCATGGCTCCTCCTGTTCGAGTGCGCTGAGCTTATTCGACTTGACCTGCCGTAGTCGAGAGAGCCGGCAGGCCGCTCCCGACGTGCAATTTGCTCCTTGCCAGTGTATGGGGCGCAGGGTACGTTGTGCGCCGATTCCGAACATCGCGGCTTGAGGAAACGATGGGTCTTGGCGCTTGGACCGGCCGCAATTCTGAATTCCAGGGGAGGTCATTGCATGAGCTTTAGAACAACGAGTATCCGGGGGGCGGTGAACATACTCGCGATCATCGCCGTCGTGTCCCTGGCCGGGGCAAGACCGATGTTTGCAATCTGCGGCGACGGCATCGTGGATTTCGGCGAGCAGTGTGACGATGGCGGTACCACAGTAGGCGGCGGTTGCGACCCGACCTGCAAGCTCGACCAATCCGGTATCGCTTGCCAACGGGCCATCATCCGTGAAGCGCGAAAGCTGACTTCGACGGATGCCACCTTGCACCAAACCTGTCTCGATCACGTCGCCAATGGGAAGCTGGCGTGCCAGGCGACTCTATGTGTGCTCAATCCGGCGAGCGGCACCCCGACGACGGTGACCGGTTCCTCGTGTGCGGTTGCGACAGACTGTTGCCCCGCCTACGACAACAAAGTGCCCACCAGCACCACCGCGGCGAAAATTACAAAAGCCGAGGACGCCTCTGCCAAGGCAATCAAGAAAGCATGTTCTCTCGATAAAGGTCCGGATACCATCAAAGGTACCGACGACGACACCTACATCGACCCGCAGACGTTCGGCTATGCCAGTAGCTGTCCGTCGGTTGCCGGATGCGACACGATCGCGACGACCGGTCTCGCCAGCCCCGGTGCGGCGAACGACTACATCGACTGCAACGCTTGCTTGGCGAGTGGGCTAACCGGCAACATCCTGCGTGTGCACTACCCGCTCGCCGCCAATTCACCCGAGGAGGTGAAGTGCCAGCGGCAGGTCGGCCTGCAGGCGCGCAAAGAGACGAGCAACTATACCACTCTTCTGTTGAAGTGCCTGGACAAGGTTTCGAACAACGCGCTTGGCTGCATAGCCGGTCAGTGCACCCTCAACCCGCTCGCACACACGCCGATTACAGTACCGTCTTCGAGCTGTTCGACGGCGTTCGATTGTTGCCCGAATTTTGACAACGTTGATGCGGCGAAGACGACCTTGACGAGGATCGCAACCGCTCACGCTGCGGTGGTCACCGCTGTCTTGAAGGGTTGCTCTACAGCCAACGGCCCCGACGGTTTGAAGGGCACGAGCGACGACACCTATATCGATCCGCAGGATCTTGGGTATGCGAATACCTGTACGGATCTTGGCGGTAACTGCGGCACGATCGCTACGACCGACCTGTCGATTGCCGGCGCCGACAACGACGTCACTGACTGCATCCAGTGTACGCAAGACCTCATTGGCGTTGTGCTCTCGCACGACGTAATCCGCTAAGACCGCCTCGTTCAAACCAACGGCGGTACTCTCCCGCGACCAAGAGTGGTTGGTCCTCGCGCCTGCAGCGCGAGGACCAACCCTCATCCGGCGCTCGCCGCGGTCCGGAAGGCTTCCGGAATCCGCTGCGGCCGTCCCTGCTCGTTCATCACCGCGTGCGTCGTGTGGCCGCTCGCCAGCAATGTGCCGTCGATTGCGGCGACCTCGTAGCGGATCGTCAACCGTGCTCTGCCGACTTCACCGACACCGGCACGGATGATCAACTCGTCGTCGTAGCGCGCCGGTCTCAGGTAGCGGCAGTGCGTTTCGATGACGCCGAGGTACAGGCCCCGAGCGATGTAATCGGGAAACGGGTGGCCGAGCTTGCGGAAGAGCTCGGCTCGGCCGATCTCGAAGAATCGGAAGTAGGTGCCGTAGTAGACGATGCGCATCGGATCGCAGTCGGCGAAGATGACGCGATACCGTGCAACCTCAGCCAGCTCGCTTGCGGACATTGCGCAGCGTCTTAGGCGAGCCGTTGTCGTGGATCAAGAAACCCCCGGACTCGTCCTTTGAGGAGAAGCGGCTGCTCACCTGTAACGCGGCAGGACGTCGGCGGCGAAGCGTTCGAAGACGTCCATGTTGTACGGTGACAGCGTCAGCACGAAATCGGTGACATCGGCGGCAACGAAGGCATCGATCTGGCGGCAAACGTCATCGGCGCTGCCGAGTAGCATCCAGTTTCGCGCTTCCTCGTCGCTGATCCCCTGGTAGAGTGCGTAGCCTTGGATGAGGGGTGCGGCGGTCGACAGATCCGCGGTGATGGCTGCCGGCACCAGGACCTGTTTCCGGATCGCGTCACAGTCACGATTCTCGGCGTCGCAGCAGCGGCGCAGCACGGCGATGCGTTTGCGGAACACATCGGGAGATCCGAACGAGCTCCAGATGTCGGCGTGACGGGCGACGATCGGCAGCATGCGTTTTTCGCCGGCGCCGGCCACAGTGATCGGTGGGTGCGGTTGCTGCACCGGCTTGGGTTCGGCAATCGCTGCGTTGAGCTGGTAGTGCTTGCCGGCGAACGTCGCCTGGTGCTCGCTCCACAGCTTGCGGATGACGTGCAACGCTTCGTCGAGACGCTCGCAGCGCCAGCTCGCGGTGCCGAACGGAATCCCGAGCATTTGATGCTCGGGCTCGAACCAGCCGGCGCCGATGCCGAACTCGAGGCGGCCCGAGCTGATGACGTCGACGGTGGCGGCAATCTTCGCGAGAATCGCCGGATGCCGGTAGGTGTTGCCCGTCACCAGCGCTCCGATGCGGATGTGTTTGGTGTGTACGGCCAACGCCGCCAGGCAACTCCAGCCTTCGAGACAGGGATCGAACGGGTCGAGCATGACGGCTTGGAAGTGATCGTAGGTCCACGCCGCGTCGTACCCGAGTGCCTCCGCCCGTTGCCAGATCGCGACGATCTCCTCCCAGCGTGCGAACTGCTGGCCGGTCTGAATCCCGAAGCGGATGCGACGCTCTGTCATTCGGCGTTCCGCGAACGTTGCTTGATTCGCCTCGACCCCCGACGGTGTGTCATTGCCGGCGGTGAGTCGTCGTAGGAATCGTAGAAGATGCTGTGCCGACGTCGTACGGTGTCGTCGATGAGCTGCTGGACCCGGCTGCGCACCATCTCGTTGAGACCATCGACGTACGCCTGATCATCGGCCAGCGCCGCCGTTCCAGGCAGTCGAATCGGCTCTCCGAAACGGATGTAGAGTTGCGTCGGCAAGGGCAGTGCGAAGAGAACCCAAGGGAAGAGGGGGAGGGTCAGGGCGCGTGCCAGGCGCGGCAGGTTGGCGAGCATGACGTGCGCTTCTTCGGTGCCGACAACGGCCAGGGGAACGATCGGCGAGCGCGTGCGCAAGGCAACCTTGATGTAGCCGCCGCGTCCGGCTGCGAAACCGCGATGCGGCAGGACCCGATACCGCTGGGTCGCGTACGGCCGCTCCATGTCGCGTGCACCGCCGGGAAACAACAGCACCAGGTTGCCGGCCCGCAGCGCTGCTGCCAGTGTCTCGGGCTTGCCGATGATAGCACCGTTGCGGCGCAGGAACGTCTCGACCGCGGCGAGACGCCCGAAGAGATGGTCGCCGACGGCCCGCGCGGAACGTCCGCTGGCGTCGCGTACGGCGACCAGCGTGCACGCTGCATCGTACGGAATGACGCCGGAGTGACAGCCGACGATCAGCGCGCGTCCTTTCGGCAAGTGCTCGGCGCCGATGACGCGTGGCCGGAAGTAACGCCACAGCACGGCACGCACCAGGTCGAGCCAGCGTCCCGCGGTTTCGGCATCAAAGCCATCGTTTGCTTCGCGCCCCACGGCATACCTTTGCCGCAGATCCACCGTTGAACCAAGACCACGGCAGAGTACGGACCGTGGGCGTGTTGGCTCGCGGACTTCACACTTACTGTCCGAGGCCCTGCCGCGCTAGAAGTGGAAGCGTAGCCCGCCGTGCACCAGCAATGGGCTGCCGATCTGTTTGATGCCGCCTCCGTGGTCGACCGTGTATTCATGATCCAACAGGTTTTCCCCGGCAAGGAAGACTTCGCCGTTCCAGAAGGGGAGCTGCCGCGCCAGCGTGGCGTTCAAGATGTAGTAGCTGCCTTGCTTGTCCATGTGCTCCTGATCTTCGAATTGATCGTCGATGAAGCGTCCTTCGAGTCGCGCCGTGATGATTTTGGGATTCCGGTATTCGATCGCTACGGTCGCCGCATGCGGCGGGATCTGGGCCAATTGGAACCCTTCCAGATGCTTGTCTGCGGGCGCGGTGTGGACGAGGGTTCCGTCGGCCAGCAGATAGCTCGCCGACAGCAATAGGTCGGGCAGCGGTTCGTAGATTGCCTCGACCTCTGCACCGAAGGTGCGCGCCAGTCCCTGGTTGCTACGCTTGCGTTCCGTCGCGTTGCCCATGGCGTCGAAGGCGGTGTCGACGCTCTCGATCGGATTGTCCACTTCGTTCCAAAAGCCGGTGGCGCGCAAGTCGACGTTTTCCAGAACCGGCAGATCGACGCCGGCTTCGGCGCCGTTGAGGCGTTCGGGAGACAGCTTCGGATTGGCCAGTAACTTCAGGTCTTCCACCTGGCTCTGCCGATAGAGCTCCGCCAAGGTTGGAGCGCGAAAGGCTCGATAGGCGGCGGCGCGCAGATGCAGCCAGTCGGAGGCGCGGTAGAGCACGCTCAGGCGCGGATTGAAGGCGGCGCGTGTCTGGCTTTGGAATCTGCTGTTGATAGCGGTGGTGACACCCATGTCATCGGTTTGCGTACCGTTCTGCGTGCCCTCGTAGTTGGTCCACAGATCGGCGCGCCCACTCAGTGCGATCTCCAGGCGCGGCATCGGAGTGTAAATGCCTTGGAGAAAAAATCCGGCGAAGAACTGTTTGCCGTCGCTCCGCCGTTGGCCGGTCGACATGCCGGTGTCGGGATCGAAGCTATGGTCGCGGCTTTGCCCGTCGATCCAATGAAGATCGACACCGGAGCTGATGAGGAGCGGTTCGAGCATGCGCCGCGACCACACCAGCGATGCGCCAAGGTCGGTGGACGGCACGGTTTGCTTGAGAGCGAGACTTTCGCTGGTCCGCGCTTCGTTGGCTTCGGAAAAGTTGATGTGGAAGCTCTGCAGGTTCGAGAAAACCATGGCCTGCCACTCGCTGCCGTCATCCGTATGCAGTGTGCCGCTGAGATCGATCAAGCCGGCGCCGGCACCGACGGTTCGTAGATGGGTGCCGTAGTTGTAGGCCTGGTCGAAATATTGTCCGTGCAACGCCACCGAAGCCGTATCGCTGAAGCGGTAGCTGACGCGCCCGTTGAAAACTTCGGAGCGCGAGCTTGCATCCTTGTCGATCGGTCCGCGCTCGTCATGCGCCACGACGGGGAATCCGTCGAGATTGAAGAAATTCCCTTCGAGGCCGATCGTAAGCTTGTCCTTTCGGCCGCTGAGCGAGAGGTAGTCGTCGGTGAGTCCGTTGGTTCCGTAGCTGGCCTTGAGGGCGGCTCCGGTTTCGCTCGGCTTGCGGGTGATGATGTTGATCACGCCCGCCATCGCGTAGTTGCCCCACAAGCTGGCACCGCTGCCGCGTACGACTTCGATGTGATCGATGCTTTCTTGCGGAACCTTTCCCCAGAACACCTGACCGTCGAATGGACTGATGATCGGGACGCCATCGACCATCACCAACGCCCGGCTGGCACCGGCCGGCCCGATGTTGCGCAGGGTGACGCCCTGAGCCTCGGTGTCGAGGCCCGGTGGTGTCACCAAGCTACTCGAACGGCGATAGAGGCTGAAGCCGGGGATGGTTCGCAGGATATCGTCGATGGTAATGTCGGCTGAGGTTTGCACCGCGTCGTGGTCGAGCACGGTGGCGCTCGCCGGCGCTTGTTCTTGGCTGAGGTCGCTGCGCGTCGCGGTGACGACAATCGGCTCCAAACGGACTTCGAGGCTAGGGGCGCTGCTCTCAGCGAAACACGCGGCGGCCGAAGCAATCACAACCCCCCCCACCCAGCCGAACACACTGCCGTGCGATTGCTTCACCCGCGTCATACGATCCCCCTGTTTGGACCCGCGACCCCGCACCGCAAGCGCGTCCCAATTGCCAATCAATAGCGGGCATCGGTAAGGCAAACCGGATTACGTGTCAATAAATCGGGTCTTCATGCGCGTGAGTAGCTTCCCTTCCGTTCAGGGGTAAAGCACGCTGACGTTTAGTCGATGTTTGAGTAGATCGAAGTCCGTACGATTCGTAGTGACGACGATGGCCCCTTGCCGGCGCGCGCTTAGCGCAATCAGGGCGTCGTTCTGGAATTCTCGACGCTTGTTGACTTCCCAACCTTGACGATCGCCTATTTCACGGACGAGTTTGCCAGCTTCCCACCAATCGAGCGACGTTGGCTCCCAGACGATTCGGGCAAGGCGGAACAACTCCTCGATTCGTTGCCGTGCTGCCGGACCGCGTGCCCCTCGCCTCAACTCGGATAGGACCACCGCAGAGTGCCGTACTACGAACCCCTTTCGGACATCGGATAGTAGGGCATCGTAAAGCCCCGCTTCCCAGTGCCCGATGTAGACCCCCGAATCCAGGATGGCCCAGTGCAAGTTACGCAGCCTCGATGCTGCCGGTTCTCAAGCTGCGGCGCGTGCGGTTCATGAAGCGCCAGAACTCTTCCATTTCCGCGACGCGCTCCAGCGAAGCTCGGATCGCCTCAGCGTCCGTCGCCGCCCCAAGCGCCTTACGAGCACGACGAACCACGTTTTCATCGACGAAGAATGCCTTGCGCTTGAGATTCGAGCGTGTTGCCATTACGATCCTCCACGAACAGGCATACACTCTAGACGATCTGGACATACGTAACAATCCGGAGCTCGGTAGCATGACGGTGGGCAGTTGCGAAGCTAGCCTCCGGGCGTCGTCGGCTCTACCCAAGTGCGACGACTTTTTCCTGCAAAACCGAGCGACGACGTGATAGAAGACGGACGATTGAGGAACCAATGATTGCGCCTGCACTCGCCGACCTTGCGGAGATCGGCTCGAATGATCTGCCGCTTGCTGGTTGGACCGACTGGCTGCTGACCCTGTTTGGCGCCGGTCTCGACGACGCGGCGTTGCAGGCGATGCGCATCGTCGTCGATCGCTTCGTGATGCCCGAGCCCGACGCTGTCGACTCGCTGCGCCAGTCGGCCGCGCCTTTTGTTTCCGGCCAGCTCTGGGACGATCCGCGCAGCTACTTCTCCTTCGTCGATGCGCCCGCCGAGCGCAGGTCGCCGCGTTCGGTGATGAGCCGTTACGGCGGCACGCGCAAGAGAGGTGTGGTCGCCACCCAGAGATTCGAAACCGGTTACAAGCCGTACGACGCCGCAGACAGCTCGTCGGCCGACGAGCTGTGCTTCGAGCATTGGACCCACGAGCTCGATCCGCCACGCGCGACCGTCGTCGCCTTGCACGGATTCAGCATGGGCTATCCGCGCATCGACGCCTTCGCGATGTTCGCTGCGGCGATCTTCGAGGCCGGCTACGACGTGGCGCTGGTCACCTTGCCCTTCCACGGCGCCCGTACGCCTGCCGATGCGCGTTTCTCGGGTGAGCGTTTCGCCGTGCCGCATGTGGCGCAGCTCAACGAAGCGGTGCGCCAGGCAATCTTCGAGATCGACATGCTGATCACCTGGTTGCACCAGCATTCCGGGGCGCCGGTCGGTCTGCTCGGGCTCAGCCTCGGCGGTTACCTGTCGGCCTTGATGGCCGGCTTGCGCGACGACCTCGCCTTCGTCGTCCCTATGGTGCCGCCCGTGTGCATGGGCGATCTTGCCTGGCGTTTCTTCACGCGCAGCCGCGTGCAACGCGACGCCGGTGCGGCCGTGTTTTCGCGCGACGAGTTGCGCTCGGCGTTCCGCGTCCATTCCCCGCTGACCTACGAATGCCGCGTCGCCGCCGAACGCTTGTTCATCCTTGCCGGCCGCGGCGATCGCATCGTGCCCCCGGATCATCCGCATCAACTCTGGAAACACTGGGGCAAGTCGAAGATCCATTGGTTCGCCGGCAGTCACCTGGCGCCCTTCCGGCGGTCGGCGTTGCAGGCGGCAATCCTGGAGCACTTCGATGCTTGCGTCGACTAGGCTTCCTGAAGGGTAGCACATGTTGCACATGACTCGAGTTTTCGAAGGCAGCCCGGGAGCGAGCCAACGGCGAGCGGACTTCACACTTACGGTTCGAGGCCCTGCCTCGCTAGATGTCCGCCCGCGCTGCGGCGACGTCACGGAGTCACTTTGGCGGCGTAGCCCAACGCCGCAATGCGCTCGCCGAGATTGTGCATCCAGTCGGCGGGCAGTGGCGACAGCCGTGGCGCTTCCGGTTGCAGCGACGGACGCGCGATGCCGTACAGCAAGACACCTTGGATCGAAATGCCGCGGCCACGAATGTCGGAGAGGAAGGCGAGGTACGCTTCGATCTCGCTCGCGCTCGGCGGTTGGCCGTCGAGTGCGAACATGCAGGTCTGAATCCACGTTGGGCAGAGGCTGGCTGCCGTTTGCAAATTGCGCCGGATCGTTGCGATCGACGTCGCAACGCTATTGACGGCGCGAATCCCCGCATCGGTGGTGCGGTCGACTTTGAACCAAACCTCGCCGTTCATCTCAGCCAGACGGCGTAGCCCGGCTTTCACATTGCGCCGCTGCACCAAGCTGCCGTTGGTGATCAGCACCGTCTTGACGGTGTTTGGCACCAGCAGATCCTGGCGCGTCCGGCCGATGAGCTCGACAACCGCTTCGATCTCACGGGCGCTCGTCGGTTCGCCGTTGCCCGACAAGGCGATGTCGTTGAGCCGCTGCAATCCCGCTGGGACGTGTTTTTGCAGGTAGTCGTTGTGCAACACGTCGCCGACCAGCTCTCGCAGCTCGCGATCGAGCAGCGGCAGGTCAATCGCCGGGGCGCTGCCGCGCACCAGGTCGGGCACCTGGCAATAGATGCAGCGCCAATTGCAGGCGTTGTTGGGGTTGAGATTGATGCCGATCGACAATCCGCCGGCGCGTCGCGACAATACGGGGTAGACGTACGTGAGCCCGGCTCGCTGACGCGAGTGGTCGGAGGTGGTGAGCAACGGTGAGTGCTGATCCGACACGGAGATCGAATCTCTTACCTCGCGATTGCGTACCGTCAATGGTTGTCGCTTGTTGAATCGAGATTGCGACGGGGTGCTGGCCATGCCCGACTCAATCTGCAATCTACAATTTTCTGATGGTGGTCATCGTCTACGGATACGAGGGCTCCGGACCGGGGCACTGGCAGCGTTGGCTGCAGCAGGAGCTGCGGGGGCGTGATGTGCCGGTTTGTTTTCCCGACCTGCCCGATCCGAGTGCGCCGCAGAAAGACATCTGGGTCGCCGAGCTGGCGCGCCTCGTCGAAGAGTCACCGTCGCCGGTGACCCTCGTGGCTCACTCGCTCGGATGTTGGGCGGTCGATCACCTGATTCACGAGCGCGGAACAAGGAACATCGACGCCGCGTTGCTTGTGGCGCCGCCGTCGCCGTTCCTCATCTTCGAGGCGGTCGAGAGCTTCCTGCCACCGCCGCGCGACAAACAAGCATGGGCGCCGATTGCCGCGCGCTCGCTGCTCGTCGGCAGCGACGACGACGACTTCACTAGCCCCGAAGAGCTCGCCGAGATCGCCGCGCAGCTCGGTATCGAATTGCATCGGCTGCAAGGCGCCGGTCACATCAATACGGCGTCGGGATACGGAGCGTGGCCGTTTGCCCTCGAGTGGGTACTCAAACAACGTCGCTTCTAGGCACAAGCCCCAATCACGAGCCACGAGCTACCACGGACCAGCCCCGAATCAGGGTTCCGAAAAGCGAGCCCCGATCAACCGGTCCCGAGCCCCGAATCTAACGTCCTTTGAACTGTGCCGGCCGCCGTTCCATGAACGCCGTCATGCCTTCTTTGATGTCTTCCGATTGCGACACGACGGTTTGGACGAGGGCTTCTTCTTCGAGACAGGTTTCCATGTCGGATTCGAGCGAGCGGTTGAGCAGGCGTTTGGACAAACCGATTGCCACTGTCGGACCTTTGGCCAGCTTCTCGGCCCACTCGCGTGCCGTTGCGGCGAGCTGATCGCCCGGCACGATCTTGCTTACCAGGCCAAAGCGCTCGGCATCTGCGGCGCTCAAGTCGTCGCCGAAGTAGACCATCTGTTTGGCGCGTTGCAGGCCGACGAGGCGGGGCAGCAAGAACGCGCCGGCGGCGTCGACGGCGATGCCGCGGCGCACGAACACTTCGATGAAACGCGCGTCGGCGGCGGCGATGACGAAGTCGCTGGCAAAGGCGAGGTGTGAGCCGAGGCCTGCGGCGACACCGTTGACGGCCGCAACCACCGGCTTCTCGAGATCCCACAGTGCGCGAATCAGCCGCTGCGAGCTGCTCTTCATGATCAGGCGCGTGGCTCCGGCGCCGGTCGGACCCTGGCCGCGCGGCCCGGACAGGTCGGCTCCGGTGCAGAAGCCCTTGCCTGAGCCGGTGAGAACCACGGCGCGTACCGCGGCGTTGGTTTGTGCGTCGGTGAGCACTTGAATCAGCTCCTCACGCATCTCGGCGTTCACCGCGTTGCGCTGCTCGGGGCGATTCATCGTCACCCAGGCGACGTCGTTTTCGAGAGAGTATTGGATGGCTTTGAAGTCGGACATGCGAACCTCGCTCCTGCTTTCTGGAATACCGTGGATCTGCGTTTGTCGCTCAATTCGCGAATCGATTCAACTTTTCCGATGCGAATCTGAAGGAAGTCCACGCCGCGAACCGCTCGGCATTCGGGTCAACTTCGCCGGGCGCGGTGTTGGGTGTGAGATTCAGAAACAGGCAAGTGGCTAAAGCATGAGTACGCGAAGGCCGTCCATGGGGTTAGAGAGGCATTCGCATCGATCTCGACGTCGAGAGTCTCGCGCCCGGCTGTGAGGGCTGCCGGAATTTCGAGATTCAACTCGGCCCAGCGATGATTGGCGTTGATGTCGACGCTCGACCAGATCCCCGCGAATTCTCCGTTGACTCGCACCACGGCCGACTGCCGACCGTTTCGAATGTCGGCGAGGCGCTGCAGGCGTACGCCGCGGTTGGCTGGATCAACGGCAACTCGAAAGCGCGTGCTCGTCGCAGTGAAGCCGCTGGCCGTCAGCCGCGTGTAGTGATCGTCGCCGCGAAAGACGCTGGTGACGACAGCGTTCTGGCGGTTGGTCGCGACAAGCTGATGTGCTGCCTCGCTTTCGCCTGAATCCAGAACCATCCGATCGGTTTCGAACAGGGTCGCTTCGGGGATCGAATAGAAAAAGACCAGGCTTGACAGATCTTCACCGACGTCGTTCGTCGGACCGTGTTCGATGGCAACGCGGATTCCATTCGCGAATGAAATAGAATCGGCCAGGAACAAGCGATAGGCGCTGCGCAACGCAAAGCCTGGTCGGCGCGGCGAGCTTGCGACCGTGGCCGGATTGCCGTGCGTCGGCAACGTGAACGTCCCGTGCAGGAAGTAAAATCCGCCGTTGAAGAAGTCTTCCAGCCCGGTGCCGTGGATTTGTGGATAGCGATTGCCGTCGAAGGCGATGTGCTCGTCACCCTCGAGGTGAAGTCCGTCCGATTCATCCGTGGATTTCCCCTTGCAGTGGTCTTGCTCGCTGCACCCCGCGGTGAGAACCACACCGACGATCTGGCCGGTACCCGAGGTCTCCAACAGCGGATAGTCCGGCGTACCTGGTGACAGTTGCGCGGCGTTCGAGCTCGCATGAAGGTATCCTGGCTGGCTGCCCACGACCTGTTCAACGGCGCTGATGCGGGCCGTCCACCTGTGAAAATCGCTGTCGCCATCATTCCGCAGGACGAGGTGTGCACTGCGCCAGAACGGCATGGTGAAATAGATGTAGAAGCGGTCGCCAACGCGGCCGAAAGCCAGACTGCGCGCCGCCGGTCCGAGAGGCGCGCCGAAGAAGTCGTCGAGCGGCGCGTCGACCTGGGGCAGCGACGCTCCGTCCCACCAGGCTTGCAGACGCAGGCCGGTGGGGATCTCGGCGTCGCGCGGCGCGAAGAGCTCGAAGCGCAGAACGGTGCCGGGGCCGGCATGATCCCAGATGGTTTGCTGGCTGCCTGCAGCGACGTTCAGGGCGACGTTCGTCACGACGCTCGGCTCGAGCGCTTTCGGGTCGGTGCCGACGGCAGCGAGAACCTGTGCTGTTGCCTGTGCGTCGATCTGCAGATCGGAGCTCTCGACGGCCCGATCGGGAGGTAATCGCGTATACGTGATGTTCAAGTAGTTGGGAATGACGGATGTGGTGATGCGCAAGCGGTGTGCGTATACGATCGACATCTCGCTGAAGAAACCCCCACTCGATACGAAGTCGTTGCCAACCAGAGGGAAGACAAAAGGCGGTGACGATCCGCCGAAGAGCTGATTGCGGCCGAGCGTCAGGCGTGGCGTGGTTTCATCGTCAAACTCGAACGCAATGTCGCCGTTCAAGCCGGCTGCGATCAATGTCGAGAAATCGGTCATCCAAATTCGATCAACGACCCCAGGACCAACGTCGTCGAAGATCACGAAACGTCCGTCCTGTTCGTAGAGAAACGAGTTGTCGATTTGAATCGGGGAGCCGAACACAGCCAATGCATCGGTGGCAGATACCCCGAAATCGAAATTGTGTCCGGTACGATCGTAACTCGATACCTGCCATGTTTGTTGTCCGGGCGGCCGCAGCTCGGCCAATGCAACCAGATCCGTAAGCGCCGCCAGCCCAATCGGCGGCGATCGAGTCGGTTGGGCTTCTGGTGTCGTCGTCGGGTCGCCGCAGCCGCCACAAATCCCGAGTACGATGCTGCAACCAATCACCAACACTCGACATCGAGAGCCCATCGCAAACTCTTGGGCTATCGGTCCCAGATGACGGAAGAGCTCGGCGGCGGTGCGTACGAGCAGAGAGAGCCGGTTTTGACGTAGGTTTTGAGATGTTGCCCGAGCGGTTTGTGCAGCTCGTCGATCTTTTTCGTGGTTTCCTTGATCCGCTTGGTGATCGTCTGGCGCGCGCGTTCCATGGAGCCGCTGCGGCGACTCCTTTCGCCCAGACCGAAAGCGGCGCTCAACTCGGTGCGTAGAGCTTCGATCTCTTCTTGTAGTTTTGTGGTTCGGCCGGAATCGTTGAACCGTTCCGCTTCGATCAGCTCCTCGCGCAATTCGTCCAGTCGGTCCTTGTACGCTTGCTTGGCCTGGCGGTCCAACGTCGGGCCGTCGTCGTCGAGTCGGATGCGGCGGTTGCCGTTGTTTCCTGCACTTGCGGCGGCAAACCCGTTTTGCAGCAACTCGCTGACGTGGAAGGATCGTCCGGGTTGGTCGATGAGCTGAGCCAGATATTGGAGCCCTTTGCTGTCCTTCAGCCGTACGAGCACCTCATGATCACCGACGGCCCAGACGTCGCCCTCTTTGCGGAGAACGTAGCGGACCAGGTCGGGTTCCTTCTGGATTTGGATTCGAGACTCTTCAACCGCGCCGACGCTCACCGCTGCTCGAGGCGGTTCCGTTTTCGCTGCCACATCGGCAGCCCGGGTTGGCGACTGATCGAGGTGCGTCAGCTCTGAGGCCAGCTTGTCCCCAACCGCTGCGAGGAGGGCGAGATCGGTGGCGGTGTAGATGTCACCCGAACGTTTGGGACCCAAACAAATGAAGGCTACCAGGCGCTCGCGTTTTGCCGGCACAACCACGGCGGCTCGAAGAGTCTCGAGGGCAGCACGATCAAACGCACCGAATTCCGGGCGCTGTCCGAACCGACGCCCAATTGCCAAGGGCACGGCGCGTTGCTCCAGCACCGCAATCAACGGGTCGTTCGCTGCGAAGCAGGGGCTCGCGGGCGGCGCCTGCGTGAATGCCGGCGCGAAGGCGTTGCTCTCAAGCCCGTAAACCACGCAAGAATGCGGGCGCAGGAGCTCGTTGAGTCGTTTGCCGACGTGACGATGCAGCTCGCCGGCGTCACGATGGCTACCCAGCTCCCTAAGCAATTCGGCGATGCCTTGCTGCAAAGCAAATCGTTCCTTGAAAAAAACGCGATCGACGAGTGGGCGTGCAACCGCCTGCGCCGGGATGGCAATCGCGGCGAGCGTCAATGCGAAGCCGATTTCGACCCAAGTCGTTTGCACATCGAGCTCGGCGGCAAGGATGCCGGCGAACTGAGGGATTGCAACCAGGAGAGTCGTCGAAAGCACAAAGAGGGTCGCGGCATATGCCGCGGTCACGCTGATGAGACGGTCGATATCGAACAAATCGAAGCGGATGATGGCGATGGCCACCGACAACGGCACGACGACGCTCAACAGAAGGAGCGGTTGGGCCCACGGGTCGAGGCTTGAGCTGGTTCCTAGCAGAGCTCCTGCGGCGGCCTGCGTGGGTGCTGCGATCGACATTCCGAAGAGCGCCCAGCGCAGTTGGCGTCTTCCGACCGGCCCGGCAACTCGGTAGTTGCGTATGACCATGGCGAATGCGAGCACGCAGACTGCCGCGTAGAAGGTGACGCCGAATAGCCAAATCTGCGTCAGCGGAATGTATCCAATCCATGGCAGGCCGAACCAATACGCCCACTAATGCAGGCAGGGAATTGCGGAGATCCACACCGCACGATACGGCCATCGGCTCTCGGGCGCCGTCTCGGGTGGTACCAACAGAATGCAACGCAGCGTTTGCGGCCAGGCGCAGGTCAGCGCGATCAGCTGGCCGAAGGTGATGACGTACATGAGTGGGAGCGATTCCGCGGTCGTATAGGAATAGACGATTGCATGCAGCAGGGTCGCGACCGAAAAGGTTCGCGTCGCCGGCTGATTGATCGCTCGAAGCCTTACGAAAATTGCCAGGACCCCCTCTAGGAAGGCAATTGCGACAAACCAGCGTACGAGGCGGTGGGGGTGGGTTTGGGCCGTCGTTTCAGCGTCGCTTCCCGCACGTCGATAAGTGACGACGAGAGACTGGAACCCCCCTTGCTCCGGCCGCTCGCGGTAGAAATACGTTGCCGCCGGCATCGGAGCGAGGCCCTTCAGATCGTGGTCGCCAAAGCGAATCAGACTGTCGCCGATCGACGGCCCGGAGTCTGGGGGATCGAACTCGACGAACAGCGCGCCGAGGAAACGAGGGTACTCCTCGACGCTTGGGGGCTTCGAGGTAAGAATGGCACCGAACGGCAAGCTGCGTCCGCCCTGCTGCCAACCGAAAACCACGGCGACCACCCAAACGATGACCAGTGCCCAGAAGACCGCGAGCGAAATGACACGACCCGCGGCCGATAATTCTTCCGACCGGCTTTGCGCCGTGACCCGAGGCGCCTTGGCTTCGACCTCCAAGCCCTGATCATCCTGAAGCTCCATGGACTGTGTCTAGCCTGCGCGTCCCGCGGGCCCTCCTGCAAACGGTCCTTCTTACAACAGTTGAGTGGCAGGTCTCAAATGTGAATCTCGCCAGGGCGCCTTCGTAAAAATTACCTACAGCGCCGCAATGCCAGGGCGGAGCCGGTTCCGTTGGATTTCTGCAAATGTAGGGCGTCGCGTCACGGTGTGACATCAAATGTCACGCTAACTCCGTAGAGGGAGTCGAGTGCGTACACCGGGGGCCATGTCAACCGTTGATGCCGCAACGGGCGGGAAGAATTCCTACCAATTCGTCTTTGATGGAGACGGCTGGTGCGTCTCCTACCGCGGTCGTTTTGTACGTTTGTCGGATACCAAAGGGATGCGGTGCGTGGCGCGGTTGCTCGGCTGCCCGGGTCAGTCCGTTGCCGCCCGAGAGCTTGTCGCTGCGACCGGAATTCAGTCGCTAGGTGGAACCGGCGAGCGTCAGCGTATGGCTGTCACCAAGCGCATTCGCGCCACCATAGCTGCTATCGCGGCCTGCGATGCTGCGCTCGGGTATCACCTGAGGACGGCGATTCGTACCGGCCATTCCTGTGTCTACTCGCCCGATCCGGAACAACCGATCGATTGGGTCGTCACGTCGGCCCCGCCCGTACGGCGGCCACCGCGGAAAGTGCGGCGGTGAGCTTGATCCGGCGCCTCGACTATCGCCGCGCCATCGCCGTCTTGGCGGGGCACGACCGGCGAATTCATCCGCTGGCCTACGTCACGCGCGAGGCTCAGCGGACGTGCGCTGCTGCTATCGCCGTCTTGCTGGGTCTGCTGGCAGATGGCGCGGCTCTCGATGCGCTATCGACGCACGGGCCGGGGGCGCGATCGCTGGCGCGAAGGCTGGCAGCATTGGGAGCGAGCGAACTCGGCCCGACGATTCGTCTAGCCGATGCGGATCACCATCGTGTCTTGACGGCGCCGATCACCACGCCAGACGGCATCGTCGGATTTCTCATCGTCGGCCGCCCTGCACCCTCACGCTTTACGGAGATGCAACGGCGGTATCTGCGCGACCTTGCCGATATCGCCAGCGTTGCTTTCCAACTCGCCCATCTGCGCGGCAGTCCTTCGCCGCGGTCGGCAATACCCGGCGATCACCGCCCCTTGAACCGGCGCGAACGCGAGGTGGTAACGCTGCTGCTCGGCGGGGCCTCGGCAAAAGAAGCGGCCGTACAACTCGGCATCAGTCAGCGGACCGTCGAAACCTATCTGCAACGTCTGAAGGACCGCGAACGTCAGCCGCGCTTGCAGGCGCTCCTAGCGAAGTTGGTGCGTGAGGGCAGGGCATGAGCCGGCGTGTCCGCAAAACTACGGACTTTCGCGAGCTGGGACCGATACGGGACAACACTCCGGGGGGACACTGAATCACAAAGAATTCGGGGGGCGAACAGAACGAGGAATACCAGAAGGGCTCCTCCCTCCTGGCAGGGACGGCAGGTCGAGTGTGCGAACCATGGTTCGACACACTCTTCCTACCGTCCAACGTTCCGCAACTGTGAACCTGTACCAACCGGGAAGACGAAACATTTGGGAGGCATTGAGATGAAGCACTTGAGACTCGAAGGCGCTCTAGTCGGGCTGATCATCTGTTCGTTTGTGGCTCCGGCCGGGGCAAGAACGAAGGCCACGCCGGCGCAGAAATGCGCAGCGGCCAAATTGCGCGCCGCCGGCAAGAAGGCCAAGGCAAAATTGTTTTGTCATGCTTCGGCGGTCTTGAGCCCGACATTCGATCTGGCGGCGTGTTTGACGAAAGCAGAGACGCACTTCATGACCGCGTTTGCCAATGCCGAGGCGCCTGGAGGTTGCGCTTTGACCGGCGATGCGAATGTCGTCGAAACCGCCAAGGTCGATCCATTCGTCGCCTCGGTTGTCGCCGGGATTCCATCCGCGGTGCCGACGCCGACGCCTTCTCTCACGGCGACAGCCACGCCGACCGCAACTCCGATCGGCAAGATCATCTTCGTTACCAGCACGGTGTACGACGGCAATCTCGGAGGCGTCGCCGGAGCAGACGCGAAATGCGCGGCGCGAGCGGCCGCGGGTGGCCTTTCAGGCACGTACATGGCTTGGCTGTCGACCACTACGAGCTCGGCCGCGTCGCGGCTGAACCATGAAACGGGACCTTACCGTCTCCTCAGTGGTACTCAAGTGGCGGCAAACTGGAACGACCTAACGGACGGCTCGATCGCTACCGCGATCGTCGAGGATGAGAACAATACGACCTTAACCTCCGTCGAGGTTTGGACCGGAACGACGTACATCGGTACTTCCGATAGCTTTAATTGTAATGACTTTACTAGTTCTGCCTCGTCGGGGGTCGGAATGGTCGGGCTCTTGATTACGTCCAACTCCAATTGGACGAACTACACCAACGTGAGCTGCGACAGCGCCGGCCGCCTCTATTGCATCCAGCAATGAGGGGCGGGCGCTCCGCAGAATGGCCGACGGAAATTTCGGATTTGTCCATGAAGCAACGCGCCGCGGGACCATGCGGCCGCACACGGATCGCGAATAACGGCCGTCGGATGAGCCGTCTTGAGAAGGTAACAATGAGGAGGAAGTGGATATGAAGCGTTTGGAGATTCTTGCCGCACTGGCCTTCATCGGCGCGAGCACCGTTGCCGCGCCGACCTGGGCCGCCAAGCTGCACGTCGAAAACTGGGGAACCGACTCGCCGACTTGCGGTGCGATGGCGGCACCGTGCCGGTCGATCGGCAAGGCGGTTGCGCTGGCTGTCGGCGGCGATACGGTCATGGTCGGCCCGGGACTGTACAGCACCGATCTGGACGGCGACTCGGTACTCAACGAGCCGGGAGAAGAGCCATCCTTTGGGATCGTTGTCAGTGTGCCGGTCACCATCCTTTCGACACATGGTGCTAGTGCGACCAGAATTGAAACCGTCTCATCGGCTTCTCCACCCCAGTTGGTGAACGCTTCTGGAGGAGCCGTGTTCGGCAAGCGGAATCACGGTTTTACGATTGTCTATGCCCCGACGTTCTGCACTCCCATAGCAATGGCTTTGGAGATCGACGGTGCGGGCAGTGCCGTTGCGGGCAACGTAGTGTTTGTCGGCTGCCCCTTCTCAACCTCCTTCGGCATTTTAGCCTCCGACGGTGCGGTGGTGCGCGACAACCGCGTGGCAGCACTATCCCCCTCGGCACTGACCGTCGGCATTGATGTTGATTCTCTCGCCGAGCGTAACGTCGCGATCGGTGCCCTCGACGGTTTCAATGGTTGGGGAAAATTTCGCCGCAATATTGCGATAGAAAACCTTCGCGGGTTCGACCTTCATTCTGCCCCGGTAGCGGAGTTCACCAAGAACATTGCCGTGGCCAACACTTCGTATGGAATCGTAATTGATTCAGGGGCTACGGTGACCGGCCCCTTCAGCAAGAACAGCATCGTCAACAACGACGTAACCACCAACTGTGGCCTTTCCAACCAGAGCGGTACCGCGGTGCTGGCGACGAACAATTTCTGGGGTGCGTCTACCGGTCCGGGAGCCGACCCGGCGGACAAGGTCTGCGACTCGGGCGCGGGGAGCTCGACTACGTCTACGCCTTTCTTGACCAAACCGGCGGCGCCAGGTCCTGGCGGGATTCAGTGAGCCAACGGCCAGAGGCACAAAGGAGAGCACCCATGAGAAAGTACGCGGCAATCAAATTGACTACGTTGCTTGCGAGCCTGGTTGCTGGCCTCGCATGTTCTCTAATTCCGACCCCAGGCTGGAGCACGACACTGCATGTGGAGAACTGGGGCGTCGATTCGCCGACCTGTGGTACCAGCACAGCGCCGTGTCGCTCGATCGGTAAGGCGTCGTCGCTTTCAATGTTCGGCGACACGATTCTTGTCGGGCCCGGGCGATACAGCAACGATCTCGACGGCGACAGCGTATACGACGAGCCCGGCGAGGAGCCGGCCAACGGCCTGACGCTATCGAATGTGACGGTGAAGTCGACGCACGGTGCTGCTGCAACTCGGATCGAGTATGGTGGCAACTTTTCTGCGTCTGCGGTGATTTACGGAATCGGCATTACGTTCGGCGTTCGAAACCACGGCTTCACCGTCGTCTTTCAGCAATCCGTCCTCAATGTGCTGCGGGTGATCTACAACCCTACTTATCCTGTCGTCGGGAATATTTTGTATGTCTTCAGTCCCTCGCCCGGCGTGGATGCGATCACTGCCGCAATCGTACGTGACAACCGGGTGACTGCGGGTTCGCCGGGCGCGATCTACGACGGGATCCAGTTAGCCGGTTTCGTCGACGTCGTCGTCGCCGAGCGCAACGCCGTGGTTGGAGCGTTGTTCGGGTTGAAGGGGCCTTCCATTGCTCCGAATAAGATACGGCACAACGTGGCGCTGGAAAATGGCTACGGGTTTCGGATGGACGGGGATGTCGCCAATTTCACCAGCAACATCGCCATCGCCAATTCGGCCGCGACCGGTGTCTACCTGAATCCTGGGTCCGCGGTCACAGGACCGTTCGAAGGAAATACGCTCGTCGGCAATGGTGGCGTCGGAAACTGTGGCCTCTTCAATGATAGTGGCTCTTCCGTGATCGCCAAGAAGAATTTCTGGGGTGCAGCGACCGGACCCGGGGCCGACCCCGGCGACCTCTCTTGCAGCGGCGTCGGCAGCTCGACGGACTCCACCCTGTTCCTGACTGCGCCGGTTGCCGGCGGGCTCGGCGCGCTGCAGTAGGCGAGGGCGGCGTCATGCGGTCCGCCTGTTTCGGCGCACCACGCTGGGTGCCCTTGGTGCACAGTATCAACTAGGGTTACGTGACAAGTGCGGGATGTGAGTCGCTTTCGGGAAAGACTCACGGGCCGAATACGGCTTGGTAAAATTGGGGGCACAATGATTTTTGCACTACGGTTCTCACGTGCTTCACCGGTCTGCCGGGTTCGAGCGGGATTGCGCCGACCGGCCTTTGTCGCGCTCGCAGGGCTCGTCGCCATCAAGCGGCCCTCGGCGGTCGGGGGGGAGTCGAGTTACAGCTCCGGCGACATCCTCACCACGCCGGCGAACAAGTTCAGCGCCGCGACCGGGCGATGAGGTGATGAGGTTCGTGAGGTCTCGTGACAGGTAAGCTTGAAGCCGAAATTTCTGGTAGGCCCCTTCAAGATCCCAGGACCTCACTCCCTCCAACTATTTCCCAAATCGATTCAGCGTCGAGAAGTCGAAGAAGCTGGGCTCGTAGTGCATGCGTCGATCGTTGGGAACATCCTTGCCTTTCGGCAGCAGGCCGCCGAGGGTGGCGCGGTTCATCTTGACGTTTTCGGCACACTGGTAGGAGAAGTTCGAGGCCCACAGCCATTCCGCTTTGCCGTCGGGGCGTTTCACCTCTTCCTTCTGGTAGGCCAGCACTTGCAAAGTGTTGAGCAGCTCGCCGCTCCAGCTGTACTTGCGGTTCCAGCCGCCCTGATAGGTTTCCTTGTC
>JACQEN010000136.1 GCA_016200585.1 Deltaproteobacteria bacterium
GGTGATTCGCGACAACGATCATCTCGACGGTCATCACGATTACACGTATGCCGACATCTTGGATGCCGACGGTGACGGGCTCGTCGATCTAGTGGATTTCAGCAGCGTCAGCGGCAAGGTCAGCATTGCACGCCACGGTAGCGGCGCTTGGTGTGCGGCAACGAACGCGACGGACACGGCATGCGCAACCACTGATGGACAGGCGAATGTGATCGCTCGACCAGACTACCTATCGTGGCCCGGGTCGATCAGCCGGCCGGACATGCTTGTGCAGATGGACAGTGGTTTGGGCGCCGACACATACCTAACCTATCGCCCGTCGACGCAATGGGACAACACCGACGCCATCGGAAATCCGCGGCTGCCGTTCGTCGTGTGGACGCTCTCGCAGATCAAACAGGATGACGGCTTGTGCGGTGGCAGCGGCGCCAATGCCTATGTCTGCGATGCGGCCAGTGGCAGCCACGAGGTACGTAGTGACCTGACGTACGCATACGGTTTGTACGATTACACCGCCCGCGAATTCCGTGGTTTTCGCCGTGTCGACCAGTTTGCGGGCGACGGCAATTCAACCACCAATGCCACGCAAACCACGACCTTCTTCCTCCAAGATGCTGCTCGCAAGGGGAAGGTAAACACCACGTATCTCTACCCGAGTTATCCAAAGAACACGGCGCAGCCGTCGGCCATCACTTACAGTTACAATGCTTGGTACTGCGCTGACATCACCAACTCGCAGACGCACCCTTCCACTGCACCATACGTTGCCTGCCCGATCGACCTTGCACCAGGCCAGCGCCTCTGGCCCCGCCTGGTGCAGAGTGTGAAGTATGACAACGCGATCCCAACGCAGCCGCAGGGTGAGACCGCAAGCAACCTCGCCTGGGACGACTACGGCAATGTCACCCAAACGAGTAAAGGCGGCAGTGCCACGACTTCGGTCATGACCTATACACTCTACGTGCCGCCCGGGCCGAATAGCCACATTACGGACAAGCCGCAGCAGATTTGGGTCGAAGACGGCTCAACCAATGCGGTTCTCGAAGAGAAATGGTTCGCCTATGACGGTAACGCTGTTGGCGCAAGCCCGAGTCGTGGAAACGCACGCACGGTCTACTCATGGCTGGATCAGTCGACCAGCGGATTGCCGACGGGCAGTGTATGCCCGACCGGCGGCCACGGCACCGGTGGTAGTTGCGTCACGACGACCATGACCTACGACAACGATGGTACATCGACCGGCTACGGAAACATTCGAACGGTCACCGACGCGAACCTCCGCGTGGCGACAACGGACTACGACACCGCGACGCACATCTATCCCTACTTGGTCCACAATCCGGCCAGCCAGTGCCTAGCCAAGCAGTACGACCCAAGTTGCGGGAAGATGACCTCGCAGACCATAGCTTACCCGTGCAGCCAAAGCGCCGGCTCCCAACCATCGACTACCTCTTCCTACGACAACTTCTGCCGGCTTTCCGCGACGGCCTTGCCCGACGAAAGCCTGAGCGATCCGCACACCCAAGTAAACTACTATCTTGGCTACCCCGGCCGGCCGACCACGACGACGATGATGACCGTCGAACCGTGGATGAGTCTGGCCAATGGCCACGTCAAGCACGACGAGCTCTTCGATGCCCTCGGACGACACTTGCAGACTCAGGTGGACGCAGTTGTCGCGGGGAGCGTAACCCGGATCGCCAGTGCCACCAGCCGTTTTGACGTGCGCGGCAATGTCGACGTCAGTTACTCACCATTCACGTCGAGTTTCGCGGGTATCTTCGCCAAACCGCCGACTGGTACTGGCACGACAAGCTACCAGTACGATGCTGCAAACCGCGTCACCAAGGTCATCAATCCGGACGGCGGTTTCCGAACGATGGATTATAGCGTGCCGTTCCAGACCACCACCAAAGACGAGTGCTACAACGCGACCGGGGCTGATGCATGTCCGGGAGGAAAGATCATCGAGAAGCGCGACGCGTTTGGGCGGGTCGTCGAGAAGCAGCTCTACAAAGTGGACACGTTCGAAACAGCGACCAAATCGACGTTCGACGCCTTGGGACGTCCGATCGAGACAAAGCAGGGCACGGCGTTGAATACGTGGTCGAATGCCACCAAGATCACCATCACCTACGATTCGCTTGGCCGCAAGCTGACGCTCACCGATCCTGATTCGGGAAGTTCCACTCCTGGAACGTGGACCTACGGCTACGACCTCGTTGGGAATCTACTGTACCAAAACGATCCGAAGACTGGTCAAGCCATTCAGTTCGTTTATGACGCGCTGAATCGGGTGACGCGCAAGGTCTACCTATCGCAAGACAACTACTGCAATCTGGCGACCTGCACCGCAGTGACGAAGGACACTCGCTACGACTTCGACCAAATGCCCGCCGGATACAGCTGCGATTCGGGAATTTGCCCGTCCGGAAACTGCTCAATCGGCCGCCTTACGCACGTCCTGGAAACCGACGACATCACCGGCGGGCCGGGGACGGAAAACTGGTTCTGCCACGACGTGCGCGGCCGCCAGCAATACGTCGAGACTGAATGGATTGTCGGCACGGCGTCGATGCACACGACAGTAACCTCGACCTTTGATCGCGCCGATCATCTCTTGACGGTGAAATACCCGGACACCGAATTGGTGACGTACACGTACGACGAGGCCGGTCAGGTGTACTCGGTCGACGGTCAAGATGCCAACCACAACGGATTGGCTTATATGGATAGCCAAACGTACGACATCTTCGGCAGGCCGCTGGCGCTCGACCATTCAAACGGCATTAACGATGCGTACACGTATTGGGGGCCGGAGAAAAATTTCCATCTGCGACATATCTCCGCGGGCGGCACCTCGGCGGATTTGTTCGAAGACGAATACGACCAGTACCAGAAGAACGGCTTGTTGAAGCATGTGACCGATCAACTCTCCGGGACCTCATCGCCAATGGGAGATACGGCGCCGTACACCTACGACGGTCTCGGTCGTCTAACCTCGGATGCATACTTCAATCAGAGCCCGAAGACGTACACCTTTAACGATCATCTCGACAATCTGACGAACGGACCGGCCGGAGCCACACTCACCTACGGCAACGCGGTTCACCCACACCAAGTAACGGCACATGTCAGCGCGGGTGCCGTGGTGCACGATGCCAACGGAAACCGGACTGCGGTTGGTACGTCGCGGACGTACGCCTATACGACGGATGATCGGCTGTACAAGGTGTTCGACTCCGGGGCAGAGCGCGTAGAGTTCATTTACGACTACAGTGGGCGGCGCATGGCCAAGCGCGTCGATCCCAATTTGATGATCGAGCAAGATACTTGGTACCTCGGCGACTTGATGGAGGTCAGCGAACGTTTCGCCACCAAGTATTACTTTGCCGGCGGGCGACGCATCGCCTCGCAGCGTTACTGGCGGCCGATGCAGTTCCTGGCGCAGCGCACCAAGTTCGTTGAGGTGGCTGGATTGCCGGGCGGCGGTTTCGGCTTGATGTTCACCCTGCACCAGACGGCCTCGTGGGCTGTGGGTGTTGTTGGCGTGATTTTCGGCCTGACCGTACTGCTGGTGCCGCCGGGTAAGCGCAAAGCCGTAGTCGGCGTCACCGTGCGGCGTGGGCCGGTGATCGGCTTGATCACAGTCGTAACGCTAGGGTCGCTGCCGCTACCGATCGTGGTGCGTCCTGCCTGGGGTGGTGGAGCTCCGCCAACCCCGACACCAACGCCAATGGGCGCCAACAGTCTTGGCGTGATGCACTATCACTACGACGAGCTCGGGTCGGTGATCGCCATTACGACGGCAAGCGGCGGGCAGTTTCGTTCGATGAGCTACGACTCGTGGGCGCTGCGCCACAGCGCCATGCGCGCCGGGAGTGTGGTCAACGGCTGCAACGGCACGGCTTCCGACAACGACGAGTACTGTCACGGATTCACCGGCTACGACTACGAGCCGGTCAGCGGTCTCTACTACGCCGGGGCGCGCTGGTACGAGCCGCAGTTCGGGACGTTCCTGACGCACGACCCGGTGCCGGGGCCGGCCAACCCGTATAGCTACGTGGGTTGGGATCCGACCAACGCCACCGACCCGAGTGGTGCGTGCGTCGACCTTTGCATCTCTGAGATCCTGATAGCGGTCGCCATCGGTGCGGCAGCCGGCTTCGCAGCGTCGGCGATCCAAGCAGGTGTAAACGGTGCGAGCCTTGGTGAGGCTTTGAAGGCGGGGCTTATCGGTGGTGCAATCGGCGGTGCGTCGGCTGGGGTCGGTGCCGGTATTCTGCAGCCTGCACTCGGTGCGGTCATCGGTAGCACTGTTGGCACGGTCGGGGGCTACACGGCCGGTGAGGTCGCCACAGCGACTCTGTTCACGACCGGCTTAGGCCTAGCCGCCTATGGTGCCGCGCAAAACGACTACACAGGAATCATCGGCCTCGGGATAAGCATCGGGGTCGCAATAACGATGAGCAACGGGGCGCAGCCGGCTCCCGCCCAAGGCGCCAATGGGCAGCTGAACCAATCGTCGACCGCCTCTGGCCAGGATCTGAGTGGACAGTCCGATGCGTACGGGCCGAGGGGCGATCTTCTGAAGGACCCGCAGACGCAGGGGATCTTGCGAAAAGCCTGGAGGCTACGTCGTCCAAGATCCGAGCGGCACGCAGAATCTTTCCCCCTTCAACAGCACCTCGGCCAGTGGAATGACGCTCACCCCACGCCCGGCTGGTGATGTACTACTCTCGTTCCACACACATCCAAACATTGGAGTAGATCCAGTCACCGGGCTGGTCTGGAATCCTGGCCCGAGCCAAGCTGATTTCCTAACGTTTGCCACGCACCCGGAATTGGCGCCGCACTTCGTGGTGGCCCAGCCGGGGGTCTACCAAATCGCAGACCCGTTCGGCGGCAAATTCCTCTTCCCCGACCGGGTGAGGGTCCTCGGCGGGCCCTGAGGCGAAACGATGTCCAACAAAGCAAGGGGCTGCAGCGCGACTATCTTGCTTGTGTCGCTACAGCTCGCGGTCTTTTTCCCTGAGCTGCAGCGGCAAAGCTTGGCGCTCGATGCGCGCGAGGGTGAAGCGGCTCCGCTCGGCGCCGAGCTTCAGCAGGGGCAGCCGATTGCAGCAAGAGAGGGAGCACTCATGACCAAGGAGCAAGCCGTAGAAGCCGCACGCAAGTGGGCCAAGGAGAAGGGCCTCGAGGTGGAGGACTATCGGGCAGAGGCTTGGATCTCCGGTGATCACTGGGCAGTCCGGCTAACGCCAAGTCAGCCGGGGACCCTGGGTGGTGACCTTACAATCGTCCTCGATCGCAAAACTGGGAAGTTTGTGGAGGGCTCACGAGGGCAGTAGCGATCTGCGGAGGCCCCAGGGCTTGGCAGGCGGGCGTTTCTCCCGGTAACTCAGCGCGCCGCCGCGCGCCGGGTCTTGTGGTACGCGGGCGAGTGAGCCTCGATCTGGCGCATGGCGGTGCGATCGTAGATGCGCTCGCCGCAGGCGGCGCACTCCCAGAAGGCGAGGTCGGGGACAACGTAGGTCTGGCCCGCGTGCGTGCGCTTGACGGTCTTGCGCACGCGGCGAATCTTCGTGCTGCCGCAGGTGGGGCAGCTGGTGATCTTTGGCGTGGGAGGCGTCGTGTGTCGCATCACTCGGCTCGCTTGGAGGAGATCAGGAAGTAGTACGTCTCGCGTCCCTCGTCGATGAGGAACTTCCCCTTGGTATAGAGCGGCAACCCGGTGAGCGTGGTGCCGACGATGATGTAGAGCTTCTCACCGCGCTGGTCGCGGCGCGGACTGCGCGACCGGATGGTCTTGTAGATGGCCACGGCATTGAGAATCGCCTCGGCGACGTCGAGTTCAGTGAGGCCATCGGCTTCGAGCTCGGTGCTGGCCTTCTCGCTGAAGAGGTAGCGGCCGGCCAGCACGGCGCGTTTGATGCGAACGAGGACATCATCCATCGCAGCGGGGGTTACTCCGCCCGGCTCTTGGCGAGGAAGGCATCGAGGACCTGGATGATAGGTTTGCGTTCGGCGGGCGGGAGCTTCTCGAGCTTCTCGAAGCGGCGCCACAGGCGCGTATCGCGCGCGCGGCCGTTGCGCTTGGTCGTCGCGAGCCCGAGCAGCTGATCCGCCGAGACCCCGAGCGCCTTGGCGAGCACCGGCAGTAGGTGTGCCGGCGGATACTCGGTCTCGCCTTCGTAGTACGCCACCATGCGTTGCGAGATGCTCAGCTCGCGCGCCAGCTCGCGCTGCGAGTAGCCCGCGGCCTGGCGCAGGCGCGCCAAGCGCACTCCGAAGCTTTCCTCGTGGCGTTGCCCCATTTTGCGTTTCGGCATGTCCGTCTCCCTGCGTGCAGCATCAGGGAGATTATACGGCAGGGTTTCGGACGGACTGGCGATCGGGGGCATGGAGGGCTTGACTCGTCGATACGATTTCCGTATCAGTCAGCGAACCGAAGATCAACATGCCGACGCTTCGCTCAATTTGGCGCTCAGGGGCTTGACAGGGTTTCGCGAAAGCGGGGATTCGATGGCGCGCATTCCAGAAGCAGAGCTTGAGCGGCTGAAGCGCGAGATCAGCGTCGAACGGCTCGCGCAGGCCCGCGGTGTCACGCTGCAGCCGCACGGCGCCAATCTCATCGGCCTCTGTCCGTTTCACGACGACCACGCGCCGTCGTTCGTGGTCACGCCGACAAAGAACCTCTGGCACTGCCTGGGCGCCTGTCAGCAGGGCGGCAGTGTGATCGACTTCGTGATGAAGGCGGAAGGCGTGAGCTTCCGCCATGCGGTGGAGCTGCTGCGCGCCGACCTTCCCACTTTAGCTGCCGGCTCTGCGGCGCGGCGTATCGTGAAGGACTCCAGCGTCACGAAGCTCCCGCCGCCGGTCGAACGGGACGCCGCCGATCACGAGCTGCTCACGCAAGTGGTCGCGTACTATCACGCCACGCTGCAGCAGAGCCCCGAAGCGCTGCAGTACCTCGAACGCCGTGGGCTGTGTTCCTCCGAGATGCTCGCGCGCTTTCAGCTCGGCTTCGCCAACCGCACGCTCGCGTACCGACTCCCAGCGAAGAACCGGCAAGCCGGCGCCGCGCTGCGCGGCCGGCTGCAGCGGCTGGGCATCCTGCGCGAGAGCGGCCACGAGCACTTCAACGGCAGCATCGTGATCCCGATCGTCGATGAGCACGGCCACGTCAGCGAGCTCTACGGCCGCAAGATCACGCCGCAGCTGCGCAAGGGGACGCCACTCCATCTGTACCTGCCGGGCCCGCACCGCGGCGTCTGGAACCTCGAGGCGCTGCAGGCCTCGAAGGAGATCATCCTGTGCGAAGCGCTCCTCGACGCGCTGACCTTCTGGTGTGCGGGTTTTCGCAACGTCACGGCCAGCTACGGCGTCGAGGGCTTCACCGACGATCACCTCGCGGCCCTCCAACGCTATGGCACCGCGCGCGTGCTGATCGCCTATGATCGCGACGCCGCCGGCGAGAAGGCCGCGGAGAAGCTGGCGGAGAAACTGATCGCCGCGGGCATCGAGTGCTTTCGCGTCCAGTTTCCGAAAGGCATGGACGCGAACGCGTACGTGCTCAAAGTCACGCCGGCGCCGAAGAGTCTCGGCGTGCTGCTGCGGCACGCGCAGTGGATGGGCAAAGGCGCACCACCAACGCGACCACTCACGACCGAGCCAGCGATCGCCGAGCCCGCCGCCGCGGCGGCTAAAGAAGAGGGCGAATACCACACCACTCCCGAGCCAGTGGAGATTGAATCGCATCCGCTCGTCGAACCGCAACCCGCTTTCCCTTTAGCTGCCGAACCGACATCGCCGGCGCTGCCGGCGATGTCGCTGGAGATCCCGACGGAGATCAAGCCCGAAGAGATCGTGATCCGCCTCGGCGATCGGAAGTACCGCGTGCGCGGGCTGGCGAAGAATCTCAGTTACGAACAACTGCGCGTGAACGTCCTCTGCGCCCAGGGCGACGCCTTTCACGTCGACACGCTCGACCTCTACTCGGCGCGCCAGCGGGCGCTGTACATCAAGCAAGCGGCGGAAGAGCTGGCGCTGAAGGAAGACGTGATCAAGAAGGACCTGGGCAAGGTGCTGCTCAAGCTGGAGGAGCTGCAGGAGGCGCAGATTCGCAAGGCGCTCGAACCGCCCGAGCAGACCATCGCGCTGAGCGAGGCCGAGCAGGCGGCCGCGCTGGATCTGCTCAAAGACCCCCAGCTGCTCGACCGCATCCTCGCCGACTTCGAGAAGTGCGGCGTCGTCGGCGAAGAGACCAACAAGCTCGTCGGCTATCTGGCCGCCGTCTCCCGCAAGCTGGATGAGCCGCTCGCCGTGATCATCCAGTCGAGCTCGGCAGCGGGGAAGACGTCGCTGATGGATGCCATCCTCGCCTTCATGCCGGACGAGGAGCGGGTGAAGTACTCGGCGATGACCGGGCAGTCGCTCTTCTATCTCGGCGAGACGGACCTCAAGCACAAGATCCTCGCCATCGTGGAAGAGGCCGGCGCCGAGCGCGCCAGTTATGCGCTGAAGCTCCTGCAGAGCGAAGGCGAGCTGACGATCGCCAGCACCGGCAAGGATCCCACCACGGGCAAGCTGGTCACGCACGAGTATCGCGTCGAAGGGCCGGTGATGATCTTTCTGACCACCACCGCGGTCGAGATCGACGACGAGCTGCTGAACCGCTGCCTGGTGCTCACCGTCAACGAGGACCGCGAGCAAACCCGCGCCATTCACCGCCTGCAACGTGAACGCCAGACGCTCGACGGCTTGCTGGCCCGCCACGAACGGGAGCGCCTCCTCACCGTACACCGCAACGCCCAGCGGCTCTTGCGTCCGCTGTGGGTCGTCAATCCGTACGCCCGCGAGCTGACTTTCCTCGACACGCGCACCCGCACGCGCCGCGATCACGTGAAGTACCTGACGCTGATTCGCACCATCGCGCTGCTGCACCAGCACCAACGCCCGGTGCAGATCATCCAGCAGCACGGGCAGACGCTGCCGTACATTGAGGTCACGCGGGACGACATCGCGCTGGCCAACCGCCTGGCGCACGAGGTGCTCGGCCGCTCGCTCGACGAGCTGGCGCCACAGACGCGCCGGCTGCTCACGCTGCTCGACTCGATGGTCACCGAGGCCTGCCGGCGGTTGGCGATGGACCGCAGTGATTACCGCTTTAGCCGCAAAGATGTGCGCCAGCACGTGCAGTGGACCGACTTCCAGGTGAAGACGCACATGCGCAAACTCGAAGATCTCGAATACGTGCTCGTGCACCGCGGCGGGCGCGGCCAAAGCTTCGTCTACGAGCTGCTCTACGCTGGCCAGGGCGGGGACGGGCAGCCGTTTCTCATGGGGCTCCTCGATCCCGACACGCTCGGGCATCCGTACGACGGAAAGAAGGAGCATCCATCTGCCGACGTGGAGCATCGAAAACCGAAGAAGGAGCCCGCAAGGAGCATCCAAGGAGCCCCCAAAGAGCCCCCAAGTAGCATCGACCCGAGAGGCCCGGAGCCCTTGAGCCACAAGGCTTTCCACAATTCCGCTCCGACGATCACTCCAAATGCATCTTTAGCCGCCGCGCCGGAGACGGCGCCGTCGTACGTACCCGCACATCGTACGCGCGTACACGCGTGAGCCATGCCGCAGAGACCCGGCCGCAAGAAGAAGCCGGCGGCGCCCTTCGACGCGAGCGACCCGCGTGGCTTCCCGGTGCTGATCGCGCAGTACCTGGAGCATCTGCGGGTGCGCAACTACTCGCCGCGCACGGTGCTGAACTGCCGCGTCTACCTCGGCTACTTCACCGCCTGGGCGGCCGAGCGCGGGCTGGCGCGCCCGAGCGAGGTCACCAAGCCGATCCTCGACCGCTACCAGCGCTGGCTCTACCACTACCGCAGCGACAAGACCGGTCACCCGCTGAGCTTTCGCACGCAGCACGTGCGGCTCACCCCCATCCGCACGTTTTTCAAATGGCTCGCCAAGGAGAACTTCCTGCTCTCGAACCCGGCCTCCGAGCTGGAGCTACCCAAGCTGGAGAAGCGGCTGCCCAAACACGTGCTCAGCGTCGCTGAAGTCGAGCAGGTGCTCAACTCGATCGACCTCGCCGATGCGCTCGGCGTGCGCGATCGCGCCATGGTGGAGACGCTCTACTCCACGGGCATGCGGCGCAGCGAGCTGCTCCACCTGGCCGTCGTCGACCTCGACACCGAGCGCGGCACGCTCTTCATCCGCCAGGGCAAAGGGGCGAAGGACCGTATGGTGCCGATCGGTGAGCGGGCCATCGTGTGGATCGAGAAGTATCTGCGCGAGCTCCGCCCGGCGCTCGTCGTCGCGCCCGATCCCGGCACGCTCTTTCTCACCAACTACGGCGAGCCCTTCACGCCCGGGCGCCTCACGCAGCTGGTCGGCCGCATCGTGCGCGGCGCGGGCATCGGCAAGAGCGGCGCCTGCCATCTCTTCCGTCACACGATGGCCACGCTCATGCTCGAGCACGGCGCCGACGTCCGCTTCATCCAGCAGATGCTCGGCCACGTGCGGCTGACCTCGACCGAGATCTACACGCAGGTCTCGATCCGTGCGCTGAAGGCGATCCACGACGCCACGCACCCCGGCGCGCGCCTGCACCGCGATGCCCACGCTGACGACGCACCACCGCACCCGGACGCCACGGCACTGCACGTCGACGACGCCCACGCACGCGCCGAACTCCTTTCCACTTTAGCCGCCGAAGCTGACGAGGAAGCCGAGGCGCTCGTGACCCACGCGGACCGCCGCGCGTGACGCGAGCGAAAAGCGCGGTGGGGCTCCGTGTGCGGGCGCCCCAGCCCCGCGCAACGCCACCGCGCCCGCGCACCGAGCCCGGTTGTTTCATCCCCCGGCCCGCCCACGGCGCGCGCCCCGCGGCGCGGACCCCACCCCGCCCGGGCGCTGAAGACCGGCGGGAAGTCGCCTCGCTCGGCCCGGCCGATAAGGCGCCTTATCGGCCGGGGTCGGCTCGGCACGCGCCCGGCTGCGCAGTGATCGCAACTAAAGCGGTGGGCCAGGCGCGCGCCCAGCCGACTGCCCTCGTTCGGCTAGACATAACGCGAGCGCTATGTCTCCTTCCCGCCGTGACGACGCGCCCGTCCCCACCACCGATCCGCGCCGCGGCGCGCGCGCCGTCCCGTCCGCCCCCTGAGGGGGCTCCCCGCTGCCTCCTCCGCCCCGCTCCGCCGCCGTCATCCGCGCTGCGCGCTTCTGCCGTCGGCTCCGCGGGTGGCGAAACACAAGTGCGCACGCATGAGCGCGCGATCGTGCTCGCGCGCGCAGCGCCGTGCCGTGCGCGAGCGGGCGGACCGGCGCGCCACTGGTCACTCCGCTGGCCGGCGCGCCGGGGCGGTGGTCGGCCCGCTGGGCCGCTGCACCGCCGGCGCTCGTGCCTCGCGCACCGTGCGCCCCACCACCGCCGCCGCGCACGCGTGTGCGCTTGAGCCTCGTGACGGGCTCCAGCGCCCACCCGCGCGCGGCTCCGCCCCAACCCGGCAACAGACCCATATCGACGCCATCCAGCAATCAGCGCAGCACGACGACGCACACAGCGCCTCGGAGCGCCACGCAATCGCGACGGCGAAGGGCAAGGGTGCCACCGCAACTCAACGTTTTTCGCTGCGCGCCGCATCGCCTCCCTTTAGCTGCCGTCGTTGCGGTGGTAGAACTCAACGCCGTGCCGACTGCGCTGCAACTAAACGAAAGCGCCGCTGCTCATCCGACGAGCTTGCTGAAAACTCACGTCCGGGCCTCGGCACATTTTGCGCGACCCTGCATCGGGCCGCGCCGCACGGCAAGTCCACGATCGCATCAGGGAAATGGGCGATGCGTACGACGAACTCGCGGCCGATCGCTGTGTGCCGCCCAAGGCGCAATGGGCAGACCGGCACCGGTACGACTGGAGGTGCGCAACCTTCCCCGGGACAATCGACGCTAGGGTCAATAGGGCGTTCCGGGCTGGATGCGCTCGGTCACATCTGGAATCTGCCGAACACCATTGTCGGCGGTGGGTGGGCGCTTCTGAACCGCGCATTTGGTGGCGAGTTCACCTTCGCGGACGGAGCGTTGCAACTTGAGAACGCGCCGCTTCAGCCGGAAGGCAGTGCGATCACGTTTGGGGGCGTTACGGTGTACGGAGGCAAGAGACTGGATCTCCTCGGACCGTCTCAACCGGGCGTTACGTTCGCCGGGCACGAGATCCAGCATGTTTTCCAGGGCAGAGCTTTAGGGCCGCTATACATTCCGGCGAACGTGGTCGGCTGGACCGCTTCGCTGGGGCATTTCGCGCTCACTGGTTTCAGCGCTACCGGCTGGATGAGCCCAATTCACGGTCCCCTGAATTTCATGGAGACAGGACCGCTGTCTGTACCTCCGCGTAGTTGGCCGTGGTGAAAGGTCGCGAGGTGACCGATGAATCGCCGGCTCGTCGCCCTAGTCGTGGTCCTGGCATCGGCAGTCGTGTGGGGATGCTCGGTTAAGCCATGGATTCACGTGTTCAATAACTCGCGCGACCCAATCGTGATTCGGGTCGGGGAAGTCAAATACGTCGCTGACCCGTCCGAAGCGATATCGTTTCTCTACGAGAACGATGATCTCACCGTCGAGGTCGGGAAGGTCGGAGTTGCATATCGAATCGCGGGTCTCCCGCCTGACTACATCAGGACGGGGTGGTTCCGGGGCCACATAACCTTCCAGGTCGAGCCGGACCGAAGGGTCTTCGTTCTGAAAGCACACGATAGGCCGCCCGTGGATGCTGGCTCGTACGCTCAACCGGAAGGGTACCCCCTTACCGCGAGTCCAAGTGGCACAGGCGCTGGTTGATACCGCCCAAGGGGGGGAATGGCATCTCGCAGGAAGATCAGCTCAAGCTCAACGCCCGCTTCTATGGCGACCGATACCGGATAGGTGGCGTCACCTATGGCGGTACCCGCGCGACGAATGTCTTGGTCAGCCAAGTTGGAAACCAAGAATGGGGGCACAGGGACGTAGGTTGCGAACGTTGCGATTCGAGTAGGATGGGCCCGAAGCATCCAGGAGAATGAAGATGACCAACGCCATTGTCACTGCTGTAAGCATCACACTCTTGCTGCAAGTTGCTCTTGCTCAGGCGGATGCGCCGGCACCTGTCGAGCAGCCTGTGGAGGCCGACGGCGCCGTGGTCGTTGCGCCTGCACCACAAGCGGAAGCCGCTGCCATCACCGCCACCGATCTGCGTGGCGGCGGCGGTTGGGTTCCTAACGAGGTGGCGAAGAGGCCGACACAACGTTGGTCGCTCGACGTCAAACGCGGCGACGACAACTCGCTTACCGGGCGCATCATGGTGATCGACTCGCCGCTGCTGAGCAGCGGCAAGGTCAATGGCAAGGTCGACGGTAAGCTGGTCAGCGGCACGATCACCGACGATGCTGGCAACTACGCCGCCAGCTTCGACGGCCACATTGACAAGCAAGGTTTCAGCGGAACCTACCGCGACGTGCAGGGCGGCACCGGCGACTGGGCGTGGGAAGGGCAGCTGCCGCAGTAGGTCGACGAGCGCTGTTCCGGCATCTCCCGCATCGCGCCAAAGGAATGGGAGGGGCTGCTGGAAGACACCGTGTCGATTTGCAGGCAAACTGAGACAGTTGGACCGTGAAGAAGACCACCCCTTTCTTTATTGACACGGGCGTGGCCACGGCGAGAATACATCCCACATGAGCAAACTTGTGCGTGGTGGGGGCAGGGCGGCGACCTGCGCTTGGCGTTCGTTGATGCTGGTTGCCGGGTTGACGTGGCAGGTGTCGGCGGTGTCGGCCGGAATCTTTCAAGTCACCAACGGTGGTTTCAACTCCGGGCCGACGATCAGCGGCGACGGACGTTACGTGGTCTTTGGCTCATCGTACAATCCCGGCGGGGTCAATCCGTTCGGCTTCAACGTGCTGCGCTACGACATGCTGCTGAACAAGTTCACCGCCATCACATCGGACGGCGCCAGCGACCCGGTGATTTCGACCAACGGGCGTTATATCGCTTTCACCTCGAGCGCCGATTACACCAAGCGCAATGCCGACGGCAGCGACGACATCTTCCGCTACGACACCAAACACCGGCACTTCCAGCAGCTGACACGCGACAAGAACGGCGATGGCTCGAGCGAGCTGGCGGCGATCAGCGGCGACGGCAAACGCGTCGCCTTCGAAACCACCAGCAATTTGCGCGGCCGCAATTCCGACTTCAGCAATGAAGTCTATCTTTTCAATCGCAGCGGCAACATCGCACTGAGCGTCGATCCCAATGGCGACGGCGAAAGCCACACGCCGGCGCTGAGCGGCGACGGCACGGTGGTCGCGTTCGTCTCCACCAGCGACCTCACCGGCCACAACGCCGATTTCAGTCAGGAGCTGTTCGTCTACGACGTGACGCAACACGATCTGTCGCAGATTACCATCGACAACAACGGCGATGGCGAAACCGATCTGCCGCAAGTCAGCGGTGACGGCCGCTTCATCACGTTCATCTCTTCGAGCAACGTCGGAGGGCTCAACCCCGACTTCGCCAGCGCCATCTATCTGCGCAACCGCACCGGCTACCTGACCATCGTCACCGCAACACCGAGCGGTCCGTTCGATGGCGACGCCCCAACCATCAACGACGACGGCAAGTGGATCGCCTTTCTCGCCGGCTACGACATCACCGGCGGCAACCCCGACCACAACGGTGAGATCCTGTTGTACAACCGAACGCGCAAGACCTTCACGCAAGTCACCGACAGCGCCGGCTGCGCCAACATCGCCCCGAAGCTCAGCGGCGACGGTTCGCGCATCACTTTCCAGTCGGGCTGCAACTACAACGGAGGCAATCCGGATCACAGCCTGGAGGTCTGGGTCGCCGACAACCCGGCGTTGAATATGACCGTCCACGCCGAAGGCCCGGTCGACTTGGTGATCACCGATCCCGACGGCAACTCCATCAACAAGAACAGCAGCTCGATCCCCAACGCTACCTACGTGCAAGGCGACTTCGACAACGACATGATCGGCGAAGTGCGCATCACCATACCGCGCGCCATCGAAGGCCGGTACCTGATCAGCCTCGCTGCTACGCCGGGGGCGCTGCCGACCGACGCTGTTACAGTCGACGGCACACTGAACGATTCAAACGTCGAGCTGGCTTCCGGTACGGTCGCCGATCTCAACGGTACGCAGCTGAGCTTCGGCAATCAAACCTTCGTCCGGCGGCTGGCGCGTATGACGCCGATTGCCGGCGTCGGCAGCCGCGTTTACCTGTCGGCGCGTATGACCCATGCCAAATCGCATACCGGTCCGATGCGGATTCGCTTTGATGACGGTAGCGATCAACAGGTCTTCGACTTTGGCCAGGTGCAGAACCTCGGGTCGTACGGAACGTTCAAGGGGATCGTCGACAACTTCTACACGAAGCTGCGGGTTGCCGGCCGCCCGGACGGCTCGACGTCGGTTAGCTTGACGGCCAAGGACGGCGATCTGTCGCAGTTCATCGGCAGCGACAATTTGAGCATGACGATGAGCATCCAGATCGGTCCCGATACCGACATGTTCAACTGGCGCTTCAAGCGCGACGCGATCACCGGCAAGCTCGTCCTCAAGTGAGCGTCGTCTCACGTCTTGCCCGGCAGCCAGCCGTCGACCTCGCGGACTTTGCGGTAGACCTCGGCCGTCGCCCAGACGTCGCCGGCGCAGTAGCGGGCGACATCGACGATCTTTCCGCCGGCGACCGCCGCGCCGACCTGGGAGCCGTCCATTTCACCTTTCGGTGACGGCAGCCCGTAACCGATGGCGTACGCTGCGAGGGGCCAGCGCGACGTCGCCCCGAAGAAAGTTAGGGTATCCATCAAGTCGATGTGCAACATCGGCCGGTAGCGATTTTCAGCCAGCAGCTTCAGCAGCAAGCTGCGACCACGGGAAACGCCACAGCGCAGCGACCGGTGTACGAGCACCGGTAGATCGAAGCCGCGGACGTTGAACGTGACGACTTGTGGCTCGCTACCGGAGACGTGCGTTTCGAGACGGGCTGCAAACGACTCGAGCAGCTGCGCTTCATCGCCGCAGGCGTCGAGTCGACAGCCAAGCGCTGCGTCGTCAGCGGTTACGATTTCGACACTGGCCGGTGCGGGGGTACCGAGCAGACGCGCGTCGAACGCGGCGCCCAGTTGATTGCTGGCGCTATCGAACCAGGCGATGCAAACGACGCGCGCCAGAGGCGGGCAGAGCGCCCCGTAGTGGTCGGGCGACATCTCGCGGCCAGCGGCCAGAGCTTCTACTGCACCGCGATTCGCGGGCGAGAGGTCAGCGATCGTTTCAATGTCGAAGATCAGCGCCATGTCGTGTGCAGCCTCCTATACCAGAGGCGCGGCGTGCGAGCCGAAGAAAATCGTCAGCCTCGATGAAAGCGGGTCGTTCGCCATCTTGCAGAGTACTGGCCGTCGTTGTCTAAGAGTGCAAGAGTAGCGATGAGAAGTCGATGCGAGTCGGGAGGCAGCCCGGGGTTAGGTCGCCCGAACAGCAGGAGGGAAAATGAATCCGAATCAGAAGCTGCATGACGCCGGTCAAAGCATTTGGCTCGATAATATTACCCGCGCCTTGCTCAACAGCGGCACGCTCAAGAAATACATCGACGAGCTGGCGGTAACCGGTCTGACCTCGAATCCCACCATCTTCGATCAAGCTTTGCGTAGTGGCGACGAGTACGACGGCGACATTCGCTCGAAGACCACAGCCGGGATCGACGGGGAAGATTTGTTCTTCGCGCTGGCGCTCGACGACCTCACACGCGCCGCCGATTTGTTCCGTCCGGTGCACAACCGCACGGATCGCGTCGACGGGTGGGTGTCGCTCGAAGTGTCGCCGAAGCTGGCGTACGACTCGGCGGCAACCATTGCTCAGGCGAAGGAGCTCTACCGTCGCGCCGGACGGCCGAACCTGTTCATCAAGATTCCCGGAACGAAGGAAGGACTGCCGGCAATCGAAGAGGCGATCTTCGCCGGCGTGCCGATCAACGTCACGTTGCTCTTCTCCACAGAACAGTACCTGGCGGCGGCGGAGGCCTACACGCGCGGCATCGAACGCCGGATCGCCGCTGGACTCGATCCACGCGTTGCGTCGGTTGCCTCGCTGTTCGTCAGCCGCTGGGACCCAGCGGTCGCCGGCAAGGTCCAGGCGTCCTTGGAAGACCATCTCGGAATCGCGGTTTCGAAGCAAGCATACCGCGCCTATCGCCAGCTTCTTGCGTCGAACCGCTGGCTGCGTCTGATCAACATGGGGGCGCGCTCGCAGCGTTTGCTTTGGGCCAGCACTGGGACGAAGAACCCGAAGGCACCGGACGTTCTCTACATTGAAGCGCTCGCCGCACCGCATACGGTCAATACGATGCCGGAGAAGACGCTGCACGCCTATGCCGATCACGGCACGCTGAATCACTTGCTGACGGCAGACGGCGGCGACGCCGAGCCGACGCTTAGCGAGATCCGCACGGCTGGAGTCGACATCGCCGGCGTGGCGGCGAAACTGCAGAGCGACGGTGCGGCAGCCTTCGTGAAGTCGTGGGACGCTCTACTCGCCGTCCTCGACGACAAGAGCGCGAGCCTGCGCAAAGCCGGTTGAGCGCCGACGGACCACCGGTGGACATCCTTCCGCTCACACGGCGCCCAAGCTGGCGGGCCCTGCAGGCGCACTTCGAGAAGCTGCACACGGTCCACCTGCGGACCTTGTTTGCCGAGGATCCTCGGCGCGGCGAACGCTTCGCGCTCGAAGCACTCGGCCTCTACTTCGACTACTCGAAGCATCGGGTGACCGAAGAAACGCTACGGCTGCTGATCGGTCTCGCGGAAGAGTCCGGTCTGCGCCGCCGCATCGATGCCATGTTCGGCGGCGAGAAGATCAACGTCACCGAGCAGCGCGCCGTGCTGCACGTCGCCCTGCGTGCCCCGAAGGGTGCGACGATCGTCGTCGACGGCGAGAACGTCGTGCCGCAGGTCCATGCGGTGCTCGAGCGCATGGCCGCCTTCGCCGAACGGATTCGCAACGGCAACTGGCGCGGCCACACCGGCAAGCCGATTCGAAACATCGTCAACATCGGCATCGGCGGTTCCGATCTCGGTCCGGTGATGGCCTACGAAGCGTTGCGCTTCTATAGCCGTCGCGCCTTGACGTTCCGATTCGTCTCGAACGTCGACGCCACCGACTTCGTCGAGGCTACGCACGATCTCGACCAGGCGGAAACGCTGTTCATCGTTTCGTCGAAGACCTTCACGACGCTGGAGACGATGACCAACGCGCGCACAGCGCGACAGTGGTGTTTGCAGGCACTGGGGGATGAATCGGCGATAGCGAAGCACTTCGTTGCCGTGTCGACGAATGCCGCTGAGGTGACCAAGTTCGGGATCGACACTGGCAACATGTTTGGCTTCTGGGACTGGGTCGGCGGTCGCTACTCGATGGATTCGGCCATCGGTTTGTCGACGATGATCGCCATCGGGCCGCAGCAATTCCAAGCCATGCTCGACGGCTTTCGCGCTGTCGACGAACACTTCCGCAGCACTCCGTTCGAGCGCAACATTCCGGTGCTGATGGGGTTGCTGTCGATCTGGTACAACAACTTCTTCGGCGCGCAGACGGTGGCGGTGCTTCCGTACGAGCAATACCTGAAGCGCTTCCCGGCGTACCTACAGCAGCTGACGATGGAGTCGAACGGTAAACAGGTCACACTCGACGGCAGCGTCGTCGACTACCAGACGAGCCCGGTGTATTGGGGCGAGCCGGGGACGAACGGGCAGCATTCGTTCTATCAGCTTATTCACCAAGGGACCAAGCTGATCCCCTGCGATCTCATCGGTTTCGCGAAACCGCTGCACTCCGTCGGTCGCCATCATGACCTGCTCATGGCCAACGTCTTCGCGCAGGCCGAGGCTTTGGCCTTCGGTAAGCCGGCCGATCAAGTGCGCGCCGAGGGCGTGCCGCAAGCGCTGGTCGCGCACCGCGTATTCGAGGGCAACATCCCAACGACCACTCTGTTGGCCGAGCGTTTGACCCCGGAGACGCTGGGCAAGCTGGTGGCGCTTTATGAGCACAGCGTGTTCACGCAAGGCGCGGTCTGGGGCATCAATTCGTTCGATCAATGGGGGGTCGAGCTTGGCAAGGCGTTGGCACAGCGCATCGTTCCCGAGCTCGAAGGCGCGGGCGAGCCGGAGCTGCGCCACGACAGCTCGACCAACGCCTTGATTCGCCGTTATCGTCGCCAGCGAGGTAGCGAATGAGCATCCGTGTTCTTGGCATCGTCGGCAGCCTGCGTGCTGCTTCCTACAATGGCTGGCTGCTGCGTGCGGCCGTCGATATGGCGCCGGCGGGAATGGAGATAGAGATCTTCTCCAAGCTCGGAGATCTTCCACTCTTCGATCAGGACCTCGAGGCGCGCGGAGACCCGGAGACCGTGCGCAGCTTCAAAGCGGCCATTCAATCGGCCGACGCCTTGCTGTTCGCCTCGCCCGAGTACAACTTCGGCATGACCGGAGCGCTGAAGAATGCAATCGATTGGGCCTCGCGACCGCCGGGAAAATCGGTCTTGAGCGGCAAGCCGGCGGCGATCATGGGTGCCTCACCCGGTAGCCTCGGCACGGCTCGCGCCCAGCTGCAGTTGCGTCAGAGTCTGTTGGCAACGCAGACGTATGCGATGCTGCAGCCTGAGGTCCTGGTGGCCAAGGCACACGAGAAGTTCGACGCGCAGGGACGTCTCACCGACGAGCCGACACGCAAGCTGTTGCAGCGCTTCCTGCAAGCGTTTGCGGAATGGGTGGCACGACTGCGCGTCGTGTGAGCCGGCTCACAGGCTCTGCTGCTTCCTGCGGGTGCGGCGCTATCCGGCCAGCACGCGCTGGTGGATCTCGTTGGTCAGCTTGTCGATGCGCTGACTGAGCTCCTGGGTAATCTGAGTCAGTTGCGTGTTCTGGCGCAACAGCTCGAGGGTCTGCGCCGAATATTGCGCGGCGAGATCCTGGCGTTCGATGCTGGCCTTGGCCAGGTCTTCACGGTGCCGCGCATCGGCGTCGGCATGGGCCTTGTCGCGATCGGCTTGACGGGTTTGTGCAAGCAGGATGAGCGGCGCCGCGTAAGCGGCCTGCAGGCTGAACGCCAGGTTGAGCAGGATGAAGGGATAGAGATCGAATTGCGTCAAGCCGGCAACGTTGAGGCTGATCCAGATGGCGACGATGATTGTCTGTCCCACCAAGAACGTCGGGGTGCCGAAAAAGCGCGCGAAGGACTCGGCGCGTACTCCGAACCAGCCGTCACCGAAAGCCGACGCCAGGTGCGTATGCGGAATGTGGAAGCGGAAATGATTGCCCGACGGGTCCTCGTGACGTGTCGTGGTTGACTGCATCGTACCTCCTGCGCAGCGCGAAATGTACAGCTGAGTCGCTTCTGCCAGCGACCAGGCCCGGGGTCAATAAAAGCGGCGCTCAGTGGTCGTGTCGGTGGTGCAGATCGGAGACGTGCGGATGCACGTGTCGCGTCGGTGCATGGGTGTGTGGGTGGCTGTGCGCGCCGTCGACGCGTTCGTCGTGGACGTGTTGATGGTGCTCATCATGCGTGTGGGCGTGCTCGTGCGTCAGCGGGCGATGCTCGTGCGCATGGCTGTGGCGTTCCAGGAATAGCGCGACGACGCCGCCGAGCATGAGCAGCGCGGCGGCTGCCTGGCGCGAACCAACCGGATCACCAAAGATCAGCGTCGCGGTTGCCGCGCCGAAGAACGGTGCCGTGGCAAAAAACGCTGCTTCGCGGGCTGCACCGATCAGGCGGAGCGCATAGGTATCAAGGACGATGCTCACGCCGTAGCTAAGGGCACCCAGCACGAGGGCCGCCGCAACGACGCGCATTTGCGGCAGGGGCTCTCCCAAGGCGTAGGTGATGAGGAGATTGCCGAGGCCGGCGGCGCTCGCCTTCCAGCAGACAATGGCGCGCGGATCGCGGAGCGACAGGCGCTGCGTCAGGTTGTTGTCGACTGCCCAGGCGATGCAGGCTGCGCAGATGCAAAGAACGCCCAGGGTCTCGGCGGAGAGCCTGCCGTAGTCGCCGAGCAGCGCCGCGCCAATGCAGATCAGAATTGCGGCAACTGTGGCGCGTTTGCCGATGTGCTCGCCGAATAGCGCGACGGCCAGGAGCATCGTGAACGGCGCTTCGAGATTGAGGAGCAGCGAGCCGGTGAGCGCTGAGACGCGCGCCAAGCCCACCAGCATGAGCACGGGGCCGAGCATGCCGCCGGTAAGAATGATGCCACCCAACCAAGGCAGATCGGTTCGTCGCAGCGGCGCCTCCGTCTGCGGTTGAGTGGCGGTCGAAACGCGGACGATCCACAAAGCGCTGGCGGCGCCGAGGTAGAGGAGGCTGGCCAGCACCACTGGACCGGCCTGCGGCACCAGCAGTTTGGCGATCGGAGCGCTTAGGCCGAAGAGGGCCGCCGCACCAATTCCGCACAACGCACCACGCCAGCGATCGGACATCTGCAGCGCCTCTAGCGCGTCGCACCCGGCGGCGACAAGATAGAAGGTCCTTGCGTCAGTGCTTCTTGAAGGTCCCGATGTACTCGACGACGTCGCGAATCTGCTGCGGCGTCAAACGCGACGACCATTCCGGCATGTACTTGGAACCATGAATAGCCTTCTCGGCGCCAAGCGAGATCGAACGGGCGATTTCCTCCTCGTGTCCGTCGACGACGAACTTGGGAGAGGTGAAATCGCGCGGCTTGGTGTCTACGAGGGCTTCGGACACCGGCCCGTGACCGTCGCCTTGCTGTCCGTGGCATCCCCAGCAACCGGCGGCGTTGTAGATGTCGCGTCCCGCCAAAACGCTTACATGTTTTCCGGGCGTCGACAGCTTGCGAATATAGGTAATGGCGGCTTTCAGGGCCTCCGGCTTGAGGATGCTGGCGACGGACATCGGCCCGTGCGAGGCGGCCATCAAGCCTTTGGCAATGTCCTCATCGGTGCGGCCGGCATAGCGGGCCGAGTCGGTGAAATCGGGTAGCGGCTGCTTGAGGTCGGCCGCGAGCGGACCGTCGCCGCGCCCATACTTGCCGTGGCAGCTGGAGCAGAACTCGCCATAGAGCTGCTCGCCGCGCTCCGGCTGTGCGGTCGCGGCGGGTGCTTCAGCGAAGGCCGCGCCATTGCAAGCAACCAACACCAGAGTCGTTGCCACTGCCACGAGTTTTGTACGCATACGTTCTCCTCCTCGATTCAAGCACAACAGATTTAGAAAAATGATCGGTCTTGCGCCATGCATAATAATTCTCACGCAGAGGCGATGCGGCCACAAAGAAAGGAATGAGCCCGGGCTCGGGAATCGTCGGTATCCATATGGATCGTATCGTGGCTGCCGTAGGCGGAACACTGCCGGATTCAAGCAAGGCGAAGGCCGATCTTGGCAGGACGTTCGTAGTTGCCGAGTCGCGAAACGCCTCGCCGCCGCTTTCCAAGCTTGCGAATCAGACAACCGATTTGGGTAGCCGAACGCCTCCGGTGGTCGCAGAGTTAGTACGACCGGGTGCTGCTGAAGGGGGGGAGGGCCCCGCACAGGTAAACTCAGGGGAAGGCTCGCAACTTGCTGCCGTGCTCGGTGAAGTTGACCCCGAGTTTCATCAGAGCATGCAAAGGGAGGGATGATGGCTGATCTGACTGGCGGGCAGGTACTGGCTCAATGTTTAGCGGCGGAGGGGGTTCGATTCGTCTTTGGGCTTCCGTCGCCTGAGATTGACCCGTTCTTGGCAGCGCTCGAGGCCGTCGGGATCCGTCTGGTGCCGTTCCGTCACGAGGCTGCCGGTGCGCACATGGCCGAAGGGTTGTACAAAACCACGGGCCAGGTGGCGGCGGTCATCGGCAACCCCGGCCCGGGTTCAGCCAACCTGCTTTCGGGTGTGATCACGGCGCGACACGAGGGTGTGCCGCTCATTGCCATCACCTCGCAGCATCGCTTGGGAATCGTCTACCCATCACCGCCATCGACCTTCCAGGGCCAAGATCAGCTCGACATCTACAAGGCAGCAGTGAAGTGGGGCGGGCCGATCTTCGCCTGGGAACGCATCGCCGAGGTCACGCGCATGGCCTTCCGCGAGATGTGGAACGGCCGCCCTGGACCGGTGCAGATCGAAGTACCGGCTCCCGTCATGTACGCCAGCGGTCCGCAATCGGCGCTGCAATTCCTGCCGGCATCGAGCTATCGCCCGCTGTTGCCGGAAGCATCCGAAAGACAGCTGGCTGAAATCGCCGACCTCCTGTCCTCGGCGCAGCGGCCGCTGGTCATTGCCGGGTCGGGTGTCGACCGAGCCGGTGGCAGCGTGGCGATTCTGGCGCTGGTCGAACGGCTTGGTTGTCCGGTGATCTCTTCGATGTCGGGGCGAGCGGTGATTCCCAACGATCATCCGAATTGGCTGTACGGCATCGGCGCGGGCGGCGATGTCGCCAAACGCGAAGCCGACGTCGTCCTGGTCGTCGGTTCGCGTCTGGGCAATCTCGACCTGCCGTTCGACAAGTACTGGGGTGATTCGGCAAAGCAGAAGGTGATCCAAGTCGACGTCGACCCACGGCATATCGGCGTGACTCGACCCCTCGCCTTAGGAATCGTTGCCGACGCCCGGTCAACTATCGAGCGCTTGCTGCAGCGGCTCGGGTCGCCCGCCGTCGGCGCGAGCACGTCGGAGTTTTTGCAGCGTTGCCGTACGGCAGGAGCGGCTTGGTGGAAGGACCAGATGGGTGTGGTCGACGCCTGGAGCGGGCCGGGCCTACATCCGGTGCAAGTCATGCGGGCAATCGGCCGCAGGTTTGGTCGCGACGCCATCTATGCCGTCGATGGCGGCTTCACCTCACTGTGGGCGCACTGGTTTTTGCCGCCGACGCGACCACGATCCTACCTCAACATCCTCGAGCTCGGCATGCTCGGCACCGGCATACCGTCGGCGCTTGGTGCCAAGCTCGGTAACCCGGATCGTACGGTCGTGTGTGTGACCGGTGACGGCGCGGCTGGCTTTCACTTCATGGAGATGCAATCGGCGGTGCGCGAAGGGGCCAAGCTGATCACCGTCGTCTTTGCCGAAGGGGCGTGGACCATGGAAGAGCCGAACGAGCAGATGCTTTATGGCCGCACCTTCGGAACGGCAATGGGGACGGTGCGTTGGGACATCGTCGCGCAAGGCCTGGGATGCGAGGGCATCTACGCCGACAGCTTGGAGGGCGTCGAGAAGGCGCTCGCGGCGGCACAGGAAAGCCAGCTCCCCACCGTGGTCTGTGTCAAGACGGATCGTGTCGCCAACATGAGCGTCGCGCCCGAAGCCGGAATGCGCTTCGCCGAAGTCTATCAGGGCCCGATATGACCCGCCGCAGCCCGCCTTGGTCGATGTCGTCGCTTTTGTCGTTCTTCCGCCGAACCCCCCTGGCGCCGATGTAAGGGGGATCTTCGATTCGCTGGGGGGGCGACTGCAGTGCACGCCGCGTGTGAGGCACGGTTCCTGCTTTTGGATCGATTGTTATGATCGGAACCGACACGACAACTGATCCCGCGCGCGCGCAGTTGAGGCGATCGGCTTCCGGCGCGCGCCACACCGCTATGGCGTACGGCTTGGCGGTTGCCGTGACCTTCGTCACGTTGGCCATTCGTGTGGCCCTGTCCAGCGATATCGATTCCGAGCCGGCGCTGATCATCTTCCTCCTACCGGTGCTTCTCAGTGCCTACATCGGTGGATTCGGACCGGGGCTGGTTGCGACCCTGCTCGGCGCCGCCGGCGCAAGATATTTTTTGCTCAATCCCGAGCACAGCTTCGCCCTCACGAAGCCGATTGATGAAGTGCGCTTGGCCTTGCTGGTGCTCGCCGGCATTCTAGCGAGCATCCTCAACGAGATGCTGCACCGTGCCCGCCGGCGCGCCGCCGAGGCCATGGATTCGCAGACACGAATTCTGGCGAAAATCGCGGCCAGAGCTCCCGGTCTGGTGTATGCATTTCGCCAGGGCCACGATGGTAGCTCGCATTTCGAGTACGTCTCGCCCGGCATCGAAGAGATTTGCGGAATCCACAGCGATGCGTTGCGTGACGGCGTGGGACGCGTGCTTGGCTTGCTGGACCCTGAAAGCGCACGCGCTGTGCTTGCGAGCTATGCGGCAGCCGCACGCGCCCACACTCCTTGGAGGTACGAGCTGCGTTTCACTACCCGCGATGCGGTCGAGCATTGGTTCGAGTGCAACGCGGTGCCTGAGATTGAGCCGGATGGATCCACTCTCTGGTGTGGCATTGTAACCGACACCACCGACCGCAAGCGCGCCGAGCAGGCTTTGTATCTGAGCGAAGAACGATTTCGCCTGGCGATGCGCGGTGCAACCGACGGGTTGTGGGATTGGGACCTGCAGAGCGACGCGGTCTACTACTCGCCGCGCTGGAAGTCGATGCTCGGCTACGAAGAGCATGAGCTCGAGGCCCACGTCGACACCTGGAAGCGCTTGATCCACCCTGACGACGTCGGCCCGGCGCTCTTCAAAGTGGAAGATGCGGTGAAGGGTCGCTCGGCTGCATACGAAGCCGAGTTTCGCATGCGCCACAAAGACGGCCACTACGTCAAGGTTCTCGCGCGCGGTTTGGTGGTACGCAACGCGGCCGGCAGAGCGCTGCGGTTGGTCGGAACCCATCTGGATATCACCGAGCGCTATCAGAGTGAGGAGCGCTATCGGGCGTTAATCGAGACGTCGTTCGACGCGATCTGGGAAGTCGATAGCGCCGGGCGCTGGACATTCATGAGCCCGAAGGGGGCCAGTCTACGCGGCTACGCGGCGGACGAGCTGTGCGGGCACACGACTTTGGAGTTCATGCCGAGCGACGAAGCCCTGCGTTTGGGAAAGATCTTGGCGGAAATAACCCTGCAACGGCTACCCTTCACTGGACTACGGTACACAGCCTTGCACAAGGACGGTCGCCGCATCGTTCTCGAGAGCAGCGGCGTGCCTGTGATCGGCCCGAACGGCGAGTTTCAGGGGTATCGTGGCAACGATCGCGATGTAACGGCGCGCCAACAGGCCGAAGAGGAGCTGCGCCTGTCGCGGGCGCAGCTCCTCGCGGCGCTGGAGGCCGGGGGCATGGGTACGTGGGTGTGGGACCTCGAGAAGGATGTGCTGTGGTGGGACGATGCGTCGCTGGCGATTTGGGGTCGTAGCCGCGCCGAAATCGGCGCCGGCCACATGGCGAACATTGTTTCGTTCGTCAATCCGGAAGATTTCGCCGGCATCGTGACCAGCACCGAGCCACTGATCCGTGGCACGACGGATGAGTTGGTTGCCGAGCACCGCGTGCTGCGCCTTGATGGCGGCGAACGTTGGGTGCTGTCAAAGGGACGTGTCGATCGTGACCAGACCGGACGTCCGCGGAGCATGACCGGTATCTACCTCGACATCACCGAGCGTAAGCAGATGGAGGAATCGCAGCTGCGGACGCAGAAACTGGAAGCCTTGGGTACCCTGGCAGGTGGCATCGCGCACGACTTCAACAACATCCTCCTGGCGATCTCTGGCAACACCAGGCTCGCCGCCGACGACGTACCCTCGGATCATCCGGCCCAGAAAAGCTTGCGCGAGATCGCCAAAGCCAGCAGGCGCGCCACCGACGTGGTGCGACGCATCCTTGCCTTCGGCCGCGGCCATGAACCAAAGCGTGAGATCGTCGAGCTGCGACCGATTGTCGAGGAAGCTCTGGAGCTGCTACGTCCCACACTTCCGGCCACCATCGGAATCGGCACCGAGCTCGCCGGCGATGTACCACCTGTGGCCGCCGACGCTAGCCAAATTCAGCAAATCATTGTCAATCTGGCGACCAATGCAGCACACGCGATTGGTGCTGGCGGCGGAAGGATTTGCTTGCGGCTGCAAGCGGTAGACGTCGATGCCGAGTCGGCCCGGGCGACGCCGAAATTGCAGGCCGGGCGATATGCTCGGTTGGACGTGAGCGACACTGGCAGCGGTATGGACGCGGCGACGATGGCGCGCATCTTCGATCCCTTCTTCACCACCAAGCCGGTGGGGCAGGGGACGGGGCTCGGGCTGTCTGTGGTGCACGGGATCATGCAAGGATACGGGGGCGCGGTGTCGGTACACAGCACAGTTGGCCAGGGATCGACGTTCGAGCTCTACTTTCCGGCGGCCGGGGCTGCGGTGGCGCCGGCCCAAGCCGGATTGCGCCCGGCGCAACGCGGGCGAGGCGAGCGGGTGTTGTACGTCGACGACGACGAGATGCTGGTCGTGCTGATTGCGCGCGTGCTCGGAAATTTGGGGTATCAGGTGGAGGGCTGCAGCGATCCGCGCGAAGCGTTGCGGCGTTTCAGGGACCGGCCGCATGAGTTCGATGTGGTTGTCAGCGACCTGGCGATGCCGGGGCTGCCGGGGTTCAAGCTGGTAGAGGAGCTGCGGCGCGTACGGGCGGACGTTCCGGTGCTGCTGACCACAGGATATGCGCGGCCGGAGGACGAAGCGCGTGCACAGGCACTCGGCGTACGTGCGGTGATCTTGAAGCCGAACACGGTGAACGAGCTCGGTGACGAGCTCGTGCGCCTCTTCCAGCAGACGGGCGACGCATAGAGTTCGCGTTGGCTCGATGCGTCGCGTCGTGGCGGCTGCGAGCTGTAACCGATCCGGAGTGACATTTGTCAGGACTCCACATCGCTCAGACGATCGATTCAACTTTGCGACGGTCTGCGCGAGCGCTGCGATTCCACCTCTGTCGAAGATTCCGTCAGTCCAGTGTCGCTACCTTTGGCGCAACCGGCTGCTTGGCCGTGATTGCGTAGCGCGCGGCACGCCTCCTGCTCATGGGTTACAATGCGTGCAAGATCAGCCGTGCGGTCAATAGGCAGCGCCGGTTCGAATGCCTGAACCGGAACGATTGTGAATCGATCTGGAAGACAGGCAGCACAAAGGAATGTTTACCAATCGACGATCGGTGCACCCACAGGTGAATTCAGATTGCTGGCGAAGACGCTACCACCCCGTTCGATCTGATTGCCCTGCCAACAACGTTCGCAGCGAGTAACAGATCGAAAGGCGTCTTCGCCAGCGATGAAGTCTGGTCCCGGCGGCCGGGTGTCCGCGGTCGCCTGCAAACTGTTGCGTTGCAGCTGGGGCGTCACCAACAAGGAGCGTCGAGAGGGTACTGTCTCAGTTTGATTGCGAGCGCGAAGCTTGACAACGTCTGCGGCGGCAGCGCATAAGCCAAGCGGGGCAGGGAAGCAGCAAGTCAGTTTTGAATGGGGGCAACGTCCGTCGCTTGCAGATGCGATTGGGGCTATCGCTTGCCGTAGGCTGGCTGATGCGAATCCAGGCTCGAACGATAACCATAGGGAGAGAAAACAATGCGCAGGAGCCTGGTGCCACTGATCGGTCTATCCTTCCTTTTGACTCAAGCGATCATGCTTTCGCCGGTGCGGGCCCTGCAGGTCGCAACCGGCGCGATGGTTGTCGAAGTGTACGGCGGTTCCTTGACGGATACTTCCGCCTGCTCGATGGTCACGTGGACCAATGCCACGGTCAACATGTTCGGCACCGACGTGAACTTTGGCACCTCCGTCCAACGATCTGTCTGCTTCTCGCAGACAATCGCCGGAGTGCAGCAGCCCGGATGGTGCAAATCAATCGACTTGGCCGGGGCTCTCACCGGGGCATTCGATTCGCAAGGTGGGATAACCGATGTCGTTTGCAGTGAGCCCAGTTGCCTGGGGACGGATTCATTCGTCGCGTCTAACTTCAGCGTCTCAGGCAGTGTGGCAGCGGCACTCCCGTTGGCCGCGTATACAGTGGATGGATCGGTTGGATCCGCCACTTTCGTGAACGGGCCGAGCACAATTCCGCAGTGTCCGCTTTCACTGGTCAATGTGCGCTTTACCGGCAGCGGTACGTTGAACGCCTTCCAAGCCGTCGCGACCCCAAGTGGCGCGAACGTCAGCGTGGCGAGCAGCACTACCTTCCTCAATCCCATCAACGGCCAGTCCGTCGATGTTTCTGTAAACATCGACTTCGCCGCGATCGGCACCCCGGGCTCGACCTTGGTGACGGCGACATCCAATGTCAGCGGCGCCTTGTCATCGAACTTCGTCACCGCCGTCGATGGCTACCAAGCAACGTTTCTCGATATCCACACCACCGCCGAGGTTGCACCGCCGATCACCATCTGCACCAACTACGCGGACGCTGACAATGACGGTATCATCGACGGAACTACCGTTCCGGAAACATCGTTGCGCTTCCTGCACGGCGAGGGAACACCCGTGGTGTTCGTCGATCGCACCGTCAGTCAGGATACAATAGCGAATCAGATCTGTGCCGAAGTCAACAGCCTCTCGCCCTTCGTTACCGTCGTCAACCTCTGCGGCAACGGGCACCTCGACAGCGGCGAAACCTGCGACGACGGCAACGCCACGGCGAACGACGGTTGCAGCGCGACTTGCCATACGGAGTCCGGCTGGCAGTGCACGACGCCAGGGGCGGCATGCTCCTTTGTCTGCGGCAATTCGATCGTCAACAGCAGTGAGAGCTGCGACGACGGCAACGCGATGGGCGGCGACGGTTGCAGCGCTTCGTGCCAGATTGAATCCGGTTGGCAGTGCCCGACCCCGGGTTCCCCGTGCACGTTCGTCTGCGGCAACGGTGTGGTCGACCCCAGCGAGGGCTGCGACGATGGCGGGAATACGGGCGGCGACGGCTGCAGTGCCGATTGCAAGGTTGAGACCTGCTTCCACTGTACCAACATGCCTGGCGGCTCCTCCACCTGTACGCCACAGAGCGGGACTACCTGCAGCGACGGAGATCTGTGCACCACGGGCGACACCTGCCAGAGCGGGGCGTGTGTCGGCACCCCTGTCCAATGTCAATCGCTGGGCCAGTGCTTCGACGTCGGAACCTGCAATTCGCTTACCGGAATCTGCTCGAACCCACCCAAGGGCAACGGCACCTTGTGCAACGACGGCGACGGTTGCCTGGGCGATACGTGTGAGAGCGGTCAGTGCCAGCCGGCGAGCTGTCCGAACGTCGATGCTGTGGCGTTGGCGGGCAAACCTCTGAGTGTAACGATTGGGACCGGAACCACCTCGGTTACCAAAACGGTTTCGATTACAGTCCGCAACGCCGATGCCGTCAGTCGCACGATTTCGCTGGCGGTAGATGCAAGCGATTGCCCAGCGGGAGTGGCCGGAGATCCGGACTTCGACCCGAGCACCCCGGCTGCCGACAGCAGCGTGCTGGTGCTGCCGGGCAAGACCAAGAAAGCCAAGGTACCGGTGACCATCCAATCCAGCGCGTTCGACAGTTTCAACTTCAAGGCGCCGGCCCGCTGCACCCTGGCGTTCATTGCGTCGGCTGTGGTTCCTGGCGGGAGCAACGATCCCAGCCCGTCGAACAACGTTGCCTTGGTCGAGTTGAGCGTTGTCGACAAGCATGATTCGGAGCACGCCGCGCCCACCGTGCACGAGACGACGATCAAGAGTGCGCCACCGGTTGCGGTGAACATTCCTCTTCACAAGGACTCCGCAGTCAAGACACTGAAGGCGTCCATCGGCAACGCCGACTACCGACCTTCAGCGGAAAACCCAGGAGATCCGATCTCGCTGAGCGCCAGCACGACGTGTCTCGGCCTAACCCTCGGGACACCGATTTGTGATCCGGTAACTTCGAGTGATACGGTGACCGTCAAGGGTGGCGCGGCGAAGACGTGCAAGATCAGCGCGACCGCCTTCAAGGGCCCGATCGACACTCCCAACAAGTTCGCGCCGCAGCGCTGTACGGTGACCCTGGCCGCGCATGGTCCGAGCGATCCGGAAATGACGCCGCTCGACGCCAGTAACAACAGCACTCAACTGGTCATCGATCTGCTCGACAAGAACGACAACTGACTTTGACCCGAGAGGACAGCCTGGGACCCCGATACCGATTGGGGTCCCAGACCGTTCCCGAATTGGCTGCCGCAATGGATCGGTGGCCTTTCCCGATCCGGTAATAGAAAAATGGAGCCGAAGGGAGTCGAACCCTCGGCCTCTAGAGTGCGATTCTAGCGCTCTCCCAACTGAGCTACGGCCCCACCTGCCGGTGACATTACGGCTGACGTTCCGTGTACACAACACCAGGTGGAGCCGCAAGGGCTAAGGGGGACAGCACCCCGGCCCATCGGTATGCCGCTCGGAGCTTACGAGAGCACGGGCCGCAGGGCGGTGGCGACGGCTCGTTGGTGCATGCGGAAGGCTACCTTGGCGTCGACCTTGCCGACGCGGATCACTACGCACTGCGCCCGCGGCCAGCCTTGCTCTTCGCAGGCTGCCTCGTCGGAGCTTGCCACGACGTCGCTGCATTCACCGCTTCGCTGGTTGCCGACGAAATACCAGAACAGCTGCATCGTACCGTCCCCCTTCAGCGGAGACCTCACACCACGCACCATGCCAGGTGACATCGGGTTTGATTTAGGGAGCTTGTCTGGATCCGAACGTTCGTGGCAGCGTGCAGCGTGTCCAATTTTCAGGACATTCCAGCGTCGGCTTGAGCACGGAACTGGTCAGAAGGAGCTTTCCTAGCGGGGTTGATTCTCCTACTTTGCGCGGTGATGGCCGAGCCCGCAGCTGCAGAGCGCTTCGTTTGCATACACGGGCACTTCTACCAGCCGCCGCGCGACAACCCTTGGCTCGACGCCATTGAGGCCCAAGAGTCTGCGGCGCCGTTCAACGATTGGAACGAACGCGTCACTGCTGAATGTTACGCTCCCAACGCGCTGGCGCGTCTACTGAACGACCGCGGCCAGATTGTTGGCTTGCGCAACAACTACGAACATATCAGCTTCAATTTTGGGCCGACGCTGCTGTCGTGGATGGAAAAACATCGGCCCGACACGTACGCCGCGATTCAGGCCGCCGACCGCGCTGGCTTTCGGCACTACGGCCGCGGCAACGCATTGGCGCAAGTCTACGGTCACTGCATCATGCCGCTGGCGACGCCGCGCGACAGCAGTACCCAGGTCCGCTGGGGTGTCGCCGACTTTGTGTATCGCTTTGGCCGCCGCCCTGACGGCATGTGGCTGCCGGAAACGGCAGTCGATCTGGCTTCGCTGCGCGCTCTCGCCGAACAAGGCATTCGATTTTCGATCCTCGCAGCCGGACAGGCGTCGCGGGTGCGTCTTGCCGGAGGTGCTTGGCAACCGGCGGGTGACCACCTGGATACGACACGACCGTACCGTTGCGATCTCGGCAATGGCCGTTCGATCATCCTTTTCTTTTACAATGGCGGCCTGGCGCACGGCGTCGCCTTTGGCGGTTTGTTGACCGACGGCCACGATCTGGCGCGTCGGCTCGTCGCTGGCGCACTTGCCCACCCGGAGCCGGCGCTGCTGCACATCGCCACGGACGGCGAATCGTACGGGCATCACCACCGTTTCGGCGACATGGCCCTGGCGGCGGCAATCGAGGCGATCCGCCGCGAACACAGTGTACGGCTCACCAACTATGCAGCCTATCTTGATCGCTACCCCGTCCGTGACGAGGTCGAGATTCGTAACGGATCGTCGTGGAGTTGCGTTCATGGCATCGAACGCTGGCGCGCCAATTGCGGCTGTCGCCTCAGCAACGACGATTGGCAGCAGACCTGGCGTGGCCCGCTGCGCGAAAGCCTCGATTGGCTGAAGCATCAGATTGATGAGTCCTTCGAGCGCCTGGGCGCGGGGCTCTTGAGCGACGTTTGGGCGGCGCGCGACGCCTATGTCGATGTCGTTCTGAAACCACATCCGCAGCACCGCGACGCCTTCATCGAGCAACAGTGCCGCCGCGGCCTGAATCCGCAGGAGCGTAGTCGAGTCTGGCAACTGCTCGAGATGCAGCGCTTCTGTCTGCTGTCGTTCACCAGTTGCGGCTGGTTCTTTGACGAGCCATCGGGTTTGGAGACGACGCAAGTCCTGACGTATGCGGCGCGGGCCGTTCAGCTGGCTGCGGCCTTGGGTTCCGACCTCGAAGCGGGGTTTCTCCGACACCTCGCCCCGATGCGTAGTAACCTGCCGCGCTACGTCGACGGTGCGGCGTTGTATCAAGCGCTCGTACAACCCGCCGTGAGCGATGTCCGACGCATGGTTGCCAACTACGCCATCAACGGCTTGTTCGAAGCGCCGACAGCCGAGCAGCGTGTCTACGGCTGCCGCTTCACGAGGCTCGACCACCATATGGAAAAGAACGACGCCGCCACCCTGATTGTCGGTCGCACGCACGTGCTTGCCCAGATGACCGAGGAGAGCCACGAATTCGTCCATGCAACCTTGCACCTGGGTGGCCACGAAATGCAGTGCGCCGTGTTTGCCGGGAAGGACTTCGTCCAGACATGCGACGCGCTCGTGGCGGCGTTTCTCGACGGCTCGGCGGACCAGCTGGTTCACCAGATGAGCAGCCTCTGCGGTGGCAATCTGTTCACGCTGCGCGATGTGTTCGCCTTTGAGCGCCGGCGCATCCTGAAACGCGTAGCGGCGCAGGCCCTTTCCGAGTGCAGCGCCGACTATGAACGCATCGTCCAACGCAACCGCAGATTGATCGATTTTCTCGCCCGCAGCGGCGCACCTTTGCCGGACGAGCTGCGCGTTGCTGCCACCTTCGTTCTGCAGCGGCGCTTCGAACAAACGATCGCGGCGCTCGGCGACTCCCCGGACCTGTTGGCGCGAGCTCAAACGATCGCCGAGGAGGCAGAGCGCTGGGGTATCCGCCTCGACACCGGCGTTGCAGCGCGCGGTCTCGAATCCGCTCTGAGCGCCTGTCTGAAACGGACGGCGGTCGCCGATACACCCGGCTACGTCCAACACGCGCACTCCTTGCTGGATGCCGCTGAACGATTGTGTCTGCCGATCGAGCTATCGAGCATTCAAAACGACTATTATGCGCTCCTTGGCGGCGATCCGAATCGCGCTCGGCAATGTACTGGCGACCTCAGACGGTTGGGTCGACGACTGCAATTCGAGCTGCCGGAATGGTCCGAATAACCCTTGACCCGGCATCCGTGCTGGGGCATCTGATTCAGTCCCGAACCGGAAGGTGTTGATGGTCACGAGCGGACTTCTGGGCCGGATAATTCATAATTGATCTCATGAGCGGCCGTAGCGAGAGCGGTAACGAGAGGTAGAAGAATGTCGCAAGCAGACATCGAATCAGTACTGCGCGAGCAACGCGTCTTCGAGCCCAATCCGGACTTCGCCGGGCAGGCAAACCTTTCGCGCCAGGAATACGATCGAAAGGTGGCGCTGGCGGAGAAGGATCCGGACTCCTTCTGGGCAGAGATTGCCGCCGAGCTCGATTGGTTTACGCCCTGGAATAAGGTCCTGGATTGGAAACCGCCTTTCGCGAAATGGTTCGTCGGCGCGACCACCAATCTGGCGCACAATTGTATCGACCGGCATCTGTCGACCAACCGCCGTAACAAGGCGGCGATCATCTGGGAGGGCGAGACGGGTGACAGCCGGACGCTGACGTTCCACGACCTGCACCGCGAGGTCTGCAAGTTCGCAAACGTTCTCAGACACCTCGGGATCGCCAAGGGCGATTGCGTCGGCATCTACCTGCCGCTGGTTCCGGAGGCCGCCATTGCCATGTTGGCTTGCGCCCGCATCGGCGCGATGCACAGCGTCATCTTCGGCGGCTTCAGCGCCGAGGCGCTGCGCGACCGGCTCAACGATGCGCACGCCAAGGTCTTGGTCACCGCCGACGGTGGCTACCGTCGCGGCGCCGTCGTGCCGCTCAAGGGCAACGCCGACGATGCGTTGCGCGATGCCCCTTCGGTGGAGAATGTCGTCGTCGTGCGACGCACGGGCGAGACGGTGCCGATGAAGGGCGGTCGCGACCGTTGGTGGCATGAGTTGATGGACGATGCCAGCGACGACTGTCCGGCTGAGCCGCTCGACGCCGAGCATCCGCTGTTCATCCTCTACACCAGCGGTACGACCGGCAAGCCGAAGGGCGTCGTGCATACGACCGGCGGATACATGGTGCACACCTACATCACCTCGAAGTGGATCTTCGATCTCAAGGAAAGCGATACGTACTGGTGCACCGCGGATATCGGTTGGGTCACCGGCCACAGCTACGTCGTCTACGGTATTCTCGCCAACGGCGCGACGACGGTGATCTACGAAGGGGCACCCAACTACCCGGAGCCGGACCGTTTTTGGCAGATCGTCGACCAATATGGTGTGACGATTTTCTATACGGCGCCGACGGCGATTCGTGCCTTCATCAAATGGGGGCGCGACTGGCCGCGCAAACACAAGCTGTCGACGCTGCGCTTGCTCGGTTCGGTGGGTGAACCGATCAACCCGGAAGCGTGGATCTGGTATCACGAAGAAATTGGTAAGAAACGGTGCCCGATCGTCGACACGTGGTGGCAGACCGAAACCGGCGGCATCATGATCTCGCCGCTTCCGGGAATCACGCCGACCAAACCCGGCTCCGCGACGCGTCCATTTCCGGGCATCGCGGCAGAAGTGGTGACCCGCGAGGGGGGGCCGGTTGGCGACAACCAGGGCGGCTACCTGGTGGTCAAACGCCCGTGGCCGGGGATGCTGCGAACGATTTACGGCGACCCCGACCGCTATGTGCAACAGTACTGGAGCCACATCGACGGCGTCTACTTTACCGGTGATGGCGCGCGGCGCGACCAGGACGGGTACTATTGGGTCATGGGTCGCGTCGACGACGTGGTCAACGTCGCCGGACACCGTCTCGGTACCATGGAGATCGAGAGCGCCCTGGTCAGTCATCCGTTGGTGGCAGAGGCCGCGGTGGTTGGACGGCCCGACGACATGAAGGGACAAGCCATCGCCGCGTTCGTCACCCTCGAAGGTGGAAACAAGGCCACCGACCAGTTGCGCCTCGAGTTGCGCGACCACGTCGCCAAGGAAATCGGTGCGTTTGCCCGCCCCGATGACATTCGCTTTACCGACGCCCTACCCAAGACTCGCAGCGGCAAGATCATGCGCCGCTTGTTGCGCGATATCGCCTCCGGCAAGGAGACCATCGGCGACACAACGACGCTCGAAGACCTGTCGGTTATGGCCAAGCTGAGAGAGGAAGAGGAATAGCAACCTGAACGATGTCCCTTCGCTTCCACAACACACTGAGCGGCCGGCTCGAAGAGTTCGTGCCGCTGGTTTCCGGCAAAGTCGGCGTCTACGTCTGCGGCGTTACCGTCTACGACCGCTCGCACATCGGTCACGCCCGCGCCTTGGTAACCTTCGACGTCTTGTACCGCTACTTGAAGTTCAGCGGCTACGAGGTGACCTTCGTCCGCAACTTCACCGATGTCGACGACAAGATCATTGCGCGGGCGCAACAGGCGGGAATCAGCACGGCGGACCTGGTGGAAACCAACATCCGCTCGTTCGCCGAAGATGTGAAAGCCATGGGTTGCGAATCGCCGACCGTAGAGCCGCGCGCCACCGAGAACGTCGATGGCATGATCGCGCTGATCCAGGAGCTGATCGATAAAGGGCTGGCGTACCCGGCGGACGGCGACGTTTATTTTGCCGTCGACAAGTTTCGCGACTACGGCAAGCTCTCCAAACGCAAGCTCGACGACATGATTGCCGGATCGCGCGTCGAAGTGGATGAACGCAAGCATCACCCGATGGACTTCGCGTTGTGGAAGGCGAGCAAGCCGGGCGAGCCGTGGTGGGAGAGCCCGTGGGGTCAAGGTCGGCCGGGATGGCACATCGAGTGTTCGGTGATGAGCACCAAACACCTCGGCCAGCCGTTTGACATCCACGGTGGCGGAACGGATTTGATCTTCCCGCACCACGAGAACGAGATCGCGCAGTCGGAGGGGGCGAAGGGCAAAGCGTTCGCACGCTACTGGTTGCACAACGGCATGGTGAACATTGGTGCCGAGAAGATGTCGAAGTCGCTCGGCAACTTCATGACCGTGCAGCAAGCGGCGGGGCGCGTCGGTGGTGAAGCGGTGCGCTTGTTCGTGATCGGAACGCACTACCGCAGCCCGCTCGATTTCTCGCCCGACCGTCTCGACGAGTCGGGGCGAGCTCTGACGCGGCTGTACGAGACTCTGGCGCGTGTCGATGAAGCGCTGAAGGGGGAGGCCGAAGCAGGGCCGGCCCCAGCGGTTCTCGAAGAGTTTCGAACGGCGATGGACGACGACCTGAACACAGCGCGCGCCGTTGGCATCGTCTTCGAAACGGTCCGCACGATGAATCGTCTGCTCGACGAGGGTAAAGTCGACGAGGTGGGCGTCCTGCGTTCCGCCTTGAAAGAGATCAGCAGCGTCCTGGGAATTGGCGGTACCGAGGCCGTGGCGTTTCTCGAACGCTCAAAGCAGGATCATCTGGCGGATGCAGAGATCGATCCTGCCGAGATCGAGAATCTGATTTCCCAGCGCAACGCGGCGCGCCGGGAAAAAAACTTCAAACGTGCCGACGAAATCCGCGATCAGCTGAAAGCACTGGGAATCGTCTTGGAAGACACCCCCAAGGGGACGATCTGGAAGATTGAGAAAAGGTGAAAGAGGCAAGTGGCCGACTTGCGCTTCTTTCCTCTTTCCGCTTTGAGCCTTGCCTCGAACGATACGCGCCCGTAGCTCAGGTGGATAGAGCGGCTGGCTTCGAACCAGTAGGTCGGGAGTTCGAATCTCTCCGGGCGTAATTTTCGACAAAATCTTCCTGCCGCTGGCCCCTCCCGCGCGAATGTTCGTGCGGGAGGGGGGCGGATCGGAAGGGTGCCGGCAAGCGGTTGGTGGTGGAACAAATCGGCGGGTGTTGTGGGACGGTTGTACAGGCCCTCCTAGGCTGCCCCGTGAGGGGACAGCTTCGCGGCTTGGTTCCGGCGACTCTACATCGACTCATGCCGCACCCGATGGGGGCCTTTCCGTTTGACATCGACGTGCTTGGGCGATACGAGCCGTGCACCCGGACGGCTCCACTTCTACGGCCGCTCGGCGACCGGAGGGGATGATGGGTAGCTCAACTAGATTCGGACTGGCAACGGTGTTGCTCGCAGGGATCGTGCTGCTCAGTCCCGTTTGTGCCCGTGCGAGCCAACTGGTGTTCGTCACCAGCAGCTCGCACGACGGGAACTTTGGCGGACTCGCCGGTGGCGATGGGATCTGTGACGGTCTGGCCGCGGCTGCCGGATTGAAGGGACAATGGGTAGCGTGGCTGTCCAACGCCGGCATCAACGGCGGTGATCGAATCGTTGGCGACGGCCCCTTCGTGAGCACCAATGGGACACAGATCGCAGCCGACAAGGCCGCTCTGCTGAGCGGCACGCTCGACAACGCGATTTCGTCCGACGAAAACGGCGTTGGAATAGGCGCCGCTGCGGATGTTTGGACCGGAACCACGGCTGCCGGTGCGCGCTCCGGGTCCACCTGCTCCGGCTGGAACGACAATGGATCGGGCAGCGGCACTTTCGGTAACGCGAATCAGACAGACTCTGACTGGTCGGATGTCGACACCGATACCTGCAGCGATGCAAAGCGCATCTACTGCTTCCAGTTGCCTCTCCTCGTCGCACCCGCACCCGTTTTGTCCGCTCCCTTTAAGGTCCTTACGGTGCTTCTCCTGGTGCTGATCGGCGGCCTCGGTCAGCTCCGCCTCCATCGCGTGCGTCGCTGAAACGGTGGCGACGTGCCGGAGCGCTCGTCGAACCCGCCGCTCCAGTCGGCGCCCAGGAGCTCCCAGCCACGGTGTTGTCGCATGGTTCTGGATCGGAACGCATGCGGACGATGGCAAGCTGCGCGGCAAAGCTCGACCGTAGCTGTGCCTGCGCGCGTCAGCTGATCTCGACGGGGATGCAGGCCCTTTCGTTGAAGCCTACATCGTGGGACAGGAAGTCCCAGTACTTGAGGAGCAAGACGATTTTCTTCAGCACGGATTGGGCATCGGTCAATTCTCGCTGAAAGCGTTCCGCCGGCGTCTTGCCCAGCCCTTCGTCGTAGGTGATGCCGTAGACCAGACGGGCGCCGCACGCCATCCGCAAGGCGCACGTATCACCGTTCCGTGCGCTGCGCCCGATGGTGACGGGTTGGCCGATATGACACTTCTGCGCGGCGAGCTGACGCTCGGCGTCGGTGGCGGATGCCGGGAGTTGCGCGGCGCAATCGTGGTTCAGCAGGTAGTAGAGGGTTTTCAGATCGCTCAGCGACATCATCTTGTCGGCCGGCTCGGGGCGCGGGCCACGGACCGCGAAGGAGAAGATCGTCGGCTGCGCGTCCCAGAGCGTCTCGTCGGCGTCGGCCGAGCGTGCGGGGACGGGGCAATCGAGCAACCGCAGCTCGGGCGTGTTGCGGATGCTGTCGACGAGCTGACGGCGAAAGGTTTGCAGAATTTCGGTGCGCCGTTCGGAGGGTACGGTGTAGAACGCGTTCATTTCGGCGATTGCGCCCGTCCAGCGCAGCAGCAGGCCGAGATTCAACACCGGCGACAGGGCGCCGGCACGGTTCCTCAACCCGGCAGGTACCTCGCTGCGGGTAAAATAATTTGCAAATCCGCTCGGGAACGGCTGGCCACCGCCGGCGGCGTTGAAGTTCGGGATCAGCAGCGCGCCGCCGAACGGCGGACCGGTGAAAAATTTCGAGCCGGTGATCAGTACCCAGAAGCCGTGCGCGAGGTAGCGCCGGAGATTGTCGCGTTCGAGGCGGAATTGGCAGGCGTCGACCAAGACCGTGAGCTTGCTGCCGACGGCTTCCCGCAAGGCGAGTGCGAAGTCGAAGTCCGGTGCGATCACACCGGTTTTCGAATTGTCAACCAGGTGGAGAATCACACGGTCGGCGCGCTGCACGGCATCCGCCGTTGCGTCGCGGATGCTTTGCTTCAGATCGTGGTCGCTCAGCGCTGCACCGTCGCTGCCACGAATCGGGATGCGGATCACTTCGACGGCGTCCAGCTCGGTGATCGGCTGCCCTTGCCGCACGCTGGCGCCGAGAGGCGTTCGCGTACCGAAATGACAGCCGGCGGCAGCGTGCGCCGTGCCGCCACCCACCTCGTCAGGAGCTACGACGATGTTGATGAGCCGCGGCTTGTCCGTGCTGCGCAGCAATGCCAGCGGGTACAGCTCCGCGTCGGTGCCCGAAGACGACAGAATGACCTCCGTCTGCGGATCGAGATGCAGCAGGTCTGCGAGGGTAGCGCGGAGCTCATCGATTTCGAGCTGGTGTTGCACCTCGAGATCGGTGCGCGGCAAGGTCTGCATGAGTCGATGCCGCAGCAACTCGGCCGCTCGATAGGCAAACTCGGACACCGACGACGCGGTGCAAGAGGAGAAGGTGATCGCTTCCGGACGCGGTCGCGGGCTGCACCCGTACTTGTTCAGTCCGGTGGCCGGGTCCAGCAGCAAGCGTTCGTCCCCCTGCTGGGTGAGAATGTACTCGGTCGGCGCGGCGAGGGCGGAGTACTGGGTTGCCCGTTGGAGCGCCGCCTGAGTCGGCGACGAGCCGTGCAGGTGCGCACCGTGAAGGGGCGCCAGGACGGGCAACTGCGCCGCCAGCGCGGACAACCGGCCTTCCTCCGCTGCCGCGGCCGCCTCCTGCAACCAGCGCGGAACCTGCGCCGCGATGCGCCGACGTTCCGCGGTCAACATCTGGAGATAGAATCTCGTCGTGGTCAACGCCGCCAAGATGGCGATGGACAGGGAGCCGACCTCGTCGAGCTGGCCGGCACAAAGTTGCAGCCACAATGCGAGCTCGATCGCGTGGCGCAGGTGCAGGCGCAGGATCGGCGGCGAGGTAAGGCTGCTATCGCGAAGAACGACGTGCTCCGGAGCGACTTGAAAATCGGTTGCCAGCTGCGAGCTGCTGGAGAACGTGGTCGAGTAGCCGCACAGACCGACTTCCGCTTTGGCCAGCGCCTCGGATACGAGGGCTACGTGCGCCGGCGTCAGATTGCCGAACGCAACGCGGCGAGATGCCGCCAGAGTCGTCAACGGATTGGGTGCCCCGGCCCCAGAGCTCATCGCGGTCAGGGCGGAATCTTCCACGGTTCGAAACTATAGACAGATCACCGCCGTCGATCCAGCATTTTGACGAGCAGGGGAGTGCTGATCACCGGCTTCCCCGCGGTCTGTGTGCCAGCTCAGCCAAATTGGCCGTTCTGCGGATCTCAGAAATAGGCCGACACAGCGGAAACCATTGTGGCAGAAGGGCCCGGAGCACTCCAGGCCGGCTCGCGACAACTCAGCAAATGTGGCTATTTCGCCTTCGAACCAGTAGGTCGGGAGTTCGAATCTCTCCGGGCTCGCTCAGGAAAGCCTCGCAGCTTTCACCGGTTGCGGGGCTTTCATTCTGAGCGCCCGAGCTGCGAGTTTAGGGCGAGCCGCGGATCCGGGTGTTGGGCGAACACCTTTGTTCGCGCTCCATCTCGGCGGAGCCACGCGCGGGAAGTGCTGACGAAACACGGATCAGGCCCAGCAGCTCGGGTGGCGGCAGCTCTTTCCAATTCCTAACGCGGGATCAAAACCCACCACGAACAGCACGCACGTAGTACTGAGCGCTTTTTCCAGTGAAGTTGGTCGCCCATACTGTGCCGTCGTTGAAGTCGACCCTCCACGCGTTCGCTGGATCGGGTGCATACGTTGTAGACGACCAATAAAGATTGTTCTCTGAGAGGCCGAGCGTCCCGTCGATACAGGGATTGGATGCACAGGTGCATGCTCCTCCTGTGCAAGCGGTGTCCAAGAGGATAGTTTGCAGCTCGGCTAGTGTCGGCAGACGCCAGCCGTTCGCTCCGGCAAAACCAGCGTCGCCGTTTATCGCCAGCAAGAAGCCGCTGAACGCCGTGCCACTCTCTGCGTACGGTGCGCCCGTGCTCCATGTGTATGAATCGCCTTGGTCGTGGATACTGATGGGCAAAGAGACCTTCACGATTCCGACTGAAGATTGCGTAAACCAGAGGTTGGCGTCCGGCCCGGTAGTAATCGAAAATGCCGGGTGCCCCGTTTGAATGGGATACTCGGTGAACACGCCTGCGGTGGTTACCCGCCAAATGCTTAAGGGCATTGTGAACCAGAGATTGCCGTCGGGGCCAGCGGTGATCTCCTCTATGAAGTAAAACTGCTGAGGGATGGTGTACTCGGTGAACATACCCGAAGTCGTTACCTTGCCTATTTTATTGAGCCCTTCTTCTGTAAACCAGAGATTGCCGTCCGGGCCAGCAGTGATGCTTCTCGGCGTGCTGCTCGCCGTGGGGACGGGATACTCAGTGAACACACCCGCAGTCGTCAGCTTGCCAATGCTGTTCGCAGAATACTCCGTAAACCATAGGTTGCCGTCCGGGCCGGCAGTGATGCTTCCTGGCCCGCTGCTCGCGGTGGGGATGGGATATTCAATGAAAACACCCGCGGTCGTCACCCTTCCAATGGCGTTTGCCCCAATCTCCGTAAACCAGAGGTTACCGTCCGGACCGGCAGTGATGCTTTCCGGCCCGCTATTCGCCGTGGGGATGGGATACTCCGTGAACATACCCCCAGTCGTCACCCGGCCAATGTTATTGGCGATATTTTCCGTGAACCAGAGGTTGCCGTCCGGACCAGCAGTGATGCTTTCCGGCCCGCTACTCGCCGTGGGGGTGGCGTACTCGGTGAACACACCCACGGTGTTCATCTTTACAACGTGGTGGTTCGGTGCGCTTCCATCAGTAAACCATAGGTTGCCGTCCGGACCAACCGTAATGCTGCCAGGATTCTGGGTGGTGGGGTACTCGGTGAACTTGTTGGGTGTCTTCTTCTCCCATACGAGTCCGCTCAGATTGTCCGCTACCGTACCGTCCCCGTTGTCAGTGAAACGCACACCGACACACGAGCTGGTCCCGAACGCCGCATTCGATTGGAATGTTCCCCATATCTTGAAATAGCTGCGCCGGCATCGCGCGAACGTCGTCGACTTGTCGAAGATGATACCCTTCGCGTCTTTCGCAACCGCTTTATTGACGCACCCTAAGTACGTTTTCCATGCGTTGATCCGGGCGCTGTCACAGCGCTGCTGCGGTGTCGAGGCGAGTGCCGCCGTGGCGTACAGGAAGGTGGCGTAGCGCACGAGTGTCCAACCTGCCTTGGTCATATCGCCCCTCCTTCGCAGTTAGTCGTAAGCTTTAGCGGGTAGCCCCATGGTGGCACCTTTTGCAACCCGCACCACATAACATGTCGAGATTGAACGTAACGAAATCTTTGCACGATTCGTATACGGCGCGGACAGACCGGCTGTCAACGAGCTGTGCGGAGTCGCAAAGAACGAGTTGCAAAGAACGTGAGGATTGCGACTGAACCGGCGGCTAGTAAGAGATCTCCGTCGAGCGAGCTTCTGAACGATGTCTCGAGATCTCACTGGCCGACGGCAAATAGCGTCCCGTTGTTGATCGCGTACACCGCCCCGTCGGGGCCGATCAGCGTCGGCGTGTACGCTTCACCGAGTCCTGGAGTCAAAACGAGCGTCTGGGCGAGCGTGCCACTTGCCATGTCCCAACGATACAGTTTGCCGTCTTCGCTGTTTGCCAAAACCGCTTTGCCGATCGGGTCGACGGCCGCCGTGTTGATACACCATTCGCGCACGGCATTGGGGAAGGTCGGCGTAAATTCCGGGTCGGGCGTTACTCCGGCAACCGTGAGAATCTCCTTCATCACGGTCGCTCCCGAAATCGCATCGAGCATCGAATCGTTGGGATCGAGAACCGCAAGCCGGTTGACGCCATCGCCGCCGATCCCAGCGTAGTTGTTGTACTTGGTCATGAGGAGATAGGTCGACACTCCGGAGTAGGAAGGGACCATCGTGCTCGGGACGATCGAGGCCGTGTCGTCCCAGCCGAACGAGCCGGCAAACGGTTTGGGATTCAACGCCGCGTCGAAGTGCAGAAGCCAACCGCGGTCGTTGTGCGATGGGAAAGGATTTTCCAGGACACCGAAGTAAACGTCACCATCAGGACCCACGGTCGGCGATGCCGTGCCATCGTCGTGCAGCGCTGCGTCGAGTCCCGAAGCCGGATCGGTCAGGCGGACCTTGTTGACCGTGGCCAAGCTGGTGCTGTCGAGCTCGAGCAAGTAGCCGGGCGCCGAGCCGAGTCCGTCGCCTTGGCTGACGGCGACGTAGAGCTTGCTTCCGTCGAGGCTCAAGGCGGGTGCCGAATTGTGTGCCACCTTGGTGATGGCCGGATCGCCGGCGGCGGTTGCGGCCGACACCCACGATCCGATACCCGCGTCGGTCAGGCGCGCGATGCCGCTGGACAGGTTCACCGGTGTGGCGCCGATTACCTGGAAGCCGAAGTAGACGGTTCCGGCGCCGTCAGAAGAGAGTGGCGTGTTGATGAAGACGTTTTGACGGTAGACGCGCCGATGGGCGCGATAGGCGCTCGAACCGTAGAAGGCCCAGCGCTGTGTCTTGGCGCCGAGCCGTCCGTCGGGATTGGTGCGCGACCATACAGTGCCGCCGCCGCCCGGGTACCACAGCTTGCCGAGTGCCGAGATGGTCGGCGCGAAGCTCGGCGTCCAATCGTGCGGCGGCAGCTTGTAGTCGGACGATCGTTTCCAAATGCGGACGCCATCCGCAGCGCGCCGCGCTTCGACCCGAAAGCCCTCGAGTGTCCCGGTCTTCACCGGCACGATGATCGTGTTGGCGCCTGTGATCAGCGCTGAGCCGTAGTGGATCAGCAGGTCGCTGCCGGAATACTGCGGCCGCAGATCGACCGGCGTATGCCAGAGGATCCGGTTGATCGGTTGGCTGGCAACATTCGATAGGGCCGTGTGCTGCCCGTCGCGCGCGTACCCGCCCCAGCTCGGTGGTGCGGCGGTGGCGGCGGCAGACAGCAGACATACGAACAAGAGGGGACTGGCGATAGAGTAGCCGATGCTTTTCACACACGCGTTGCTACCACGCTCGTCGGCCACTGGGTACGGAAAACTTTGCGCTTCGTTGATCGGCGCCGGCTCTTCGGCGGTACTTGAGCGATCGCTTGAGCCGGACAGGGGTGGGGGCAACGCAAGTTCTTGGGACGGTGACTAGGGTTTGCTCGGCTGCGTCGTTCAGCCGCCGAGCTGATACATGTTTCGATCTTCGGTGGAGACGCCGCGTTCGAGATGGTGGCCCGTCGGCTTGGCCCCGACGGCGCGCAACAACGTCTTACCGATCATCTCGTCCGATGAGCCGTTGCGTATGGCCGTGCGTACGTCGAGCTCGTCGTCGTTGAGCAGGCAAAGGTGGAACTTGCCGTCGGCGGTGAGACGCATGCGGTTGCAATTGCCGCAATACGGCTGGCTCACCGGGCTGATCATGCCGATGATGCCGCGCGCCTTCGGCAGGCGATAGTTGAGCGATTCGTCGGCCGGATGCTGGTCGGGCAGCAGCGAAAGCGGCCCCAGGCTTTGCTCGATGCGCTCCTTGGTGTCGCGATTCGATACGTACTGCGACAGCGCCACGCGTGCGCATTCGCCGCCCCCGAGCGGCATGAGCTCGATGAAGCGGACAGACCAATCGTGCTCCAGCGTCAGCTGCGCGAGGTCGACCACGTCCTCGTCGTTGTAGCCACGGGTCACGACGACGTTGAGCTTCAGCGGCGTGAGATTGGCGGCCTCTGCTGCCTGGATTCCTGCCCAGATCTCTTCGAGAGTTCCGAAGCGCATCACACGCTGCAAACGTCCAGGGTGCAGCGTGTCGAGATGGATGTTCACCCGGCGCAGTCCTGCCGTCTTGAGTCGTTTGGCGAGATGCGGCAGGAGGATGCCGTTGGTGGTCATGGCGAGATCGTGTGTGCCGGGGAGCCGGCCGATGCGTTCGACAATCTCGAGCAGATCGGGCCGCAGCGTCGGCTCTCCGCCGGTCAGCCGGAACTTGCGAAAGCCGACAGCCAGCGCGGCGCGTGCCACCCGCTCGAGCTCTGTGGCGCTCAGAAGATCACCGGACGTAGAAAACTTCAGCCCGCTGAGCGGCATGCAGTAGACGCAGCGAAGGTTACAGTGGTCGATGATCGATATCCGGAGATAGTCGATCTCACGCCCGAACGAGTCCAAAGGCATAGGGGCTCGTCTCACCGGAATCGACGGTTAAGTCAAGCAGCCCGTTTCAACCATTGCTACCTGCAGCGATCGGGGCCATAATCCTCAGGCCGGTCATGACCCTGTACACGTGGTATCAATCGGACATCGGGCTTGTCCGTCCTTCCAATCAGGACGCCCTCGGGTGCTTTCCGGAGGAAAGGCTGTTCATTGTCGCCGATGGAATGGGCGGACATGCGGATGGCCATGTCGCCAGTCGTCTTGCCGTCGATACGATCCATGAGGAAATCGCCGCCGGTGGAAACGATCTCGACGACGATGGCGGGCGCGTGCGCAAGGCCATCGTTGCCGCACATGAGAAGATTCGCGCTGCCGCTGCCGGACGCGTCGGCACCGCGGCCATGGGGACGACCGTGGTGGTGCTGCGCTTGTCGAAGACCGGCGACAATGCCGACTGGGGGCACGTCGGGGATAGCCGTCTCTACCGCATGCGACGCGGTACCCTCGAGCTGCTGACCGTCGACCATACGGCGTTCGGTGAATCGTATCGTGATGCAGGCGTTGTCCCGCTTGATCTGCCACATACGCACCAATTGCTCGAAGCCCTCGGTGCGGGGGATGAACCTGCCGTGAGTATTGGTTCCGCTCAAGTGATGGACGGCGATTTGTTCCTGCTCTGTAGCGATGGCCTTTCGTCCACGGTTGAGCCGTTCAATTTGGTGCAAGAGCTCGCCGTAGGACGTGAGTTGGCAACCGTCGGGGCATCTTTGTTTGAGCTTGCGCATGCGGCAGGGGCTCCCGACAATATTTCGAGCGTGCTGATTCGCGTCGCGAAGTAGATCGGCGATAGGTAGCGCTCTTGGAGCGCTTCTGCTTCGCACCACGCGAGAGTAGTCGCAGCAAGTGCCTTTGTGCTGTTTTATGAAAAAGCTCCGTATCTGATCCGCAATCGGTTGGCTCGGGAAGGAAACGACGTTGCGATTGCCAGTTCGAAGACTCAACGCGGAGCAAAGCACCGCCACGACGGCGCGCTGCAATGAAACAGATAGTGGCTATTCAGCACAAACAGATATGTTCCTGCCGTGAGCGGAAAAAGGTGCGGATCGGATGGCGAGTTGAAGGGCTGGTGCAAGCCGGGGCTGGCTAGTCGAAGTGGGGTTGTCTCTGCCGGGCGCGCCAGAGGTAGTACACCGGGATGCCGCTGGTGACGATCAGCAAGCCCGGCCAGGTGTAGCGCGGCTTGACGATCAGGAGGTCGAGCATGATCAAGCTCGACAAGACGATGTATAGCGCCGGCAGGAGCGGGTAGCCGATGGCCCGATAGGGGCGGGGTGCATCGGGTTGAGTCGTTCGCAGGACGAAGATGGCGCCGGCCGTGACGGCGTAGAACAACAATGCCGCGAAGATCACGTAGTCGAGCAAGTCACCGTAGGTTCCGGATAGTGTGAGCACCGCGGCCCAGATAGCTTGAAGCACGAGTGCGGCCGCCGGCACACGACGCGTGTTCAGGTAACCGGTAATTTCGAAAAACAGCCCGTCGCGCGCCATCGCGTAGTAGACGCGTGCCCCCGCAAGGACGATGCCGTTTACGCAACCGAACGTCGAGATCATGATGGCGACCGCCATGACGATGGCTCCGCTCGGGCCCAGGCTTGCTTCCATGGCTGCCGTTGCGACGCGATCGCTGGCCGCGTGTTGGATGCCGCGGCCGATGACGTCGGTGGCGGCGGCGTCGCCGTGTAGTGGCAAGGCGCCGAGGTACACAAGGTTGGCCGCGAGATAGAGCGTGGTGACGAGAATGGTTCCGGCGGCCAAGCTCACCGGGACCGTCCGCGCCGGGTCGCGCACCTCCGCCGCAGCAAAGGTGATGTTGTTCCAGGCGTCGGAAGAGAACAGCGCCCCAACCATTGCGGCGCCGAAGATCGGAAGAATCCCCCAGGAAAACCCGTTACCCCAGAAGTTGCCGATGTTGGCTCGAAGCGCGGCTTGGTTGTGTCCGAGCAACAACCCGAATCCGACCAGTATCAGCAAGGAACCGACCTTGGTGGCAGTGAAGATGTCTGTTGCCCGGAGAGCGGCAGCGATCCGAGGTGGTACTGTGCATCGAGCGCCGGCAGCAGTACGGCACTGAACTTGGCGAAGGCGACTGCAACGGCGGCGATGGTTCCGGTCTGAATGACGGTGAACAGAGTCCAGCCATAGAGGAAGCCGGTGAGGGAACCGTACGCTTCGCGCAGGTAGACGTACTGGCCGCCGGCACGCGGCATCATCGCTGCCAACTCGCCGTAGGTCAGTGCCCCGACCACGGTCACGATGCTGCTGAGAATCCACACCGCCAGGAGCCACACCGGCGCCTCGAGCTGACGCGCAATGTCGGCGGAGACGATGAAGACACCCGAGCCGATCATGGAACCGGCTACGACCGCGGTTGCATCCCACAGCCCGAGCCCGCGTACGAAGGCTTCTTCGTGCCTCGGCGGAATCGTCTGCGGCGTTCGCTCGAGCATCCTGACCGTGTGCGTCGTTCGCTGGCCTGGTGACTGCGAAGGCGTTCGTCGAGATCGAGTCTAGCGCTTGCGCGATGTCTTCGGCGTCGCCGTTTGCGCGCTCAAGTGAGCCGCCAGCAGGCTGTGGTGACGGCCGTAGGTGAAGTAGATCACCAGCCCCACGGCCAGCCAGACGAAGAGACGCAGCCAGTTCTCCCAGCCGAGAGCAAACATCATCGCCAGATTGCTGAGCATGCCCAGGATGGGAACAACGGGTACGAAAGGCGTGCGGAAGGGACGCGGTACATCCGGGTTCGTGCGCCGCATCACCAACACCGCGGCGCAGACGATGACGAAGGCCATGAGTGTGCCGATGTTGACCAGGTCGGCGAGAATCTTCAGCGGAAACAAAGCGGCGACCGTTGCGACCAGGACGCCGGTGAGAATCGTCGCCTTGTGCGGCGTGCGAAAACGTGGGTGCACATCGCCGAAGAAATGGCGCGGGATGAGCCCGTCGCGCGCCATCGCCAGGAGAATGCGCGCCTGGCTCAGCAGCAACACGAGCAGGACGCTGGTGATGCCGACGACCGCGCCGAGCGAGATAAGAAACATCGCGACGTTCAGCCCGCGCGCTTCGAAGGCACGCGCCACCGGAGCGTTGATGTCGATCTGGCTGTAAGGAACCATGCCGGTGAGCACGCCGGCAACCAGGATATACAGGATCGTACACAACGTCAGCGACGCGATGATGCCGATGGGCACGTCGCGCTGCGGATTCTTGGCTTCTTCGGCGTGTGTCGAAACCGAATCGAACCCGATATACGCAAAGAAGATGTAGGCAGCGCCCTTCAGCACGCCACCGTATCCGAATGGCAGGAACGGGTGCCAGTTCTCGGTCTTTACGTACGCCGAACCAAGGGTGATGACGAAGAAAACAACGGCGAGCTTGAGCAGCACCATGGCGGCGTTGAAACGCGCACTCTCGCGGATGCCGACGACCAGAATGACGGTGATGAACAAGACGACCAGCGCCGCCAGCAGGTTGCAGTAGCCACCGGTAGCAATCCACTCCTGCTTCACCGGGTCGAAATCGATCGGGTTGGCGGTGATCGCCGTCGGCAGCTTGATGCCGAACAAGCCGATGAAAGAGATGAAGTAGTGCGACCAGCCGTGCGCCACGGTGCTCGACGCCACGGCGTATTCGAGGACGAGGTCCCAGCCGATGATCCAAGCGAGCAGCTCGCCCAACGTCGCGTAGGCGTACGCGTAGGCGCTGCCGGCAACCGGAACCATGGCCGCAAACTCGGCGTAACACAGGGCGGCCAGGGCGCAGCCGAACCCGGCGGCAACAAACGACAACATCAAGCCCGGCCCGGCGTAGTCGTGAGCGGCGAGACCGGTGAGCACGAAGATGCCGGCCCCGATGATCGCGCCGACACCCAGCGCCGTCAGTGAAACCGGCCCGAGTACGCGCCGCAGCCGGTTGTCGCTCGCCATTTCGGCGTGCAACATTTCGATGCTCTTGATGGAAAAAAGTTGTTTGCGCAGATCCATGGCGTCAAAAAATCCTGCGCACCATATGGGAAGGGGTAGGGGGCGTCAACGCAAGAGTGCGAGCACGAGTAGTCCGAAGAGAATGCGGTAGTAGCCGAAACCGGAAAGCGTGTGTCGCTGGACGAAGCCGATGAACAGGCGGACGACGATCCATGCCGAAATGAACGAAACAACGAAGCCAACGGCCAACGACAGAACGTCGGCACCGATCAATTCGTGCCGCGCTTTGAAAAGACTGTAGAGGCTCGCCGCCGCCAGCGTCGGAATCGAGAGGTAGAACGAAAACTGCGTTGCCGTCGGACGCGACAGGCCGGCGAGCATGCCGCCGAAGATGGTCGCCGCAGCGCGCGACATGCCCGGAATGAGCGACAACACCTGCGCCAGGCCCACCCAGCCGGCATCGGCCCAGCCGCTGCGTTCGATCTCCGTCACCCGCGGCTGCCAAACACGCCGTTCGAGAGCGATGATGACGATGCCGCCGGCGATCAGCGTCGCGGCGACGACGCGCGGGCTGAACAGGTGCTCCTCGATGGCGTGATGAAAGAGAAAGCCCGCTGCCGCCGCGGGGAGAAACGCGAAAAGGACTTTGCCGATCAGTGCGCGCGCGACCGAATCATCCGGCGCTCGCCGCAGCACCCCGAGCAAGTGGTCACGGTAATGCCAGACGACGGCGAGGATGGCACCGAGCTGGATGAAGATCTCAAAGGTGGCGCGCTGCGCCTCGGGGTAGTCGATCCATGCCGAGGCGACGATCAAGTGTCCGGTCGAGGAAACCGGCAAGAACTCGGTTACCCCTTCGACAATTCCCAGAATGATGGCTTTCCAAACGAGCATCGCGGCGGGCGTATAGCAGAGCCGCAAGGGTAGGTGGAATCAAAATGGCATCTATGCTCTGACAGCGACTTCGATGGAGCAACGCATGCGGAACATTCAAGCCATATCACTCGACGTCGGTTGGACCCTGGCCTACCCACAGGAATCGATGTGGGCGATCTTCGCCGACCTCTGCACTTCCGCTGGCGTGCGTACCGACCCGACGGCTTGCGAACAGTTGGTACGCAGCCTGTGGACCTTCGGCCAGACCCGCGCCGAAGAACACTTCCGCAGCGGTGCCGAGTACGCCGATTCGGACGAAGACTTCGCGGCGCAGTTCGCGACGCTGGGTGGAATCATCTTCGCCCAACTCGGAGTTGCCGATGGCCACAGCGAATTGATGCAGCGTTTTTTGCAACGCTTCTGGAGCCGCGATAACTGGCAAATCTTTCCCGACGTCATCGAGAGCCTGCACGAGCTTCGCGGCCGCGGCTTGCGTCTCGGAGTTCTGTCCAACGCACCGACCGACTTGCCCCTCCTTCTCGATCAGCTCGGGATCAGTCCGCTTCTCGACTTCTGCGTCGTTTCGGCCCGCGCCGGGGTCAAAAAACCCGACCGCCGCGTCTTCGCGATGACAGTGCAACGCGCCGGCGTTGCCGCCGAGTCGGTGTTGCACGTCGGCGATATGTACCTCGAAGACATCGTCGGCGGCGCTGCGGCAGGCTTGAACACTCTGCTGATCGAACGCGGCAACCGGGCGTTGTTTCCAAACTTCCGCGAGTCGGAAGGCCGCACGATCGAGTCGGACAAGATCGTTAGCGACCTGTCGCAGGTGCTCCAACGTCTCTGACGCGGCCTCCGAGAACTGGCGATTTCCGTCGACCCGTGCTTCGACGAGCTCAGCACGGACGGTTGGATACTCATCTTTACCAAGGAGCTCCGCCCAGCCTGAACCTATCGAAGGGTGCTTTCTTCTTGGTCGACATCCTCATCAGAGCGAGACGACGGCCAAGCGTGTGCGCCGTCGACGGCTGCGGGGTGTTCCGATCAACTCCTCGACAGCATGCCGTTGGCGATGCGTGTCGCGAAGGTCATGATCGTTTCCTGCGGGTTTACACCGACGCAACTGGGAAACAGGCTGCCGTCGGCGACGAACAGGCCGCCGACTCCGTGCACCTGGCCACCCAGGCCGACGACGCTGCGGCTGGGGTCGGGTCCCATGCGACACGTGCCCATGGGATGAAACGCCGTCGGCTGCAAGGCGGAAGGCTTCCAACGCCCCGCATCGCGCAGTTGCGGTAGATCGCGTGAGCTGCGTAAGGTCGACAAGCCGGGAAGGTCGACGTGCACCGTCTGCGCGCCGGCAGCGAAGAAGATTTCTGCGGCCAGCGCCATGCCGCGCAGCAGGCGCGTCGTGTCTTGCTGGTTGAGCGAATAGAAGATGAGCGGCCGCGGCCGTCCTGGCATGCGGCGGACTTGTCCGCTCGACGAATCGGAAACGAACAGCCCGGCCGAAGCGCGGTGCTTGAATCCGCCCAGCGCTTCCTTCACCGGCATGCCAACGTTCTTGAGGGTGTTCACGGCCATGCTCGGAATCGGGTTGGTCACCTCGATCATGACGTCGTCCGACAACGCCAGATGGTCGACGAAGTACGACTGCAACGTACCGCGCCAGGCGTAGATGTCCTCGTTGAACGACCCGGAGACGCTCAGCGCCGGGTGCAAACGCAAGTTACGCCCGAGCTGCCCGCTGCGGTCTTTGACGCCGGCCGTACGCAGTAGCAACGGCGTGTGGATGGTACCGGCGGCGACCACGACGCTGTCGGCGTGGACGGTCAAACGGCCACGCACGTCGTCGTTATGACGATCGAGGATCGACGCTTCCACACCGATCACCCGCTGTCCTTTCCATAAGAAGCCGTCGGCGCGGCAGCGGGCAAAGATGCGCGCCCCGGCTGCGGCGGCACGCGGCAGATAGGATACGTGCATCGCCTGCTTGGCGTCGCTCGGACAACCGAAGGCGCACACCCCGCAACCGCGGCAACCACGTATGTTGCGGCGAATCGGTTCGCCGCGCAGGCCGAGGGCACGCACACCGCGATCGAAGACTTCGGCGTTCTTGCCGATGATTTCCCAGGGTACGGGCATGACATTGAGCTCGCGTTCGACGCGGTCGAACAACGGCGCCAGCGACGCGCTGTCGTATCCGTCGAGGCCGAACTCCGATACCCAGCGCTGCAGAATGTGCTCGGGAGCGCGGAAGCAGGTGCCCGAGTTGATCACCGTCGTGCCGCCGACGGCTTTGCCGAGCGGCAAGGGGATCACCGGACGTCCAAGCGCGATCGTTGCCCCTTGATCGCGGTAGGTCCGCAAGACGCGGTTGAACGGCGTGTCGTTGAAATCGTCGGCTGTGAAGTAATCGCCTTCCTCGATGATCAACACGGAGCGTCCGGCTTCGGCGAGCTCCTTGGCGATAACCGCACCGCCCGCCCCGGAGCCGATGACGCAGACGTCGACACGTTCGCTGAGGTTGCCGTGGATCTCCGGATGCCGCAGCGGCTGCAAGCGCGGCCCGCGCTGCGGCGGTTCGCGGGAGATGCACGAAGCGTCGAAGCCCAGCGCCGCTTCAACTTCGGGAGCGCTGCCGTAGGCGAAGCTGCTCAACTGTTTGAGAAGCTCCAGCGGCAAACGGCGCGACAAGGCTTGACTGTGGTAGGCACGCTCAACGACTTCGGCACGTTGGGCCGCCGAGAGCTGCGAGAAGCGTCGGCCGCGCGTCAGGAGAGTATGATATTCCCAGGCGCTGACCAGCCACGCGATCGCCCGCCGCAGATCCGTATCGAAGTGCCCGAGCGCCGCGTCGACGCGCCGTGCCACGTCGACATCGGCAGCGCCGAGTTCCAGACCACCGCCGCGCGGAATGATCGCGTCGGCCACCGCCGCCATCGTCCGCATTTGCGTCGCGTTCAACGTGCCCTTTGATTCCACCCCGCCATAGTGGCCGATTGTGCGAGCTGAGAAAAGGCAGAGGCAAGTCCGTCAGGTATCGAGACTTCCTGCGTCGCCAAGAGGTTGTGCCGACGTCCGTCGAGCTCGATGGAATATGCGGCGTCACACTTGTCCTTTCGCCAAATGTTCGATACGGTTCCTGGGCAGTAGGAGGAGTGGAGATGATCCTCACCAAGCGGCAGAAAGAACTGTACGACTACATCGACGACTACATCGCCACCAACGGCTATGCGCCGACGCTCGAAGAGATCGGCGAGCGCTTTCAGCTGTCGTCGTTGGCGACGGTGCACAAGCACCTGTCAAACCTCGAGCAAAAGGGAGTCATCCGCCGCAAGTGGAACTTCAGCCGCGCCATCGAGCTCGTCCCAATGCAACGCAAAACCGGCGCTCTCGATCTGCCGTTGCTGGGCTACGTCGCCGCCGGCCAGCCTATCGAGGCTGTGGAGCGCGACGATACGTTCTGCGTGCCGGAAGAGTTCATTCGCCGCCAGAACACGTTCGTGCTGCGGGTGAAAGGCGATTCGATGATTGAAGACGGAATATGCGACGGCGATTACATCGTCGTCGAAGAGCGGCAGACGGCGAACAACGGCGAGACGGTGGTGGCCCTGATCAACGGCGACGCGACGGTCAAACGCTTCCAGCGTGACAAAGGCGGCAAGGTGCGGCTCGTTCCGGCAAATCAGTCGATGCAGCCGATCATTGTGAAGGACAAGGACCTGGCGATTCGTGGCGTCGTCGTTGCGGTGATGCGCAAGTATTGAGGGGCAGGGTGCGAGTGGGCCTGCTAGCTTGGCGGTGGCCACCGGCGCGAGTGCCACCACGACCGGCCACGAGCAAATGATCTGATGTACTCAAGCCCCCAAGCCCTCGAGCCTTCAAACCCGCAAAGCTCCGCGCCGTCTTTCTCGCTCTACCTGCACATTCCCTACTGCCAGGCGAAGTGTCCGTACTGCGATTTCAATTCGTACGCTGCGACGCAGTGGCCGGAGCAAGCCTACGTCGACGCCTTGTGCAGCGAGATGCGGCACTACGCGCAGCTGGAGCCGTGGCGTAGCGGATCGATTCGGACGATCTTCTTCGGTGGCGGAACACCGTCGCTGTTTGCGCCGCGTTCGCTTGCGAGCGTTCTTGCCAGCGTCGTCGGGTTATGGCCCGTGGCAGCCGATGTTGAGACAACCCTTGAGGCCAATCCCGGAACGATCTCCGCCGAATCGTTGCGCGGGTTCCGGGCCGCCGGTGTCAACCGCATGAGCTTCGGAGTGCAGTCGTTCGTGCCGCGGCATTTGCAGACTCTTGGCCGGATTCACGGCGCGCAGGAAGCGCGCGACGCGGTGCGCCTGGCGCGCGCGGCAGGTTTCGACAAGATCAGTGTCGACCTGATCTTTGCGTTGCCGCAACAGACACTGGAGGAGTGGGAAAGCGACTTGGCGGAAGCCTTGCAGCTCGAGACGAACCACATCTCGGCCTACAACCTGACGTACGAGGAAGGCACGCCGTTCCATCAGTGGCGCAAGCAGGGACGGTTGCAGAGCTTGCCGGACGAGATCGAGGTGGCGATGTTCACCCGCACGCAAGAAGTCCTCGGCGCTGCCGGTTTCGAGCAGTACGAGGTGTCGAACTACGCGCGGTTCGGGCACGCGTGTCGGCACAATCTCAACTACTGGCACAGTGGGTCGTACCTCGGTGTCGGCGCCGGGGCGCATTCGTACGCCAAGCCAGGGCAGGGTGTGCAAGGGTGGGGTGAGCGGTGGGGCAACGAAAAGAGTCCGGGGCGATACATGGAGCTGGTGGGGAAAACGGGCGCGGCCCGGGCGACGCACGAGGAGCTCAGCGAGAGCCAGGCGCGTGGCGAGTTCATGTTCCTAGGCTTGCGTTGCCGTGACGGCATCGATGCGACACAGTTCCGGGCGCGCTTTCAATGCGACGTCGAGACGGCATTCCCGCACCTCGAGCAGCTGCGCAGCGACGGTCTGTTGCAGTGCGACGGGCAGCGTTGGCAGCTCAGCCCGCGCGGCCTGCTGCTCGGCGACAGTGTCTTTGCCACCTTCCTGTAGCCCCGCTTCTTTTCCGGTGGCGAGGCGCATGACTTCGACCCGAGTGCGGGCGTGGACGCGTTTCAAAGTCTCACGCTACCCTCCGGTGCAAAGGACTTCCTCGGGCGTATTCTCCGAGTGGTCCATGGGCAGTAACGTGCCATGAGCGCCCAACGACAGACCTTACCATTTGCCCGACGACATGACCGACTCCAACAGTTTCACGACACTAGGTGAAAGCCCGCGGTCGGAATCGAACCGACGACCTTCGCATTACAAGTGCGGCGCTCTGCCAACTGAGCTACACGGGCGTGTTGGGTGGGCGGTGCCAGGCAGGGAGTGTTTACAAGCACGGCGACTTTAGCGTCAATCACCCCGGCGTCAATTCCCGTTTTGCGTTCTGTTCACGTTACGGCTTCGGCTCCGTCTTCTTCTCGCGGTTCACGAACGGCGAGATGAGGTCGATGGGTAGCGGGAAGATCGTCGTCGAGTTGTTCTCCGACGCCACCTCGGTGAGCGTTTGCAGGAAACGTAGCTGCAACGCGATGGGATGCTGGCTGATGACCGCCGAGGCGTCGGCAAGCTTCTGCGCCGCCTGGAACTCGCCTTCGGCGTTGATCACCTTGGCGCGGCGCTCGCGTTCGGCTTCGGCCTGACGCGCCATGGCGCGCTGCATGTCCTGCGGCAGGTCGATGTGTTTGACCTCGACCGTCGTCACCTTGATGCCCCACGGATCGGTCTGGCTGTCGAGGATGTCCTGCAGCTGAGCGTTGATCTTGTCGCGTTCCGAAAGCAGGTCGTCGAGATCGGCCTGGCCGCAGACACTGCGCAAGGTCGTCTGCGCCAGTTGCGACGTGGCGTACATGTAGTCGACCACCTCGACGACGGCGCGATTCGGGTCGACGACGCGGAAGTAGAGCACGGCGCTTACTTTGACCGAGACGTTGTCGCGTGTGATGACGTCTTGCGGCGGTACATCGAGGGTGATGGTGCGCAACTCGATGCGCTGCATCTTCTCCAGAACCGGCACGATGTAGATGACGCCGGGCCCGCGCGCTCCCACCAGACGGCCGAGGCGGAAGATCACCGCACGCTCGTATTCTTTGAGAATCTTGATGCCGCTTGCCACGAGGGCGAAGGCGATGACGACGATGATTGCGAGCGGACCGAACATGCAAACCTCCCTCTTCTGAACCGCGCTTCACTTCTGTGGGGCGCGCCGTACGTCCAACAGCATTCCGTTCACCTCGGTGATTTCGATGCGTGTGCCGGGCTCGAGAACTTCCTTCGCGGCGGCGTTCCAATATTCTCCATAGACGAACACCTTCCCCGGTTTGTCGGGAGTGATGCGGAAGCGCACCTCGCCGATCTGGCCGATCAATCCTTCTCGTCCGAGCAGCGCCGGGCGGCGCTGCGATCGTACCACCAGATAGCCGACGATGAAGGTGAACGCGCCGAACGTCGCCGCTGCGGCGTAGGCGATGTTGGGATCGAGCGTCAGGTCGGAGGCCGAAGTATCGAAGAGCAACAGCGAGCCCAAGACGAACGCCACGATGCCGCCGACACCGAGCGCCCCGAAGCTCGGTATGAAGAGCTCGGAGATCAGCAGGGCGAGACCCACGCCGATGAGCGCCAAGCCGCTGTAGTTGATCGGCAGAACCCGCATGGCCGTGAGACCGAGCAACAGGCAGATGATCCCGGCGACGCCGGGAGCGTAGACCCCGGGATGCGTGAACTCGACGTACAGGCCGAGGATCCCCGCCATCATCAGGAGGTAGGCGATGTTCGGGTTGGCGATGATGTTGAGGACCTTTTGCTTGAGACGCATTTCGTGGCGCACGACTTCGGCGCCGGCGGTTCGCAGTTTGACCTTGCTGCCGCGGACGGAGGCTTCGCGCCCATCGAGCTGGCGCAGCAGATCGTCGAGGTCGTTGGCAACCAGATCGACGACGTTGAGCTTCAGCGCCTCCTTCTCCGTAGCGGAGACGCTTTCGCGCACCGCCTTTTCGGCCCAGTCGATATTGCGACCGCGCTCTTGGGCGATGCTCTTGCTCATGGCGGCGGTGAAGTTTTCGACCTTCTCGCGCATGTCGCCGCCGATGTCCTCGCCCTGGCCACCGACCGGATGCGCCGCGCCGATGTTGGTGCCTGGCGCCATGGCTGCGACGCTCGCCGCCATGGTTACGAAGACACCGGCGGAAGCTGCTCCGGCGCCGCTTGGCGCGACGTAGACGACCACGGGCAGGGGTGATCCGAGGAGATCCTTGACGATCGATTTCGTGGAATCCAGCAGGCCGCCGGGAGTATCGAGCTCGATGATCAGCGCCTGGGCGCCGTCGTGGTCGGCGCCTTGGATCGCTTCGCGGATGAAGTCGGCCGACGCCGGGTTGATGCCGCCGTCGACTGCAATCAAATGGACGATTCGTTCGCGTTCGCTGGCAGCTCCTTGGGGGAGAGGTGCCGACGTCGTCGCCGGTGGCGCCACCGCTGTTCGTCGCGGCTCGCTTGCGAGCGCGATCCCAAGGCAACCGATCGTCAGGATGAGAAAAAGAAATTCAAGCAGATCCCATGGCCGGCGCGGGCGGCTCACGCGGGCGACTCCAACTCGCGCAGCACCATCTTGATGTCTTCCCACACCAGACGCTTGTCGGCGGGATTGCGCAGCAGATAGGCGGGATGGAGAGTCGGCATCAGCTTGGTTCCGCGGTAATCGTACCAGTGGCCGCGCAGTCGCGAAATCGGTGTTCGTTGGCCGAGCAGCGTTTGCGCCGCGAAGGTGCCGAGCGCGACGATGACCTTGGGGCGGATGATTTCGATCTGTCGCAGCAGGAAGGGCTGGCAAGCGGAGATCTCATCCGGTTCTGGATTGCGGTTCTCCGGCGGCCGGCACTTGATGACGTTGGCAATGTAGACGTCCTCGCGGCGCATCTTCATCCCCTTGGTAATGATCTCCGTGAGCAGCTGGCCGGCACGTCCGACGAAGGGTTCGGCCTTCAGATCTTCGTCGCGTCCCGGGCCTTCGCCGACAAACATCAGCTGTGCGTTGGGATTGCCGACACCGAAGACGATGTTCGTCCTCCCGCCGGCGAGCTTGCAGCGCTGGCAGTCGCCGATGTCGCGGCGAACATCGTCGAGGGTTGTCGCTTGCTGCAAGCTGGGCGACAGCAAGAGCTCGGCGGGCAGTGTTTCGGCTTTGCGCATGGATGGGGCCTCGAGATCGGGTACCGGGCTCGAATCGGAACGCGGCGCTGCCGGGGGTGGCTTTACTGCGCTGCGCTGCGTCGGCGCAGCGGGCGGAAAGGCATCGACGCCGGTCGAACGTTGATAATCGATGTAGGCGCGGACCTGCGCCAGCAATGCCCGCAAGCTTTCTTGTGCAGGCGGGTCTTGAGGGTTAGCATCGGAAGCCATGGGTTGGTCGTTGATCGTGGGGTTGTTGCTCTTGCTGCTGGCTCCCAGAGAAGCTGCGGCGTGGGGGCCGATTACGCACTTGGCTCACGGTGCCGGGGTACTGTCGAACCTTACCATCCTGAGTGCGGCCCTTCAACGATTGCTGCAACGCGAACGCCTCGCCTACCTCTACGGCTGCGTCGGCGCCGACATCACACAGGCGAAAAAGTACACCCGCGCCGAACAAGCCCATTGTCACTCGTGGCGCGTCGGCTGGGAGTTGTTGGCGCAGGCGCAGAGCGATGCGCAGCGCGCCTTTTCCTACGGCTACCTGACGCATCTGTCGAGCGACGTCTACTCACACAACCACTTTGTGCCGACGCAGTTGATCGTCAGCTACCGCGCTTTGGCGCTGCGCCACGTGTACTGGGAAGCGCGCTTCGACGCGCTTCAGGATGCGGAGTTGCGCGACATCGTCGGTGAGCTGCGCTCGCGACGCTTTGCGGAATGCGACGATCTGGTGCGCGAGGTCGTGTCCCGCACGTTGTTCTCGTTCTCGACCGACAAGCGCATCTTCAACGGTTTCATCGCCATCCACGACCTCGACCAGTGGCACAGCATCATGCGACGGCTGATCGCCCGCTCGCGCTACGCGCTGCCGCCCGACATCGTCAAACGCTACAACGACGCTTGCTATCAAAGCATCGTCGACCTGTTGAAGAACGGCAAACGGGCCGACAATCAAAGCGCCGACCCCACCGGCCTGGTGGCGCTGACCATGGCCAAGGACCTGCGCAACACGCTCAAGCTGCTGGCGCGCAACCGCCGCTTGCCGCGCAAGCTGCAGCAAGAGATCGAAACGTTGAATGCGCGCCCTGAGCTGTCGCTCCAATCGGGTCTGCCGGCGCTGAGCCTGACGGTCGCTTAGAGGCGGTTGGCCACCAGACGATCAGTTTGAGCGGCGCTGCGTTCTGAACTTCGCCCGGGGTGCTCGAGCAGGGCGCTTGGCCGTGGGCTTGTGGATCGACGCTGCGACGCGATCCAGGATGCGGTCGGCAACTTCGCCTTTCGTCATCAGGGGAACGTCCTCGCGTCCTCCGCTGCGATCGATGATCGTTACCGCATTGGTGTCGACCGCAAAGCCGGTGTCGGATCCGGCGACGTCGTTGGCGACAATCAAGTCGAGCTTCTTGGCTTCCAGTTTGCGCTGAGCATTTTCCAGCACGGCCTCGGTCTCGGCTGCGAAGCCGACGACGATGCGCTCACCCTTGTGCGCTGCGACATCCGCCAGGATGTCGACGGTGCGCACCAAATCGAGCTGCATGTCGCCGCTGCCTTTCTTGAGCTTTTGCGCGGCGACGTGCGCCGGCCGATAGTCGGCGACGGCCGCCGTCATCAGCAGCACCGTCGCGGTGCCGATGTTCTTGCGCACGGCGTGGTGCATGTCGGCGGCACTCGCAACGTCGATGCGCTGCACTCCGTGTGGGGTTGCGAGGGAAGTTGGTCCGGCGATCAGCACGACCTCGGCGCCGCGCCGCCACGCCGCGGCCGCCAGGGCGAAGCCCATCTTGCCGGTCGAGCGATTGGAGATGAAGCGCACCGGATCGATGGCTTCGCGGTTGGGGCCGGCGGTGACGAGCACCCGCTGCCCGGCGAGATCACGTCTCGTGACCGCGCGCTCGACCTCGGCGACCAAGACCTCGGTGTCGGCCAGGCGACCCTTGCCTTCCCAGCCGCAAGCCAGAAAGCCTTCCCCCGGCTCGATGATGCGTACGCCGCGCGACCGCAGACGTTCGAGATTCTCCTGGACGACGACATTCTCGTACATGTTGACGTTCATCGAGGGAGCCATCAGCAACGGTGCCTTGGTGGCGAGGATGACGGTGGTGACGATATCGTCGGCCAAACCGCCGGCGATCTTGCCGATACAGTTGGCGGTCGCGGGCGCGACGATCAGGGCGTCGGCGCGATCGGCCAAGTGAATATGGCCGATCTGGGATTCTTGCGTCAGATTGAATATCTCGGTTGCCACGGGATGTCCGGAGAGGGTCTGCAACGTCAGCGGTGTGATGAACTCGCGGGCTGCCGCGGTCATCATCACTCGCACCGATGCGCCGCCGCGGACCAGGGCGCGTACCAGCTCCGCCGCCTTGTAACAGGCGATTCCGCCGGTCAGTCCGACGACGACGGTCTTGCCTTCAAGCGGCTTTGGCATCGCTGGCGGTGACCTCTTCGAGCTGTCGCAAGCTCATTCCCTCACGTGTCAGCGAGTATACGCCTGCGGCGATGGTTCCGACAAACTGCATGAGGTGAACGATGATGGAAAAGGCAAAAGCGTTGCTTTCGGCGACGTGAAAAATTCCCAGGCCAAGTGTGCAGCCGAACTGGAAGGCTCCGATGAAGCCCGGTGCGGATGGGGCGGACACGACGATGGCCGTGATCGCCGTGATGACGACCGAGGCGACGACCAGGGGGACCGGTAGGTCGAAGGCCAACAGGCCGAAGGCGAAAACGCTGGCAATCGCCGCCCACAGACAAAGCGACCAGGCGGCAATCGCGAGAAAGGTCGGGGGGCTGTCGAGAATTTCCAAGGCTTGGACGAAGCCGCGAAAGAAATGTTCGACCGGTTCGGCGAAACGAACCGGGAGCGGACGCAAGACGATCTGCAGCATTCGCAGGGCGAAGGATTCTTGCCAGCGCACGAACAGAACGCCGGCGCTCATGACGATTGCAAAGCCGCACAGGCGGTAGCCCCAATCGCGGATCGCCGGGGAGAAGCTGACGGTCGCTGCCGATACGCCGAACAACAGTAATACCGTGAGCAGGTCGGAGACGCGCTCCAAGACGATGGTTGCCAGGATTCCCCCGAGCGGTTGCTTTTCCTTGCGGCTCAGCAGCACGGGACGAATCACTTCGCCCATGCGCAGCGGCAACACCATGTTCGCCATGAACCCGATGTTGGTGGCGGCGATCAGGCTGCTCATCTGCGGCTTGCCGAGGGGCCGCAGCAGAACGCGCCAGCGCAGGGCGCGGATGTACAGCGTCAGCAAGGTCGCACCCAGCATCGGCAGTGTGTAGATGTAGTGCGCGCTGGTCAGGGCCTGCAGCGCCTTGTCCCACTCGACGCCGCGCGCCGCGAAGTAGAGGCAGACGGCCGAGATGGCGATGCTCAGGCCGATGCGCAGACCGCGACTCATGGTCGCGGTTCCGGCGCCGTCGATGGGGCTGGATTCGCGGCTACTCGGTGTGTCGCCGGCGACATTCCCCATGCCAGTAGACCGAGGCCGGCGGCGATCAGCGCACCGCCGCACCAAATGCATCCGGCGTCGAGGGCGAGCCCGGCCCCGAGCATCAAAGTGAAAACTCCGCCGACCCGCTTTTCACGCGCCGCCAGGGTGTCGGCATCAGGCATCGGGCTCTCCGAGGACGCGCCACACATGGACGACACGCTGGATCGCGGTGAAGTTGACGAGCAATCCGAGCACGACGATGGCCAAGGCGACGAGCAGGTGCGGCGGCGGTGCAAACCACGGCGCTGCGATGTGATCGAACAAGACACCGAAGATGGTGCCGAAGCCGAGGAGGACGTAGCGTTCCGGCCGCTGCAGGAGGCCAACTTTGCACTCGGCACCCAGACCCTCAGCACGGGCTCGGGTGTAGCTGACCATCATTCCGCCCAGAAGGGCCAGAAGCGCTGCCCACAAGATCCACGAGTCGCGAAAGAAGATGGCCAGTCCGATGAAAGCTGCCGAGTCGGCATAGCGGTCGATCACGGAATCGAGAAATGCGCCGCGCTTGCTGGCGCCGCTGGTGCGACGCGCCACGCGACCGTCGACAATGTCGAGCGAGCCGGTGGTGAGCAAGAGCCAGCCACCGGTGAACAACCAGCCGCGAGCGTACAAATAGCCAACGACGATACTGGCGGCGAGTTGAGTGTAGGACAGAACTGCTGGGGTTACGCCCCACTGGATGCAACGTTCTTCGATCGGTTGCAGGTGGGCGACGTACCAGCCGCGAATTCCCGGACCGAGAACCAGCGAACCACCGCCAGCCTCGGGAGCACCTTCGGTGCGTAGGAAGTTGCGGATGCTCGACGTTCCGACGATCAGGATGAACGCCAAGACCGCGAGCGCGAAGAGAGAGTCAAAGACTGAGCCCGCAGCGTCCACCATGTACGGCTATACCCAACGACTGGAAGCGCGGCAATCGATGATCGCGGCGATTACCTGCGAAAGCGCGACGGGAACGGCTCGGCGATAGTGCGATGGGGGTGCAGGGATCGGGCGCGCGAAATCAGCATGTCTTCCGATTCTGCGAGATCGGGATCGGGCAGGCAGCATTCGATGGGGCACACGGCGGCGCATTGTTCCTCATCGAAGAAGCCGACACACTCGGTGCACAGGTCGGGAACGATGAAGTAGTAGTCGTCGCGCAAGGCCTGCTGCCGGACCCCGTCCTTCTCCCAGGTGCAGCCGCCCTGGTAGATGGCGTTGTTCGGGCATTCGGGTTCGCAAGCGCCGCAGTTGATGCAATCGTCGGTGATCAGCGTGGCCATGCTCGTCTATCCTAGGATGGTCGGTGGACTTGCGGCTTCACGACCCGCTTCGATCGCGCCAAGCAGGCGCTCGGCGACTTCCAGGAAAATTCGACTGACGGGGTGTAGGGGCTGCTGAAGGAAGAGCGGCTTGCCGCTGTCGCCAGCGGTGCGGAGCTCGGGCACGAGCGGGATCTTGGCGAGGACGGGTACGCCAAAGTCGGCGGCGAGGCGATCGGCGCCGCCCGATCCAAAGATGTCATCGTGCGTGCCGCAGCGGGGGCAGACATAGTCGCTCATATTTTCGATGACGCCGAGGACGGGAGTGTTGACTTGCTGAAACATGGCGATGCCACGTTCGACGTCGAGTGTGGCGACGTCTTGCGGTGTGGTCACGACGACGCCGCCGGCAAGCGGAACTTGCTGGACCAGGGTGAGCTGTGCGTCGCCCGTTCCCGGCGGCATGTCGACGAGGAGAATATCCAGACCCTCCCAAGCGACATCCTTCAGAAACTGGCGCACCGCACCCATCACCATCGGCCCGCGCCAAATCACCGGCGAGCTCTCGTCCAAGAAGAAGCCGATCGACATGAGCTTCAGCCCATATCGTTCGATGGGGACGATCCGTTTGTCGCTGGTCATCGCCGGCTTTTCGTTGATGCCGAACATGATCGGCAGGCTCGGGCCGTAGATGTCCGAATCGAGCAGGCCGACGCGTTGGCCGAGATGACTGAGGGCCAAGGCGAGATTGGCGGCGATTGTCGACTTTCCGACGCCGCCTTTGGTGCTGGAGACGGCGACGATGTCGCGCACGCCCGGCAAAGGTCCGAGGTCACCGTACGGGCTCGGGCGTGTTGGCGCTTCGATCTCGACGTGCACCTGGCCGGTGCCGGCGAGGGCGCCGACGGCGCGGCGAATATCGGCCACCAACACATTGAGGGTCTGTTGCGGCATACCGGGAGTAGCGAGCCGAATCCGAATGTTGCCTTCGACGATGTCCACGGCGCGTACAAGGCCGGCACGGACGATGTCCTGCTGCGAACCAAGGGGTTTGATTTCGGTCAATCGTTCGCGAATGTCTTCGATACGCGGCATCAGCGGTCCGATCGAGGTGCGGGGCGCTGACAGAGATCGCACCGGCACAGCTGCCGCAGCGTTTCATAGCTGTAGATGCCGGTATCGTGGCCGTCGCTCCATTGAATGTTAATCGCGTAGCGGCCGACAACGCCGATTTGAGTCGGATGAAGGTCGCCGCCGCTAGCGACAACCGGTAGCGAAAAGCGCATGGGCTTGCCTTCGCGGCAGGCGGCGCAGGGACAATTGTCACGCAAATAGCGATTCGGGTAGATGCTGTGATGCGCATCGTCCCAAACGACCTCGAGACTCTCGGTGCCGACGCGTTTGATCGTCGTGGGTCGATAGGATTGCGTCGTCAAACCGCTCATTGCAATCGAAGCTAACGACCAGATAGGCGAAAAGCAACGCGCTGCGAGGCGCTCACCGAAAGCGCACGAAGGACTCCGTAGCTTGACTCGCTGGAGCTTTTGCCCTTATCTGGACTTCAACTTCAGCCAAGGATTCTATGTGTCGGTAGGGACGAAAAGCCAGGCGCGAGAGACGCGCGATGAGGCTACCGGTTGGGTCCTTGCCGATGTCTTGGACCTGGTCGAATCACGCCTTGCCGACCTGCTGCGCTCACGCGAGCCCCTGCTCACCGAGATCTCCAACTACTTGGTCGGCGCGGGGGGAAAACGCGTCCGACCGGCTGTAACGACGCTGATCTTTCGTGCCTGTGGTGGACGCGAAATGCGCGACATCGGCGGCGGAAGCCTGCATCAGCTTGACGGAAGGCGAGATCATGCAGGGGCGCTTTCGCCACAATCCCGATGTCACCCTGGCGGACTACCTGGAGATCATCAGCCGCAAGACGGCGAGCATCTTCCAGCAAGGGGCGCGCACCGCAGCCTATCTGGCGGGGGCGAGCGACAAGCTGGTCGAGGCGATGGCGGATTGCGGCTTCAACGTCGGCATGACGTTCCAGGTCGTCGACGATTTGCTCGACATCGAAGGCGACGAGGAGCGCTTCGGCAAGCCGATTGGAATCGACCTTCGGGACGGGAATCCTTCGTTGCCGTTGGTCTTGGCGATCGGCCGCGATGCGTCGCTGGCCGACGTTTTTGCGCGCCGCGAATTGACCGCCGAGGAAATCGACGCAGCGAGAATGCGCCTGCGCGCTTCCGGGGTCATTCCGGAGGTCCGCCGTATGGCGGCGGAATACGGCGGGAGAGCGCGTCAGAGTCTGCTGCTGTTGCCGCCGTCGACGGACAAGGACCAGCTGCTGGCGCTGATCGATCAGCTCCTCGATCGCGCCGTCTGATTGCAGGATCGACGGACGGAGTTCCGGTCTCCGTTCCTCACTCGAGGATGCCGATACCGTCGGGAAAGTCGAGGTTGGTGTCCATTGTGTCGGGTGCCTGGAGCGTGCCGCTGACGAAACGAATACGGCGGACGGTACCGGTTCTCGAACCGGGACCGATGTCGAGACCGTTCTGCACGATGCCGATGTCGGCGTAGTAAAGGTTCCCGGCGGAGTCGAGGCCGAGACCGAGCGGCGTTCCGGTCGACGGGTAGGGCAGTGATTGGCCGCTCACCGGCTGCAGAATGTTGCGCTTGAACTTTCCCTGCGCGTCGTACTCGGCGATGACGCCGTTGAACACGCTCGAAACGTAGAACGTGCCACTTTGACTTTGGACGATGGCGTTGGGTGTGCGGATGTGGCCATCCATCGGGATGAACAACTCCTTGGTCACGCTATCGGCCAGCGGAGCACCGGACGAATCTGTTTTGCCGCAACCGCCGGCCGCAGTGTCGGAGGTTGGGAACGGGCCGGTGTAGCGGTAGATGCCCGGCGTGACGCGTGCGCTGGCGACATAAATTCGGTCTTGGGAGTCAACCAGGATGCCGCCGGCGGTCCCGATGGTGATGTCGAGCTTGCAGTAGCGCGGGGTTGCCGAGTCGAACGGGGGAAACCACACGACCAGCTGTCCGTTGCCGGGGCCGGAGGCTTGGTCGCCCACGTCTGTGGTGAGCAGCCTACCGTCTTTCAGAAACCCGCAGCCGTAATTTTCGGCGTTGTCCGGCGAGCTTTGATAGGTCGGCGACAGCTTGCCGATCTGCGTCAGCGAGAGCTCGCCGATACGTGTCCCGTGCAATTGGAAGAGGCCCCAGCCCTGCGGCGGATTGGGCTGCCCGGTGTCTTCGCCGGCGATAAAACGCCGCGAACCATCGTGCAGGAAACAGATCTGGCCGTTGATGTCGCGGCCGTTGGGATCCTCGCTGTGATTGTGGTCGACCACCTGTTTGCGAAAGTTGTCGTTGGGGTCGTACGCATCCAACCGATTGTTCTCGGCGTTGAAGACCAGCACCGACGGGGTTGTGCTTGCCGCGCGGTCATCATCGTTGCCGCAGCTCGTGAGGCACAACGTGCCGAGAACGACGAAGAAGAGAACTCCTAGCCCGATCCGATAGCGCCGCATACGCGGCTGCAAATCACAATCGGCAATTCTCTGTCAACGCGCTTAGCGTCAAGCCGACGCGGTGGACTCGTCGGGGTTTTTTGCGGTCGGCTCGTACGCGGTTTGGACGGAGGCCGTCCTTCCGGGTTGGAGCCTTTCCATCGTGCCGTCGGAGCGGACGCGAAAGGCGTGACCGCTCCAATGCACCGTGTCACCGAGAAAGGCCAACAGCCAGACGGCGGTGCCGAGCGCGTCCTTCAAAAGGATGGCAAAGGTTTCGGACAAACCGAGCGACGCTTTGAGATAGCGATTGGCGATCACGTTGGCGCTGATCAAGCGAAGAGCGATCAGTCCGCCGGCGACGCCGCAAGCCGAAAGACTGAAGCCGTTCCAAATCAAACTGAGTACTGCCCACAGGGTGCCGTAGGTCAGGACCAATCCGAAGTACCCACCGCGACGGACGCTGCGATAGGTGCGAGCCCAACGCACCTGGTGATCCAGGAGCCGCCTCCAGCTGCCCACCGCCAGAACGGTTTCGACGACCATGCTCGAGATCGCCACGCGGTAGCCTTTGGCGACGGCACGATTGCCGATGAAGAAGTCGTCGGCGAGGCAGTTGGACACGGACAGGAATCCACCGATCTCGTTGAGCACGTTACGGCGCAGGGCCATCGTCGCGCCAAAGGCGTAACTGGTTTTCTCCACCAACCGTGCCACCAGGATGCTGGGGCCGAAATCGACGTTGATGAACAACGATTCGAGGAGGGTTGGCAGGCCACCGGTGCTTACCGCGCGGTAGATGCAGGTAACCACGCCGACCTTCGGGTCGGCGAGCTCCTGGGCGATCCGCTGCAGGTACTGCGGACCGACTCGGATGTCGCTGTCGGCGATGACGACGATGTCGTACCGCGACACCTTGTCCATGTTGTGCAGGTTGCTGATCTTGTAGTTCGTGCCGTAGATCCGTCCGTCGACCACCAGGTCGATCTGGATGTGTGGATACTGAGCCTGCAGGCGGCGCACGACGGCGATCGCCGGGTCGTCGGCATCGGCAACCCCGAAGACGATTTGAAACTTGGGGTAGTCTTGCCGGCAGAAGGTCGATAGGTTTTCAAAAAGGTCGGCGTCCAGCCCTTTCAGCGGTTTGAGCACCGTGATGCCCGGCAGGTCCGCAGCGATTGGTTCTCCTCGGGGCCGACGAAAGAATAGCCGGGCGCCGACGTACGCCATGCAATAGTACCAAGCGGAAACCAGGAGGCCGACGGCTAGGATCGCTTGCGGGAGAAAGTGTAAGAGCTGCTGGATACCCATGTCCCTTAACCAATTGGTTAGCGTTCGATGCAGCAAAAACCCACGACGTGGCGGGCCTCAATTCAGTGTTGTCTTGGTGCCCATCTACCGAATGGTCAGGTTTGAGTCAAACCCGGGTGGGGTTGGCTAGCGGAGCGAGGATACGTAAAAGAGGGTGGAGATGCGGATCGTGCGCCGTGTTCTTCTGACTGCCGCCACTGCGACGGCATGGGTGGTCGCTGCCGGGGGGTGGTGTTGGTATCAGATCAACGTCGAACCTGCCGCCGTGCCCGGTGGTGCGCTCGTTTCAATCAGCAGCGGCCAGCCGTTCGCAAAGACGGCGCAGCAGCTCGAAGCAGCTGGCGTCGTACGATCGGCCCTGGTCTTACGCTTGTTGGCGCATTGGACCGGCAGCGATCGGCAAGTCCACAGCGGCGACTTCCGATTCGACAAACCGCTGAGGGTAACCGACGTCTTGGAGGTTCTCGGCAAGCGCGGCAACGGTCTGCACAAGGTGACGATTCCCGAGGGCAGCACGCTTCGCGATATCGCCGATCTGTTGCGTGCCGCCGGCTTCGGCGGCAGCGACCAGTTTCTCTGTCTGACGAGTGATCCGCGCTTCCTCGAAAGCCTTGATCTGCCGGGAAGCGGTGCGGAAGGATACTTGTTCCCCGACACGTATAGCTTCTCGTGGAGCGTTGCCCCGGCCGAGATTCTGCAAGCCATGACGGCACGGTTCCGGGAAAACGTTGCTGGCCTCGAGGCTCGGCGACGGCAATCGGGTCTGCGGCTCTCGGAGTTGGTGACTCTGGCGTCGATCGTTGAGAAAGAGACGGGTTCGCGTTTGGAGCGCAACCTCGTGTCGGCCGTGTTTTACAACCGTTTGCGACTCGGTATGCGCCTGCAAGCCGATCCGACGGCGGTGTACGGTCGCGAGTCGGGGACGATTCCCAGCGCCGCCGACCTCGATATGGAGTCCCCCTACAACACCTACCTCCATGCGGGTCTGCCGCCAGGGCCCATTTGCAGCCCCGGTCTGGCTGCGCTCGAGGCTGCCCTTTCTCCTGCCAACGTCGACTATCTCTATTTCGTCGCCAGGGGCGACGGTATGCATGCATTTGCAAGCAATCTCGACGAGCACAACCGCAACGTCGCCCGGCTGCGACATGGGCGCTGAGCTTTCGATTCAGCAAGGAGCGCGTTGCGCGAATTGCGACGGATGACGGTGTCCCGACTTGATTCTGCCTGCGAAACTCGCCAAATACCGCCGTCGGAGGGGTCATGGCGGAGACTCTCGAAGCCTGCTGCCGGCGGGCGCGCGACACATACGTTGAACGAATTTCGAAGGTCATCACAAGTTACCCGGTGATCAAGTCGATCCCGTGTCCGAAGTGTCGCCAGATCATCCAGATCCGGATGTACGGGCCGGAGAGCCCAGGCGAGGCAACCTGAGCTCGGGAGAACAACGGCGCTGGTCCGAAGCGCGAGGCGCGGCTGTTGCGGTGGCTGCCGTCACGCTTTCCGGTCTGGCGATCTTGCTGTACGGTCTACCCGGTGCATCGGCCTTCGATCCCGGCACGGTTGCCTTGTCGCTGGCCTTCTGCCTGCTGCTCACGGTGGTGGCGGCGTGGGCGCACGAGCTCTACGGACCGCAATCGGCTGTCGCGGCTGCCTGGATTCTCGTAACCCTTCTGCTGGCGGCGCGTGAAAGCGGTCTGGTCGTGACCGACTTAGCCGCTGTGTCCGCGCTCGTGGTGTTCCTCTTCACAGCGTTGCGTTGCTTGCTCGATCCGAGCATCGAGGCGGCGGTCTTCAGCGCCGCGGCGTTTGCCTGGGGATCGTGGAGCGTTCCCGTCGGGCATTTGCTGTTGCTGCTGGCCGCGGCGCTCTTGGGGCGATGGCTCGGCGCCACTGGCCATGAGCGGGTCGGTCGAGTCGTACACGGGACGTTGGTGGCTGCAGCGATCATCGCGGCCGGTGGATTGGCACTGGCTGCAGGACTCGAAAAGTTGCTACCGTCCCTGTCGCACGTCTTCCAACCGCCGGGAGAAGCGCCGATCCTCGATGCCACGGCGCTGCCGTCCGTGGTCTTGCTCATTGTGGTACGTCCCTGGCGACGCCACCGCTGGTCGAGCGATATCGCTCTGCTTGGTGGGTTGGTCGTCATGCTGGCGGGTGTTCTACCGTGCTCGGAAGGGGCAGGGTGGTGGACCTGTGTCGGGTCGTCCTCGCAGGCGCGAGCGCTATTGCTTGCTGCTTTGCCGATTGGGGCGGTCTTGGGGGCTGCGAATTGGACCCACGAGCGCCCGTACTGGTGGCACTGGGTAGCCTTCGGCCTATTGGCCGTCGCGGTCTTTCAAAGTCTTGTCGGCTAAGTTTGGTGCGATGGACGCCACCCGGCAGGACGAGGGGGACCGTCCTACCGGGCGGGTGTTGGGGGAAGGAAGTTGGCGGGAAACTAACTCTCCAGGCTTCGTGTCCGCCGCGGCGTTGCTTTCAGACGCCGCGCCGGCTGGAGAGAGGAATCGGAGGCGCGGGGCGGCTGATGCAAAGCCACCACCGCGAGCCATTGCTTATCTGCTTTCGACCACTTCCCAATTGCCAGCATCCGCATCACCACGCCTCCGTTCTGCTGCGCAGTGCGTAAAGGAGGCAAGGCCCGTGCCAGATCGGATCGACCGCTTGCGTGCCACCGGCAAACGCGATGTGCACGATTTCGTGCAACGCGTGGCGGAAATTTGAACCTACCAGCGCGCCCGATGTTCTTCGGCCCAACCCAGCAGGCCGTCGATCCCCAGCTCTTCGCCCAAGTCGTCGACGATCGTGCCGCTGAAGGTGCCAAGAGCCCAGTGCAACTCGCTGCGAGCAATCAACAGTTCGACGCGTTGCGCTTCGTTGAGGCGCGGCGTGAAGGTTAAGTCGACACGCTGCGAGTGCGGCGCACGGATACGCCATGGCCGCGAGAAGTCTTTACGGTCGTATTCCCAGACGAGGTCATCGCCGATCTTGTGCAAGCGGCCGTCGATGCATAGCCCGTTCTCGGTCATGCCCGTACCGTCGGTCCATTGGCCGCCGAGGTTCAATCCAACCACGTGCTCACCCTGGCGCCCCGAAGCCGATGCCCAATTCCAAGTCGTGTTGTACGGCCAGACTCCGCGTCCATAGTCGAGCACGCCGTAGGCATGGTTGTCGGAATCGAAGCCGTACGTCTTGCCGTCGAGAACGGCGCTGCCGCGTGCCGGTCGCGTGTTGTGCTTGGAAGTGAATTGAAAGCGGTGCTCGTTCCACGGAATGACCACGCTGAGCGACTCATGCGCCGGCGGCTGCTCCACCAGCACATCGACCTCGAATCGATGCGCGCGGTCGCTGAAGCTGGCCTTGAGGCGAGTGCCGGGAGGTTCCTCGTCGATGCACAGTTCGAAGCCTTGGCGTGCAAAGCGCAGCGGTCCGGCAACGACTTGCGCCGGGAAGCGCAATTGTCGTTGGAAAAAACCGTACTGGCTCGAGTGTGCGTTCTGTCCGCTGGCGTAGTCAAGCAAGCCGACGTCGAGGATCCCGAGGTAGTCTGTGCAAGCATAGGTCATGCGCAAAAGGTGCGTGTCGGTCTGCACGCCCCAGAAGTTCCAACGCTTGCGCGCCGGCCAGCCGCCCGGCAGAGCGCAGCGCTGCAAGGGCCGGCGCGACCAGCCGACGGCTTGGCGATTGAGGCGTCCATCGGGCAGCGCCAGATCGACAGGTTCGAGAATTTCGCGCTCGTGAGTCAGCTGTTGCAGATGCCGTTGCGCAGCAGGTTGCACGGGATCTCCTTCGTTGCCTTGGTCGAATGCGGTTACCACATTCGTGGCACGGATCGAATACGCAGCCGGCGGCCCAGCCCGGGCTGAAGAATTCTCTTGCCTCGTTCGCTATGCCTTTCTCCGATGTCGACCAACCGTGAGGTCTTGCCACGCGATCTGCGCTTCTACCTGATGAGCCGTTTCTGTGGCGCGACGGCGCTGACGATGCTGCGCTCGACGGTATCGTGGCACGTTTTCCAGTTGTCGCACTCGGCATTCCAGCTTGGGCTCATCGGGCTGGTGCAGTTCGCTCCGGCGTTGACGTTGTCTCTTGTCGGCGGGGCGGTTGCCGATACGTTCGAGCGCCGGCGTGTCAGCCTGACGGCGCAATTGGTTCCGCTTGGCGCCGGGACGCTGCTGGCGTTGGCAACGTGCCACGACATGATCAGCGTGCCGCTGCTGTACGCCGCGGTCTTCTGCGTTGCCTGCGCGGCGGCGTTCGACAACCCGGCGCGTGCTTCGTTGCTACCGACTCTGGTGTCGCGCGACATGTTTCCGCGCGCCGTGACGATAGCCTCGACGACGCAGGCGTTGGCTTTTGCCAGCGGTCCGGCGGTGGGTGGCTTGATCATCGCCAAGCTCGGCATTGGCGGGGCCTACGCGGCGCATGTTGTGCTCATTGTCGCGTCGATGACCTCCCTGACCCGCCTCAAACCAAATCGAGCCGACACGCCACGACGGGCGATCGATATGACCGTCATTCGCGAGGGCCTGCGCTTCGTACGCCATCAGCAGGTCGTCTTGGGCTGCATGACGCTCGACATGTTCGCCGTCATCTTCGGCGGAGCAACGGCGCTGTTGCCGATCTACGCCAACGAGATTTTGCATGTCGGTGCGCAAGGCTTCGGGTTGTTGTCAGCCTCGCTCGAAACCGGCGCTCTGCTGTCTGCGGTCGTCTTGATGTTTGCCCCGCCGATTCAACGATCCGGCCGAGCCTTGCTGCTTGCCGTGGCGGCTTTTGGTGCGGCGACAGTCGTCTTTGGCCTGTCGCGTTGGTTTCCGCTTTCGATTGCCGCCTACATGGCGGCAGGTATGGCCGATCAAGTCAGTGTCGTCATGCGCAGCACGATGATCCAGCTCAGTACGCCCGACGAGCTGCGCGGCCGCGTCAGCTCGGTGAATTTCATTTTCATCGGGGCCTCGAACCAATTGGGGGCGGTCGAATCGGGCTTTGTTGCAGCGGCGACCAATGCAACGTTCGCCGTGGTCAGCGGCGGTATCGGCTGTCTGCTGGTTCTGGCAATCGTCGCAGCGCGTATGCCGGCACTTCGCGGCCACCGCATCGTTCACCGCTGAGATGTGCTTGCCGAGCGGTGGCAATCAAGCGGTTGGAATTGGCACGATCGACGTCCGGCTGGCGACGCGCTTGCGGGTCAGGCGGAGAAAGAGACCTGCAAGCAGCAGCAGGACCAGCGGCAGATACCAGATCGATTGGATCGCCGCTCGTGGCGCATAGGAAGCGAAGAAGATGAACCAGATGTAGTAGCTGCCGACGGTGTGCAGGCGTCGCCAGACGACGCTGCCGACCCAAGCGGCGCTGCGATCGAACGACGTCGCCGCCATTGCGAAGATAAATAGGTAAGCAAGGCCGCCACCGACGATCGTGCCCCTGGAGATCGCGAATTCCGGATCGACGCGCAGCAAAATGAGGATCACCGCCAGGTGTAGAGCATGCGACAGGGCGAACGAGACGCCGAGGTAGCGTCGGTTGGCCAGCAGCCAACGAGTTGCCGGCGCCGGCCAGCGGCGGGCCGCGGAAGAAGCGACGAAGGCGCACAAGAAAAGGATCAGCGATGTCTTGGCACTGGCCCGAATGACGGCGCGTACGCCGGCGGCCCCGGTCCCGTACCACGCCAGTAAAGCGGCGGTCATTCCGCCCAGCAGCAGCGCGCAGTAGCCAACCAACCTCCAGCCGACCGTGCCTGGCGTTTTCGCTCGCATGCGCAAGTGATCGCACAAGTCCGGCGGGCTAGGAAAGAGTCAGACGCCGTTGTCGTTCGTACATTCGTGTATCATTCGGGTGTTGCTTGATCGGCGACTCCTCCGGCTGGGCGTACCTCGTGTTTGTTCGGTGTTGTGTGATGCGTCGGCATGCTACTGAAAACGTGTACCATGCCTGTGCGTCAGTTTCCCGATCCTCGCAGTGCCGGTCCGGAAGGTGTCTTGGCTGTCGGTGGCGACCTGCATCCGCAAACGTTGCAGCTGGCGTACCGTCAGGGAATTTTCCCCTGGCCGGCCCCCGGCTATCCGTTGCTTTGGTTCTGTCCGCCGGAACGCGGCGTTCTCGACTTCGCGGCGCTGCATGTGCCGCGCAGTTTGGTCTACGCCAGACGTCACACGACATTGCGGTTCACGCTGGATCGCGCCTTCAACCGGGTCATCGACGCTTGCAGCTCGACACCGCGTCCGGCGCAGGACGGAACCTGGATCACGCCACAGATCCTCTCCGCGTACATTCGATTGCATCGCCTGGGCGTGGCTCACAGTGTCGAAGCGTGGAACGACGACTTGCTCGTCGGCGGCTTGTACGGCGTGGATGTAGACGGGGTGTTCGCGGCCGAGAGTATGTTCTATCGCGAGCCCAACGCTTCAAAGCTGGCGCTGCTGCATCTGGTCGATCATCTCAAGAGCCGTGGTCTCGACTGGATCGACATCCAGGTGATGACGCCGCACTTGGCGCGACTGGGAGCAACAACCATCAGTCGCGATGCGTTCCTGGCTCGCTTGCAGGCAACCCGGGCGCGGGGCCTGAAGCTCTTCTAGCCGCTGGGCGCTTGTCGGCCGCAGGTGCGGCGACAAAAGCGGCGACGCCGCTGGCCGCAAACAGGAGTCCGATCCATTGCTGCAGGGTGGGAATTTCGCCGAGCAGAAGAAAGCTTGCGACCAGCGAAAGCAGCGGAATCGACGGTACGACGATAGCGGTCGTTCGCGCCAGATCGAGACGCAAGACTGCCAGGTACCACACCAGCGTACCGGCGTAGCTCAGTATGATTCCCTGGGTTGCCAAGAGCGGCAAGAGCCGGATGAGATCCGGTGTCGGCGGAAGGTCGGCGAGGCCACCGCGCAGCAGCCAGATTGCCGACAACAAGACGCCGCCGTAAACGTAGCGCCCGCCGGTGATTACCAGGGCCGGGACGCCGTCGAGATGCAGCAAGACAATCAGGTGCGAAAGCTGCCAGCAAAGCGGCGCGCCGAGCAGCACAAGGACGCCCGGGGACAAGGCAACTCGTCCGCCCACGGCAAGTACGATTCCGATCAACAGGGCAGCCGTCGCGGCCATGCGCCGTGGCGTCGGCGCATGACCGAGGAAAAGCCACGCCAGGAGCAGCGAGTATGCCGGCTCGCTTTGCAGGCAGACGACGGTTTCGATTGCACTGGCGCGTTGTGCTCCCCAGAAGAACATCGTGAAGGCGCCGGCGGTTCCTAGAGCGCCGACGACAAAGAGCCCTGTCGCATTCGGTCTGGCGATCAGCGCCGCGAGCTGGCCGCGGTAGGCAAGGACAACCGCGGCGGCAATTCCGGCAAACAAGGCTGCCGAAGTCGCAACGAAAAACGGCTCGGCGCGGTTCGTAGTAAGTTTGGCGACCGCGGGAACGAAAGCCCCGTTGAGAGCACAGAGTGCCGCAAATAGGAGTCCGGTGCGTTCGTGCTCATGGCGCATCGGCGGCGGACCTTAGCGAGACGTGGCTGCGGCCGTAAGGGCGCGGCTGGCGAGATCGTGCGGCGGCTCGATTGGCGTTGGTCACGTGCTACCACTATCCTTCGAAACGGAAGTATCCATCATGCCCGACCTCTCCGGCTCTCGCTGGCTACCGCGCCTCGCTGCAACCATGATTGCGATCCTTGCCGCCGCAACGGTGGCGTTGGTCGGCTTTCTGCTGTGGTGGTCGAGCCGGATCGGTGCAACGCGTTCCGAGCCGGTACCTCGTGTTGCGCCGGTGCGGGAATCTGCTTTTGACCGGCGAGGCGCGGCCCAACCTGCGACTCAGAACAACAACGCGGCGCAGCCAGCCGTGCCGACGCCGCAACACGCTGTGCCGACGCCGGTCAACCTGGCATCGTCGACCCCGGTGCCGAGCACGTCGTCGAATTCCGACGCCGAAAAGAACAAGGCCATCGCGCGCGGCCTGGCCGGGTTGGCGAAGGACCCGCGAGCAGCGGCACGTTTTGGCGTCCCGCCCTGACGCGCCGGTTTCGTCCGCCGACATCCACAAGTCCGGATCGATCAAGCGCCTTCATTCTTATGGATGATGATCGTGGCGTGATGATTTCGTGACGGCGTAGCTTGCTGTTGCAGTAGAACTATGGTGAATACGCCGCCTCGAAACCAAGAGGGGGACGGTGCGTAACCGAAAGGCCATGGGCAGTCGCCGTGATCTTGCGATCGCCAGCTTGATGCTGGGGTTTGTCGTCATGCAGTTGGTGCAGTGTAGTGCATCCGCCCCCCATTCGACCTCGCAACCCCAGCCGGCGGTCCAAGCATCGCCAGTGCGCGAAGCGGATGAGCATGAGAGCGACGCGACACCGGGGCGGGGAGACGAGGCGCAAGAAGAGGAGCGTGCGAAGATCCACGGCGTTGCACGCGCTCTGCAAACCATTGCTGCGAATCCCGAGATGCAGAAAACCTACGGTTTCAAGCCGTAAGACACCAACAGTCGGAATCGCCGCAGCGGTTGGCTGTAATCGTCCCGAGCGCAGATCGATTGCGACGTTCCTGCTTGACAATGCTCCCTTCACGCGGGAACACTGGCGAAAATTTCATCGCCGAGTCATGAAGTCTTAATCCGGTGCTGCTGCGCCGGTCTGCAGTTTGGCGAGACGGGAGCACATTGAATGAAGCATTGGCTGGTTGTCGCAGGGTTGTTGGTGTGTGGGGTGGCTTCGGGGGCCATGGCGCAGGTCGATAGCAACATCGCTGTAACGCCATATGCGCAAGGGCGCGGAATTGCGCCGTGCGTATCGCCCGGCAATACCGGTTGCGGCGGCTGCTACCCCGACGGCCTGCCGTCGGGTGACCCGCTTGCCGACGCGCTGGCGCAGTTGCCCAAGGTGAATCCGGAATGGCAAGGCATCGCAACGATGATTCAACCCCCCGCCCCGGGTGCGGATCTTTCCTTGCCGCCAAATGCCACGCCAGTGCGCATCACCGGCACCATCGGACTGAGTAAGAGCCCGGGCGACGATTTCCCGGGGTCGCATGTCAGCCCCGACTACAACGCCGAGATCATCCCGGACGACGTTTCGCGGCTGGCGACGGGAAACGGCAACAACCGCGTCGAATTCGAGCATGAGGGCGATCTATTCCCGCTGTACATGTGGGCCGGGGAGGGCGACAAAGTGATCGCCGAAGGCCGCTGGATCTTCGATTGTGGTCACCCCGATCCCGGGCCGCTGGGCAAGTGCTCCAACAACGCGAGCAAGAGCTGCGTCATCGATTCGGACTGTACCAGCCCCGGAACATGCACGAGCCCGCCTCCCAACTTTGCCTTCCAATCCGAGCTCCATCCGCCGCAGGCAACCGTCATGATCCGTGACAAGAGCCTGCCGGCGTCGAAGACCGGCCGCACCTCGCCTGCAATCCCCGCCAAACAGGCCGACGTCTACATCAGCGCCAACAACGGCGGCGCCGGAGATCGTTGCACGGTGACCCACCTCGCTTCCGCTTCCGATGTGCTGTTCAGCAAGTCGTGTTACCTGAATCACTGCTCCGTAACGGTCGGTCGTTCGTGCAGGAGCAACTCGGATTGTGCCGCCAACGAGACCTGCCTGATCTACGATCCGGCAGGGCGGCTCGCCAATGTCAACGCCTCGGATTTTGCGTTCGATCTGCCGCTGCCGTCGCCACCGTCGATGACGTCTACGCTGCAGATCAAGATGCAAAGCTTCAAACCCAAGGGCGGCCAGATGCCGAAGCCGGTCTTCACTCTGCCCACCCAACCCTACGGGCCGTCGCCAACCGTGCACGTTGTCGTCCCAATGTCGGCTCTGTTGGCGAATGGCAAAATGCCTGACGTCTTCGCCGAACGCATCAGCGCCGGCTGGAAGGAAGACGTGACGGCGCTGACCCACGTTCAGGTGAAGTTCAAGAAGTTGCATCTGACCAATCCGGTGAAGCACAGCGCCGCGGCGCTGAATCGCGTTTGCACCGACCCCAATGGCGGTCTGACGGCGACCTCCTGTACCACCGACACGGATTGCATGGCCGGCAACTGCGCCTCGTCGGGCAAGTCGTGTTACAGCAACAAGGATTGCTCGAAGAAGGACTTCTGCGCCGGTCCTTCGAATTGCGTCGGCGGTCTCACCCCCGGTTGGCGCCTCTGGGCCGAGGTCAACGGCGATTGGGTGAAATTCAAGAAGCTGGAAACGGTCGGTGCCACGGCGCCGTTTACGGCTCCTCCCTACGCCGTGCCAAGCCCGATTCCGACGATCACCGAGAGCTTCACCTTCAACGAATATGTTCCACCCATGGGGGCTATCCACCTGAAGGTGTCGGGGCGGAGCTTGAATTGCCTCAACACTTTGTTCGGCGGAAATTTGAAGGACGGTCTAGCGACCTATGGGCTCGGCGGCGGCGCGGGTTGTCTGAACGCCGGCAGCACCGACCCTGGTACGATCGATCTGACACTGAACGGCCCGAACTTCGGCACGACCGGACCAGGACAACTGACCACATTCACTACGGCGGCCACGGGTGGTGACGGCGGTACCTGTTCGATGACAACGACCCAGCTTTGTGTCGACAGCGCCGATTGCCCCGGCGGTGAAACCTGTGTCTCGAGCGGCGGCGGCTATCAGCTGGAATACACCGTGAAGGTTATACCGTGACGCAAGCGCGTCGCCGACACTGAAAACGGAAAAGGTCTGAGCTCGCCAGAACACCGACCGGCGGACACGGAACAGCAGAATGGAGCGCCGATCTCGTCAACGAGGTCGGCGCTTGCCGTTTCACGGGTGGTCCCATACGTCGCGTTGGCGTCGCTGGCGCTGGCGGCGTTCGCAACGACTCTCGACAACGGATTTGTCTGGATTGATCACTGGCAGATTGAGTCCGGGGGACTGATCGCACGCTCGTGGCCGGAATTGGCGCAGGCAGTCTTGCAGCCGCTCGGTTCGATGGAGGGATGGCGCGAAGCCGCTCCGTACACGCGGCCGACGGTGATCGTCGTCTTGAGCCTGGTCAATCTGCTGGCTGGGATTTCTGCCCCGGCCTATCACGCGCTTTGCGTCGGCTTACACGTCGCGAACACGGCCTTGGTCTACAGTCTGCTGGGCGCTCTCGGTGCTGTGCCGGTGGTGGCGTGGTTCAGCGCTGCGATTTTTGCCGTCCATCCGCTGCAAACCGCAGCCGTGTCGTGGATTTCCGGTATTGCCGATCCCCTCGGCGCATTCTTTCTCCTTGTCGCCTGGCGATTCGAGGTGGCGGGCCGTCGCGGCGGTCGGCGTTTGCGGTACTACGGCGCAGCCGCTCTTAGCTTCGCCCTGGCTCTGGGGGCGAAGGAGACGGCGGCCGTCTTACCGTTGCTGATTGCGGCGGCGTATCTTTGTGTGCCGACGAATCTGCGGAGCGAGAAGCGCTGGTCCGCTGCTCTTCGTTCGGTATGGCCGTTTCTTCTCGTCCTCGCTGCCGTGTTCGCCTATCGCTGCTTGGTTCTGAGCGGCGCAGCCCTCGGTGTGCAGGGCCCTGCATTCCCGCTGCGCGTTCGTCTGCAAACCCTGTCGCGCCTGCTCGTCGACTATCTGCTCCTGCCGCTGCGCTTCGCGGCGCTGACGACCTGTGATGATTTTCGCGTGTCGCTGACTTGGACTGCGGAAGACACGCTGGCAACGGCGGCGCTAGGGGCTCTGACGTTGGTCGTGTACTGGCTGCGCCGGCACCTACGGCAATTGCCCTTCGCTGTCGTGTGCATGACGATATGCCTGCTCCCGGCGCTGAACCTCGTTCCGATCCTGCACTACCGAGCCGATCGCTTCTTTTACCTGCCGATGATGGGCTGGTCGTTGGGAGTTGTCGCGACCGTTCACTACGTGCTGGCGCGTTCGCCGAGGCTACGCCGTATCGGTGTCGCGCTCGCCGTTGCGGCAACGGTCGCCCTGCTGGTGAGTACGGTGCGTCGCAACCGTTTGTTTCACGATGATTTGACGTTGTTCGAACAGGTCGTGCAGGTATCACCGCACTGCCGTGAAGCGCATACGACGCTCGGCGACGCGTATCTTCATGCCGGTCGCAGTGCCGACGCGGCCGCGCATTACGAAAGCGCGCTGGTCGGTGAGTCCGATCGCGCCAGCTACGTCGTCTTGCCAAAGGTTCTCATCAATCTCGGTTTGGCTCGCCTGGCGCAACACCGCTACCAAGAGGCGATCGCTGCCCTGCGTCGCGCCCACGACATCGAGCCGCAGCTTGCCAACCCTGTCTTCGGATTGGGGGTGGCGCATATGGCACTTGGTGAGTCGGCCGAAGGCATGCGTTGGCTGGAGCAGGCTGATGCGCTTCAGGCCAATGATCCCGACATCGTCCTCGACTTGGCGCGTGCTTACGACCAAGCGGGACGTTCCGCCGAAGCGATCGACCGCTATCGGCAGTATCTTGGGTTGGTCATTCGAGGACGAGCACGCGAGGCGGTTGCGCACCGCGTACAAGAGCTGTCGGCGCGTCCGTGAGTGCGGCTCACTGCTTGCGTCTTGGCGACTGTGCGCGAGAGCCATCTGTCGCATTGAGTGATCGGTCGACTCAGCAGTAACCCAGTGCGGCGTTGATCGCTTGAATCAGCTCGTCGATGCTCACCGTGCCGTTGCGGTCGCTGTCGAAATTCGAACAGCTGGACAATGGCTGACTGCCGAGGACGATATCCACGCCGCGAATGATTTCGTCGATGGTGACCGTGCCGTCGCCGTCGCAATCGCCAACACAAGCGGCAAGCGGGTGATCCATTGCGTCTGCCGGATTCGTTCCGGCATCGAGCTCGTCGCGATCGTAGAAACCGTCGGCATCGCGATCGAGAGCAACGCGCGTTCCCGTACCCGGCGGAGCACAAGTGTAGGTCAGCGGTTGCCCCGCCGTTGCTGCGAGGCCGCGCAGTTGCCCATCGCTGAGCGCTGCTTCGGTGCGCCGGTCGCTGTGGAAGAGCCCGTCTGCGGGATCGAACAGGTAACCACGCGCGGCGCCGCCGATGGTGCCTTTCACGACGAGATCGCATTCGTGTGCTCCGGGGTGATCGACCAAAACGAAGGCGCTCATGGCTCTGGCTTCGAGAAGATCGATACGCGGTCCGGCGACGGGCGCATTGCCGTCGCTCAGTGTGATTTGCTGGCCGACGATCGGTGCGTAGTTTGAATCGAAGGCGAGGATGAACTGTTCGAGATCACTGCGTTCATCCTCGCCCAGACCGAATACCGTGGCGTGCATGAAGTCGAAGAGCGTCGCGACGCTGCCGTCGTGCAGGAACCCGAAGCCGCGGACCTGATCGCCGTGCGGCTGGCGATCCTCCGGCGGCACGTTGAGGAAGGAAATTCCCGGCATGCCGAACATTCCAACCTTTGTGTAGGCGTTGCGTAGCTGTGGAACTTTGAATTCCTGCGGTTCGTTTTCGAACGTAGTCTTGCCGCCGGTGCCGAAAAATCCCTGCGCCGCGTCGAGCGCATGACAACCGTTGCACGACGCCACCGCGTCGACACCGTTGTGGTTGAAGTACGTATTGCGCCCGTTGGCTTGCGATGCAGTGAGCTGGTTGTCCAAGGCGCGCACCGGATTCGGCGGCATCGCGACTTCGAGGATGAAGTCGGTGAAGGCTTTCATGTCGTCGTCGGAGAGTTTGCCCTCATCGCGTCCGAGCAATCCATCGAAGGCGACGTTGAAGGCAGCGAAAGCAAGATGGGCGTCGAGCGCGTTTGGGTCGTCGAGGAAGCTTCCCCCGCTGCGATCTCCGCGCCAGTGCATCGGGCCGCTGTGCGCCATGCTGCGTAATGTTTGCGTGGTCATCGGTCCTTTGAGTGGATGAAACGGTTGCCGGCTGCCGATCGGTCCGGGCGGATTGAAGCTCTGCATTACAGGATCGTCGGGGTTGCCGAGGTCCCATCCGAGACTGTCGAAGTCGGCGAACACATGACAGCTCGAACACGACGCTTCACCGTTGCTCGACGTCAAGCGCGCGTCGTAGAGAAAGTGGCGCCCCTGGACGACCACCGCAGGTTCCGGGTTGTGCATGGGATAGGCGGCGATCTCGGCGCGGTTTGCGGTGTCGACGGCTTTGACGGAGTTGTCGAAGCGGGTGAGCACGTAGAGCCGCTGATGGACTTCGTCGAGAGCCAGGCCGGTAGGGCCACCGCCGCTCAGGGCGATCTGCTGCGTCGGGTCGGGGACGAAGCTGTCGTCTTCGACCTGCGTGCTGTCGAAGGTTCCGATCGCGCTCGATCCGAAGGCGGCGACATACAGGCGCCCCGTGCTGCTGAGGGCCATGCCGAGCGGCGTGGCCAGACTGGCGTTCTTGATTGCGGTCGGCATCGGTGTCGTGCGGTAGCCCTGCGGCAGGGAGTCGATGTGCTTGTTGAGGTGGCGTGCCTGGACGTTGGCGCCGCTGATGACGCTGATGCGTGCCTCGTGCAGGTGACCGCGCACGGTCGTGGAGCTCGTGCCCGGTCCTTCGAAGCGAATCTCGTTGTGAGCGTCGGTGTTGGTGACGTAGAGCTTGCCGTTGGTCGGGTTGACGATCATGTTGAACAGGATCGTGCCGGCATGGGCGACGGAAGCGGTTTCGACCGGCGGAGCAGCCAGCGCATCGATGGTGAAGACGTCGCGGTCGGGAAGGTTGAAGCGGACGGCGTTGGTCCAATTGCGGCCTTCGTGGTCTTGCCAAAGACCGCTGTCGGGGTCGAGCTTGACGATCAATCCGGTTTCCGGACCGGGAACGTTTTCGACGTTGAAGTTCGGCGCCGGCAGTCCGCCCGGCACCATTGCCGAGGGCAACCCACCCGGCATCTGCACACCATCGAGCCCGCAGGCGGGGACGAGCGCGCCGCCGTTGCAGACGGCGCCGTCGTTGAGAGACGTTGTCTGGTTGCCGGAATGGAACACCGCCGCGTAGACGAGCTTGCCGTCGGCGCTGGCGGCCAGAGCGCGCGGGGTGTCGCCGAACAGTTCGATGATGGCCAGTGGTGTGCCGCCGAGGCTGGCCCCGAGATTCGTTGCATCGAAGACCCAGACCAGTGCGCGCGGTGTTCCCGGTGTCGTCAGGTTCGCCGGCAGCGACTCCGGTAGATTTTGTCCGCGGCGCGCCGTCGTGATGAAGGCGCGCGTGAAGCCGTCCGAGCTGGTAGGCCCGGCGAAAACGATGTCGCGCGGCTCGTCGCCGACCAGCAGGGTTCGTACGACCCGTGGCGGGTCGGCCGCGACGTCGACGATGCTGACGCTGTCGGACAGGTGATTCACGACCCAGACTTGGTTTGGATTGCGTGCGGCGACGGCGACGGGCTCGAGACCGACCTGCACCGATCCGGTGTGCTCGAGGCTTCCGCCATGGACGGTGAAGATTTCGAGCTGATTGTCGGGCGTGTTGACGGCAAACAGACGACCACCGTCGGGCGCGAGCGCCAGCGGCCGAACCTGGCCAGCCTCAAAGGCGACGAAGTCCGTGCCGGCCGCATGCGTCCTCGCCGCGGCCGACAACAGCGTCACTAACCCCACCAGCCAGAACCTCACCGCGTGTGATCTCATCGTTCCCCCGACCGAGTCCTTTGCGAAGCCGCCAGTCAAGCATGGCGGCGCCGCAATGCCGAGAGGCTTTCTTGCGATTGTCTTCAGCGATCGTGAACGATCGCTGAGCTGGGTATCGTAAGAAGTCGCGGTGCCGCGCCGCCGTCCACTTCATGCGTTGCGGTTGCGGGCGTGGCATGAAACAAAAGTTGGGGAGGGAGGAATTTCATGAGCAAGTATCCGATCCGTTTCGGCGTGCAAACCGGGCAACAGAGCATCGAGTGGTCTCAGATGCTCGACATTTGGCAGAAGGCCGACGCCTGGGGTTATGATTCGCTGTGGAACTTCGATCATTTCTATCCGATCTTCGTCGACCCCGAGGGGCCCTGCTTCGAAGGGTGGACGACGCTCAGTGCGCTGGCGCAAGCGACCAAGCGTGCGCGCATCGGCCACCTGGTCAATGGAAATACCTATCGCAATCCGTGCATCACTGCGAAGATGGCGGCCTCGCTCGATCACATCAGCGGCGGGCGGCTCAACCTAGGCATCGGCGCCGGATGGTTCGAGCTCGAGCACAACAACTTTGGCATCGACTTCAAGACCATACCCGGTCGCCTCGAGGCGCTCGACGAGGCCTGCCAGATCATTCGCGGTATGCTGACCGAACGCAAAACCACCTTGCACGGCAAGCACTACCATGTCAGCGACGCGATGGGCCTGCCCAAGCCGATCCAGCCGCGTCTGCCGTTCATGATCGGCGGCGTCGGAAAGAAGGTGCTGCTGAAGATCGTCGCCAAACATGCCGACATGTGGAACGCCTCGGGCGCGGCGGGGAACATGCGCGAGCTCATCGAAGTGATCGAGCAGCACGGCAACCGGGTCGGCCGTGACACGGCTGAAATCGAGAAGACGGTGATGATGCCTCTGGCGTATCGCGCGGCGCAGCCGCGG
>JACQEN010000116.1 GCA_016200585.1 Deltaproteobacteria bacterium
AACTCGTCGACGGCGTGACCAAACTCTCCAAAATCACTTTTAAAACGAGCGAGGAAAAGCAGGCCGAAAACTTCCGCAAGATGATCATGGCCATGGCCCGCGACATCCGCGTGATTCTCGTCAAATTGGCGGATCGCACGCACAACTTACGCACGCTTGAGCATCTGCCGGCGGAGAAGCAACACGACATCGCCGAAGAGACGCTCGATATCTACGCGCCGCTGGCGCACCGGCTGGGGATTTACTGGATCAAGAGCGAGTTGGAAGACAACGCTCTGCGCTACCTGCGCCCCGAGGTCTACTACCAGCTCAAGCGCAACGTCGCCAAGAAGAAGGCCGAGCGCGAGCGCTACATCCAAGAGGTCATCGCCATTCTGCAGAAACGCCTGGAGGAAAACGGCGTCGAGGCGGAGGTCACCGGCCGGCCGAAGCACTTCTATTCCATCTACCAAAAGATGCAGTCGCAGAATCTGCTCTACGATCAGATCTTCGACCTGGTCGCCTTCCGGGTTCTCGTCGATTCAGTGCGCGAGTGTTACGAAGCGTTGGGCGTGGCGCACGCCAGCTGGAAACCGATCCCGGGTCGCTTCAAGGATTACATCGCCCTGCCCAAGGCGAACATGTATCAGTCGCTGCACACCACGGTGATCGGTCCCTACGGCGAACGCATGGAGATTCAGATCCGCACGCACGAAATGCACCGCATCGCCGAATCGGGCATCGCGGCGCACTGGCGCTACAAGGGCGGCAGCCGGGTCGCCACCGAAGACGCGCAGCGCTTTACCTGGCTGCGCCAACTGCTCGAGTGGCAGCAGAATCTGCAAGATCCGCAAGAGTTCCTGCACTCGGTGAAGGAAGACCTCTTCAGTGAAGAGGTCTTCGTGTTCACGCCCAAGGGCGATCTGCTCAACTTCCCGGAAGGCTCGTCGGTGATTGATTTCGCCTACCGGATCCACTCGGAAGTCGGGCACCACTGCTCCGGAGCCCGCGTCAATGGCCGCATCGTACCGTTCCGCTACCGCTTGCACAGCGGCGATACGGTCGAAATCATTACGACCTCGAGCCAGACTCCGAGCAAGGACTGGCTCAATTTCGTCAAAACGAGCCGCGCCAAGCAAAAGATCCGCAACTGGATCAAGTACCAGCAGCGGACCCGGAGCGTTGCCGTCGGGCGCGAGATCCTCGAACGCGATCTCGGCCGCTATCAGCTCGACCTGGGCAAGCTGCGCAAGGAGGGGCGACTCAAGCAAGTCGTGGCCGATCTATCGCAACGCGATGAAGAAACCTTGCTTGCCGGGATCGGCTACGGCCGCGTCACCTCGCATCAGGTGCTCGCCAAGCTGCTGCCTCCGGAAGCCCTGCAACGCCCGCCGGAAGAGGGTGCGCTACGCAAGTTGTTCCGCAAGATCACCCGGCAGGATCAGACCGGCGTGCGGGTCAGCGGCGTCGAAGACATGTTGGTGCGATTCGGCAAGTGCTGCGACCCGCTGCCCGGCGAACGCATCCTCGGCTTTGTCACGCGCGGCCGCGGCGTGACCGTGCATTCCGTCGATTGCCCGCGGGTCTTGGAAAGCGACCCGCAACGGCGCATCGAGGTGATGTGGGAGACTGGGGCGTCGGGACCGCGTCAGGTGACCGTCGAGGTGATGTGCATTGATGAGCCGGGTCTGCTCGCGGCCATTACCAAGGCCATCAGCTCCGTGGGCGTCAACATCACCCGTGCCCAGGCGCGCAGTGAGCCCGACAAGAAGGCACTGAACCATTTTCAAATTGCGCTCAGCAGCGTCGATCAGCTCAATCGCGTTTTGCGCGCCGTCGGCCGCGTGCGTGGTGTGATGAAGGTGGCGCGAGCGCGAGGATGAGAGAGGTTCAGCTGGGGGCCGGGAGCGAGGCAAATATGAAGAAGCAGATTGCAACCGAGGCGGCGCCGCAAGCGATTGGACCGTACTCGCAAGCGGTGCAGGCGGGCGAGTGGCTGTACTTGTCGGGGCAGATCGCTCTCGACCCTGCCAGCGGACAGTTGGTCGCTGGCGGTGTGGTTGCGGAAGCACGGCAGGTCCTCGCCAATCTGGGCAACGTGCTTGCCGCCGCCGGGGCGACGTTCGACGACGTCCTGCGTACGACGATCTATCTTGTCGACCTGAACGACTTCGGCAAGGTCAATGAGGTCTATGCCGAGCACTTTCATGCGCCGTTCCCGGCACGGGCGACGGTGGGGGTCGCGTCTCTGCCGCGCGGCGCACGTGTCGAGATCGACGCGGTGGCGTTGTTGCAGAAGCGATAATCGACGGAGAAAATGGCCGGACCCGGATCACGGACATGGACCGTGAGCTGTTCCGATCTTCGTCCGCGTTCTGAGTTCGGCGCTCCGAGTTCTTTGCGGATTCATTAGGACGCAAGTAAGCGCGCCATCCACTGGACGTGCATACGCCGGCCTTCGCGGGTTCGGAAACCCGGTGCCTTGATGGCCTGGCCTTGGCGCGTGAAACCGCAAGATTCGAAAAAACGGATCGCATTGCGGTTCTCCGCGAAGGTTCCCAAATGGACGCCGGGGACCTTTGCCGAACGCAGGCCTTCGAACCAACGGTTCATCAAACCGCGACCCAGTCCGATGCCGCGCCCTTGCGGCAGCAAGTTGATGTGCAGGTGTGCTGGGAAACGCCCGTCGCCGAGGTCTTCTTGTACGGTACTGCCGTCGCGGATGATGTCGAAAGCGGAGCGCCACAAGAAGCCCGCAACGCCGGGCCTGAGCAACCCGCCACGCACAACCAAACGGCGGATCTCCGTTGCCGAGGCTCCGTGGCTGCGAGCGCTGTCGGCGCAGCCTGAAAGATAGCCCACGACCGATCCGTCACGTTCCGCCACGAGCAGCGATTCAGGCTCGCGATCCGTGTAGTAACGCGTGAACAGATCGGCAAAGCTGTCGCGATCGCGCCACAACCAATCGACGGGCTCGCCCATGAAGCCGGTGGCGTAGCAGATCGAGCGAACCGCCTCGCGGTCGCTGGGCTCGAACGGTCTGATTCTGGGCTCGGTCAGTGTGCTGGAGGATTCTACGCCGCGGCGTTGCGCACCGGCGCCTTGACCACTTTGCCCGAACGGATGCAGCGGGTGCAGGCCAGAATACGCTTGGCGCCGCCGTTGACGCTGGCGCGGATGCGTTGCAGGTTCGGCCGCCACAGACGCTTGGTCTTCTTGTTGGCGTGGCTGACGTTGTTGCCGACGGACGAATGCTTACCGCAGATTTCACAGGTGCGTGCCATTGGGAGCTCCTCGAAGGGTGCAGTGGGTAGCGGAAGGCTGCGGGAAAGTCAAAATGAATTCGTTCAACGCCCAGCGCCCGACAGCCGACGAATCCTTTCGACCAATCGCGTCGTCGAATAGCCCTTGGCAAACTTCAGCGACCGCACTTTGCCGCCGTTGGCTTTGACGAGGTCAGCGCCGGCGATGCGAGCCGGCGTCCAGTCACCGCCTTTCACCAATACGTCGGGTCGCACGACCTTGATGAGCGCGTACGGCGTATCCTCGCTGAACAGGGTGACGTAGTCGACCATTTCCAGAGCCGCCATGACCTCGGCACGGTCCGCTTGTGGCACCAACGGGCGGGTCAGGCCTTTCAGACGCCGCACCGAGGCATCGCTATTGAGCCCCAGCACCAGCACATCACCAAGGCCCTTGGCGGCGCGTAGGTAACGAATGTGTCCGGGGTGCAGCAGGTCGAAACAGCCGTTGGTGAAAACGATCCGTTTGCCTTGGCGGCGTGCCGCGGCGAGGCGGCGTTGCAACGCCGTACGGCTGAGAATCTTGGTCTTGGGGGATGCTGGCATGGCCTGTTTCCGAGCGCCGCTTTTGCGACACGCCGTGACTCTACCATGAGATGAAGCGTGGGCAACGGTGGCAGCGGGCCGTTCCTGGTGCCTCCCTGTTCCCGCTTCCTTGTCAATTTCCCCTCCCGGGTGTTAGCTTCCGCCCCATGCCGGATTACCGACGGCGCACGGCGCGCGAGGCGATGAGTGTCCGTCTCGATGTCAACGGATTGATGGGAGAGGCGATCGGAGCCGCCGGTGTCGGACGCGAAGAAGTCGACGCCCTGGCTCCCCGCGTTTCGGAGGTCGGGCGCGTGCTGAAAGCACGCCGCAGCGCCGGCGAGCTGCCGTTCTATGAGCTGCCCTATGAGAAAGACGCTGTGGCCCGCGTCCGCGCCTTGGCGGCCGAGGTGCGCGGCGAGTGCGACACACTCGTGGTGCTGGGGATCGGCGGCTCCGCACTGGGTACGCGGGCGATCATCAGCGCCCTCGGTCCGACCGCACCGCGGATCATCGTCGCCGACCACGTCGACCCGTGGAGCTTCGGCGCCGTGCTCGACGGTCTCGACCTCAAACGCACGACCTTCAACGTCATCAGCAAGTCGGGCGAAACGATCGAGACGATGGCGCAATTCCTGATCGTCCGCGACCTGTTGCTGCGCTCCCTCGGTGCCGTCGACTACACCAAACGTGTCATCATCACCACCGATGCCGATCAAGGAGCATTGCGTCAGATCGTCTACGACGAGGGATTTCGCGACCTGGCTCTGCCCGCCGGCCTCAGCGGTCGCTTTTCTGTCTTGTCGAGCGTCGGGTTGCTTCCCGCCGCCGTCGCCGGAATCAAGATCGACGAGATGCTGGCCGGCGCCGCATGGATCGACGTGCGCTGCCAGGAGGCGGACATCTGGAAGAACCCCGGCCACTTGTTGGGCGCGCTGCTGTACCTGGCCGATACGCGCCACCAGCAGAACATTCTGGTCATGATGCCCTACAGCGACCGTCTTACCGGGTTTGCTGCGTGGTTTGCGCAACTGTGGGCCGAGAGCCTGGCCAAGGCGGAAACGCTCGACGGCTATCCGGCGTTTGTCGGTCAGACACCGTTGGTTGCCGTCGGCGCCAAGGGACAACACTCGCTTCTGCAGTTGCTGATGGAGGGACCGGTCGACAAGGTCGTCGGCATGTTGCGCGTCGAAGATCACGGCCGCGAGCTGCCGATCGCGTCGGCCTACGCCGACCTCGACAGCCTGGGCTATCTTGGTGGAACGGGGCTCGGCGCGTTGTTGAATCGCCAGCAAAGAGCCACCGAGCTGTCCCTGCTGAAGGGCCAGCGCCCGGTGTTCACCTTGGCGCTGCCGCAGTTGAACGCTTTCACGCTCGGTCAACTTTTCTATCTCTTCGAGGTCGCAGTGGTCTTTGCCGGAGGTCTGTATCGCGTCGACCCCTTCAACCAGCCGGGCATCGAAGTGAGCAAACGCCTGACCTATGCCCTGATGGGGCGCAAGGGGTTCGATGAAGCGCGCGCCGAAGTCGACGCGCTGCTGGCGGCCAAACGGCCGGAGTATATCGTCTGATGCGGGTTTTGCGGCACCACAGTCGAAGGGTCGATAGGTTGAAAGCTCGAAGAGCTCGGGCGCGTCGTTGGATTGGGTAACCATGCTGTCGCAACCGTCTTCCGCCGCTACCGGCCGCATCCGCGTTCTGCCGCCTGATGTGGCCGACAAGATCGCTGCCGGTGAGGTCGTCGAACGCCCGTCGTCGGTGGTCAAAGAGCTCGTCGAAAACTCACTCGACGCCGGCGCGCGCAGCGTGCGCGTCGAGCTCGAAGACGCCGGCATCGGGCTCATTGCGGTCATCGACGACGGCGAGGGAATGATGGCGGACGACGCCGTACGCGCTTTTCAACGCCACGCCACCAGCAAGGTGCGCAGCGTCGAGGATCTCTTTCACATCACGACGCTCGGTTTTCGCGGCGAGGCCCTGGCGAGCATTGCCGCGGTGTCGACGACGACGCTCACGACGCGGCCGAACGGCGATCTCGGCGGAACTCGGGTGCTGGTGCGCGGCGGCGAAATCGTCGAAGTGCGTGCCGCCGGGACGCCGGCCGGTACGCGCATCGAAGTCGTCGACCTGTTTGCCAACGTTCCGGCGCGGCGCAAGTTTTTGAAGGCGCCGGCCACCGAAGTCGGCCACGTCAGCGAGCTGGTGACGCGTACGGCGCTGTCGTTCCCGCAAGTTGCGTTCTCGCTCAAGCACGGCAAGCGCACGCTCTTGGACTATCCGGCGACCAGCGATTCGTCGGAGCGCGTCGCTCAGGTGTATGGCGCCGATCGTGCCGCCGGCATGCTGCCGTTTCACGGTCGCAGTCCGATCGGCGAGATTCGTGGCTGGCTCAGCGGCTCGCATTTCTCTTTGCCCTCGCCGCGACAAATCTTCACCTACGTCAACGGCCGCTACGTGCGCGACAAGCTCGTCAGCCATGCGCTGGTCGCGGGTTACAGCACCTTGCTGATGCATGGTCGCTATCCGGCGGCGGTGGTTTTCATCGAGATCGAACCGGAAGAGGTCGACGTCAACGTCCACCCGGCAAAATCCGAAGTGCGCTTTCGTCGCGGTGGGGCGGTGCACGACTTGATCACCCGTTCGGTGATGGAACGCCTGCGGGCACAGCCGCATCCGTTGCCCAGCGTGCCCGAAGGTACACCGCTGACGACGATGAATCCGAGCGTCACGCAACTGCACATCGGACTACCCCTGGCGTCGGGGCGCACGCCGATCGCTCCGGCGTTCGACTCGCCAACGTTCCCGGCCCGGCCCGGCGCGACGCCGGGTGCCGACACGTACGTCTTGCGCCGCTTCGAGCCGGGTTCATCGCCAGCCGTACGGCCCGCGCCGATGCCGTCGATGTCGCCTGCATCCGAAGGCGAGTTTTCCCGCCTGCACGTGATCGGCCAGGCGTTCGAAGGCTACCTGGTGTGTGAAGGTGGTGATTCGCTGATGATTATCGACCAGCATGCGGCGCACGAACGCGTGATGTTCGAACGCTTGCGGCGCGCCTACGCTGCCGGCGGCGTGCAGCGGCAGCGCCTGCTGGTGCCGCCGGTCGTCGATGTCGGTGCGCAGGCGGCACCGCTGCTCGCCGAGAACATCGCCGACCTGGAAGGCCTGGGCTTCGAGCTCGAACCGTTCGGCGGATCGAGCTTCGCCGTGCGCGCCGTGCCGGCCTTGCTCGCCGACGGCGATCCGGAAGTTTTGGTGCGCGATCTGGCTGAAGAGCTGACCGATGTCGGTCGTTCGCGCCGTTTGACACAAGCGGCCGAGTCGGTGCTCGCCCGTCTAGCCTGCCACAGTGCGGTACGCGTCGGCCAGAGCCTCGGAGGCGATCAGATTCGCGCCCTTCTGCAAGCCATGGACAACATCGACTTCGCCGGCAATTGCCCGCATGGAAGGCCGGCATTCATCACCCTGCCGCGCAGTGACCTGGAGCGACTGTTCAAGCGGACGTGAAATCAAAGGTGAGAAGGTAGAGTGCAGACCCAGGTGACCTGCGAACCGCTGGGAGCGACTTTCTGCATGGGCTCGTAAACCGGCGTACTCGGTTTGGGTACGGTCGTGGGTCGACAGGGAACGCTTCCGCGTGGCGGTATCCTGAGGATGCCGTGGGCAGGCGGCTGGCACGTATCGGACAATCGATTCACTCAACCGAACCGAAGGGGAATGGGTCCCTGCATGCCCACATCGAAGGTTTCGATCTGCATGCGGCAGTTGGCGTGCCGGCAGGAGATCGCAATCGGTTGGAACATCTGTGCCGCTATATGCTGCGCCCCCCGCTTGCCCGGGGAGTCTCCATGGACACCCACTCCGATCGGCGGCGAGAACCAACGAATCTGAGACACCCACCCACACAACACCCACACAAGACACCCACACAAGACACCCACACAAGCCGCTCCCTCTGCTATCAACTTATGCGCGTAGGCGTCTGCTCGAGCAAAGAGGCTTGACATAATCATGTTGAACAGGTTCTCTGTATGAGTGCCCCGACCGCGCGCCCAGCTGGTCAGCCTTGCAGCCACGCCCTACTATCACTGCATCAGCCGTTGCGTACGGCGCGCCTTCCTGTGCGGGCAGGATCCGCTCACCGGCAGCTCCTTCGACCACCGCAAGCAGTGGCTTGCCGATCGGATGCAGCTCCTGAGCCAGATCTTCGCCGTCGACGTCTGCGCCTACGGCCTGATGAGCAACCACTTCCACGCTGTCCTGCACATCGACCGCGACCGTGCTGAGTCGTGGAGCGAGGAGGAAGTGGCCAAACGCTACACCAAGCTCTTCCGCCACACCGTAAAGCAAGCGCGTCAGCTTCCACCCGAGCAATGGCAACGCAAGGTCAAACAGTGGCGCAAGCGACTCTGGAATCTCAGCTGGTTCATGCGCTGTCTCAACGAGTCGATTGCTCGGCGTGCCAATCACGAGGACAGGTGTACCGGCCGCTTCTGGGAAGGTCGTTTCCGCTCCCAAGCTCTGCTCGACACGGGCGCACTGCTGACTTGCATGGCCTACGTCGATCTCAACCCGATCCGGGCCGGAATCACCACCGCGTTGGAGGAGTCAGAGTTTACTTCGATCCGGCAGCGGCTGCTGGCGGCGGCCCGGTCGCAGGGAGCATGCAAGCAACTGTTGCCGTTCGTCGATCAAGCCGTCGCGACGGAGCACAGCATACCGATGCAATTCGGCGACTACGTGGAGTTGTTGCGTTGGACGGCTGCCCTTGTCGGGGCAGAGCCGAGTGGCGCACCGCTGCCGGCAAACGCGACGCTGCACAAGTTGGGGTTGGACAGCACAGGGTTTGTGGGAACGATTTGCAACTACGCGCGGCGGTTTTTCACGATGGTCGGGCAGGTGCACCGCATCGACGCAGAGAGTCGGCGGCGCGGGTATAAACGGCGGCCGGGGATACGCGGCGCGCAACAGTTATACCGAACGAGTGCGGCGTAGCGACTTGTCGCTTCAATTCGGCGTGATGTAGCGAACCGGCAGCGCGCTCGGATACGACGGCTCAAAGGACCAGTAGCACCCAGTCGAGTGCCACGTGGCGGAAGCGAGTTCCGTACCGGTTGTCAGTCTCAATCCTCCGGGGAGGAGGTCAAAGTGGATGCCAGTGGATGCAAACCAGTGGATGTCCAAATTCTTGGATATGGTCCGATACCTTTCCTCTGGCGCTCTACCCCGTCAATCCGGCCTGTCCGCAGTTTGACGTTGAGTGACGCGTTGATGTAACAGCATTGTCAGCAGCACTCACGGTCAGCTGTGGATCAGAAAGGGGGGTCTATGGTCTGCGCACTGTGCAACATCCAGTACCGGCGGATAAACGGAGTGGTGATTGCGGTCGCTCTTCTCCTGTCGGCCTCTGCGGCGCGAGCCGCGAGCCGGCCGGTGGCCCTGGCCGCCGCGCCGCCAGCAGCGAGCACGGGCCTGCCACCAGTGCCCGACTTGAACGGCGACGGCATTCCGGATCTCGTGGTGGTCAACAGCGACAGCAGCCGTATCTCGCTCTTCTTTGGAACCGGCACCGGGCTGCCATCGACCCCGAGTGCAACGTTGACCGGAACCCCAACCAATCCGCTCAGCACACCGCGCGGCGTCGCGCTCGGGGATTTTAATGGCGACGGAGTCACCGACATCGCGGTCACCAATTTCCGCGGCGCAACGGTGTCCGTTTTCCTCGGCCACAAGAGCATGATCACCAACCTGGGTGACGGGACGTTCGCCCCGCCCACGAACCTTCCGGTGATCGCACGCCCGTTGGGCGTCGCCGTCGGCCGCTTCCGGGGCCCCGGACAACCCTTGGACCTGGCGGTGGTCAACAACCTCAACGGCCGCCGCACCCGCATCGGACGGGTCAGCATCCTGCTCGGCAATGGCGACGGCACCTTCGAGCTGCCGGCGAGTAACGTCACCGTCGGCCTGGGCCCACGAAATCTGGTCGTTGGCGACTTCGGAACCAGCGCCACCGACAACACCCGCGACGGGAAACTGGACATTGCCGTCAGCTTGTTCAAAGAAGCTTCCGTGGGCTTGCTGTTCGGCGACGGGACCGGCTTCTTCACACCCCTCGGAGATCTGAACGACCGGACGGGAAAGTACTTCGCTTCGACCGGACCCGATGCCATCGTCCTTGGCGATTTCAATTTCGACGGCTGCGACGACATCTTCACGGCCAACAGCCGGCTCGGCGAGAACAACCTGATCCTCAATCTCGGGTTCTGCAATCCTCCGGCGTCGTTCGGAAGCCTCCTGGGCGCATCCGAGGAGGCCAACTTGCAGCGCGGCTCGCATCCTGCCGGCATGACGCCGGTGGACCTCAACGGCGACGGGAAGCTCGACCTCGCCGTCACCACCGCAGGACGCAACGGTCCGAACAAGAACAAGCTGGTGTACCTGGTAAATCAGGGCCATCCAGGGCCGATGTTCTCGTTCGTCACCTTCGCGCAGCTCAGCTGCCCAGCCGGTGGAACAGCACCCGTCGCCGCAGTGGCAGCACAGCTCAATCCGAGCGTCGACTCGGTTGACGACCTGGCGGTTGCCAACCGCGGCAACAACACGGTGTCGCTCTTCCTCGGCGACGGTTCCGGAACGACATGTCCGACGCCCATTGTCATTCAGCCGTAGCGCGCCGGGTCCGTCGCCGCCGCATTGTCATCGCCGTCGAAGTTGTCCCTTCGATTTCGACGGTAGTGTCCTAATTTGAAATTGAAGATGTCACAGGGGCTTGCATAGCCCTGTGTTTTGATTGCACCGCACGCCACTGCTCGCTGCACCACCCTGAATAAGGCAAACCGAGGCAGGGCCACCGCCGGTCAAGTCGTAGCACGATGGCGCCGGTATGAAGTGAGTGGAGGTTTCCATGGACACCTACTCCGATGAGGTCTCCATGGACACCCACTCCGATCGGCTGCGAGAACCAGTAAGGCGTGGTTCGGAGCTACGGGTCCAGCCCGGTGAATTGTCGCACCTTTTCGATGGCTGGTGGAGTGGGTGTCCCAGCTATCTTCACAGCTATCTTCACACGACGCCATGGACGACGTCGGCCGGGCCACAGGGACGTGTGGGTTGCGGTCGTTGCGAAAAACGCGGTTCGGAATGCCCTTCAGAATGCTCTAATGGTTCGTATTGCGAGACACTCAAGTGCGCCAATGATCGACGCTGTGTTTGAGAGCTCGGGCGACCGTCCACTTGGAAACACCCAGGAGTTTTGCAGTCGAAGAGTGGGGGTGTCTCTCATCTTCGTCTCGAGAAGAACAACGCACCCAGAAGCGAGTCAGCGGTCGGCGATAGCGTTGGCCAACAGCACCTTCATATAGCTTTGATACGGGACGTCGCGCTTGTTTGCCTCAGACTTGATCCGTGCCAGGAGGGAGCTCGGGAGTCGCAAGGAAACCGTGGTCGTCGACGGTTTCAGGTTCGGGAAGATGGCTCGCTGGCCCTTGCTCCAATCGAGTCGGGAGCTGTCTGTGTCGTCGTAAGGAACCCACCCGGTCTTAGCCTTTCGCTGCTTCATATGCCTTCCTTTCCTTGCGGCTCATGAGGCGCCCCGAAATGACCCGTAGTCGGTTGCGTCGCACTGTGAACGCGATCTGCAAACGGCGGGCGCCATTGGTTTGACCCAGAGCGCGCCAGCGTGCTTCTCCTTCCGTCGAGTGCTCGGGATCTTCGAGGATCAGTAACGGCTGGTTCAGGAACACTTCCTCCGACCTCTGACGTGTGAACGACGTGTTTCTCCTTGCTCTTGGTCAGATTGCCCGCGTCCCAGTCGAAGCCGGTGAGCTGACTCCAATCGATCTTCATCTCCGGTGCAGCGCAGAGTATACTTGGCGCCCCAAGGTGTCCACCGAACCCGCTACTGGGCGAGTACGCGCTGTCAGACCTTTGCAAAGACGCTCATCCCGAAGTTCGGCGCGTGCTAAGACGGCAACGATGTCCCAGCAAACACCCGTCCTTGCCATCGTTGGTCCTACCGGTTCCGGCAAGACCGACCTGAGCATCGAGCTTGCTGAGCTCATCGGTGCCGAGATCATCAATGCCGACTCGCGACAGGTGTACCGCAAGCTCGACATCGGCAGCGCCAAGCCGACGCCCGCCCAGCAGCAACGCGTACGGCATCATCTGATCGACGTCGTCGATCCCGACGAGACGTTCGACGCGGCCCGCTTTCGTGCTCTGGCGTTGGAGGCAGTCGCCGACATCACGGCGCGCGGCAAGCGTGTTCTCGTCGTCGGCGGCACCGGGCTGTACGTGAAGGTTCTGCGCGGCGGCTTGTTCGATGGACCGTCGCGTGATGCGCAGCTGCGGGCTCGCCTGCAAGCCGAGGAAGCTGCGGCACCCGGCAGCCTGCATCGTCGCCTTGCGCAAGTTGATCCGACGACGGCCAGCCGCTTGCACGTTCGCGACCGCGTGCGTCTGATTCGTGCCCTCGAAGTCTTCGAGCTCAGCGGGCAGCCGATCAGCGAATGGCAGCAGCGGCACGGCTTTCGCAACGCCGATGTGCGCCTGCAGGGCGTTGTGTTGTCGTTGCCGCGCGCCGAGGTGTACCGTCGTATCGACGCGCGCTGTGCAGCGATGGTGGCGTCCGGGTTGGTCGAAGAAGTGCGCGCGCTGCTGGACGCCGGTTACGATCCGCAGCTGCCGTCGTTGCAGAGCCCCGGGTACCGCGAGATCAGCGAGCACGTACGCGGGATGTGCGATCTGAACGCAGCGCTGGCGCGTATGGCGAAGGCGACTCGCAACCTGGCCAAGCGCCAGCTCACCTGGTTTCGTGGCGACAAGGAAGCAGTTTGGGTAGAGCCGAGCCTAACCGCGGTCGTGCGCGAGGCGCGGCTGCTGTGGCCGGGTTGCGCGGACACGCAGATCGCCTCGGCTCGCGGGTAGACGCGGCTGCCTCGAGCGGGTGATGGATTTGTTCCCTTCGATGTCCCAGCTGGATCGTGGGGCGGCGGATGCGTTGCAATTGTGCCGGGCATAGGCTACCTGAGCGCCGTCTGTTTCGAATCCATGAAGACACCTGCCGAGAAGTTGAGTCCGAGCGTGGGAGCTGTCCCTGCTTCACGCGGCGGTCGCGTGCCTTCGGGGGAGCCCCTTGGCGCACAAGAAGACGTCGCTTGATGCACTGCGTACCCAAATCGACCGGATTGACGAGAAGCTGCTAGATCTGCTGAACCAGCGCGCGCGCTTGGTGATTCAGGTCGGCGAGCAGAAGCGCCACTCCAAGGCGAGCATCTACGTTCCGTCGCGCGAGAAGCATATCTTCGAGCGCCTGGCGCGCGTCAACCGTGGACCGCTGACGGCCGAGCGCATCCGTCCCATCTTTCGCGAAATCATTTCCGTCTGTCTTTCGCTCGAACAGCCGCTGCGCATTGCGTGCTTGGGTCCGCTCGGCACCTTTTCCCACCAGGCCGTGCTCGAGCAATTCGGTACGCGTACCACCGTCGTGCCGGTCGAATCCTTCAGCGAAGTGTTCGACGAGGTCGAGCACCAGCGTGCCGACTACGGCGTCGTACCCGTGGAGAACTCGATCGAGGGCGTCGTCGCGGCGACGCTCGATCGCTTCGTCGATTCGCCGCTCACCATCAAAGCCGAGGTGCTTTTGCGGGTCGAGCAGTGTTTGCTGACGCGCTCGGGCAGCGCCGCGCGGCTCAAGCGCATCGTGTCGCATCCGCAGTCGCTTGGCCAATGCCGGCAATGGTTGCAGAAACACTACCCCGGGGTCGAGCAGATCGAGGCCGGCAGCAACTCGCAAGCGGCGCAGCAGGCGGCCAAGGATCTGCGCGTCGCCGCCATCGCCGGTCGCATTGCCGCTCAGCTCTACGGGCTGCGCATCGTCGCCCCGAACATCCAAGATCATGCGCACAACTACACGCGCTTTCTGATCCTCGGACGCGACGGGATCGGCCATCCGAGCGGCGACGACAAGACGTCGATCGTGCTGTCGGCGCCTCACGAAGCCGGAGCATTGTACCGAGTGCTCAAGCCGTTTGCTGACAATGGCGTGAGCTTGTGCAACATCGAATCGCGACCGATCAAAGGCCGGCAATGGGAGTATGTGTTCTTCATCGACATGGTGGGACACGTCGAAGACGAACGGGTGACGCGTGCGCTGCGCGCCGTGAACAGCAGTTGCTTATTTTGCAAGGTTCTGGGGTCGTACCCGGCTGCCATGCGGCCGTGCTGAAAAGAGCGGTGCATCTATGAACATCGATCTGAAAGCGCTCGTTCCGGAATGGATTCGTTCTCTCACCGCCTACCCGCCGGGAAAGCCGATCGAAGAGCTGGAACGCGAGTACGGCATCTTCGATTCGATCAAGCTGGCCTCGAACGAGAACCCGCTGGGACCATCGCCGAAAGCGGTTGCGGCAATCAGTGCGGCGCTCGTCAATCTGCACCGCTACCCCGACGGCAACTGCTTTTATTTGAAGCGGGCGCTGGCGAAGAAGCTCGGGGTGTCGCCGGATGCGCTGATCTTCGGTAACGGCTCCAACGAAATCATCGAGCTCGCGGTGCGGACGTTTCTGCAACGCGGCGATGAAGCTGTCATGGCGGACCAGGCGTTTGTCATCTACCGGCTGGTGACCCAGTCGGTTGGTGCCGCCAGCAAGCTGGTGCCGTTGCGCCACTTCACGCACGATCTCGGGGCGATCGCCGATGCGATCACGCCGGCGACGCGAATGGTGTTCCTGGCCAATCCGAACAATCCGACCGGAACCGTCTTCTTCCGCCGCGAGTGGGAGGAATTCTTGGCGGCCGTGCCACCGCACGTCATCGTCGTCATGGACGAGGCCTATTTCGAATTCGTCGAGGATCCCGAGTACCCCGATTCGTTGGCGGCACACACGCACAATCGCCTGCTCATCACGTTGCGGACGTTTTCGAAGATCTACGGTCTGGCCGGATTGCGCATCGGCTTCGGAGTCGCCGACCCGGTGTTGGTCGAAGTGATGAACCGCGTGCGTGCACCGTTCAACGTCAGCAGCCTGGCTCAGGCGGCGGCGCTGGCGGCACTCGATGACGACGACCATGTGGTTCGCACGCGCCGCTGCAATCGCGAGGGGATGGCGTACTTGCGCAGCGAGCTGGCGCGGCTGCGGGTCGAGTACGTTCCGAGCTGGGCCAACTTCGTTCTCGTCAACGTCGGCAACGGCGTGAAGGTTTACGAGTCGCTGCTGCGCGAAGGGGTCATTGTGCGTCCGCTGGGCGTTTATGGCTTCCCGGAGCACGTGCGCGTGTCCATCGGAACGGCGGTCGAGAATGAACGATTCGTTGCCGCACTCGAACGGGTGCTGCATCGCGGGGGTGGGAGTGCCACGGCTTTTTGAGCGCGTGACCATCGCCGGTGTCGGCTTGATCGGCGGCTCGCTGGCGCTGGCGGCGCGTCGTGCCGGTCTGGTCGGCGAGGTCGTCGGTCTGGGCCGTGGAGCGGCCAATCTGGAAACGGCGCGCCAGCGCGGCATCGTCGACCGTTTCTCGCACGATCCTCTCGAAGCGGCGCGTGACGCCGACCTGTTGATTCTTGCCGTGCCGGTCGGCGCCCTGGCCGCCACCGCACGAGCCTGTGCACCGGCCCTGCGCGCCGGCGCCATCGTCAGCGACGTCGGCAGCGTCAAGGCGATGGTGGTGCGTGAGGTCGAAGCGGTTCTGCCGGCGGGGCTGTCGTTCGTCGGTGCCCATCCGATCGCCGGCACGGAGCGTTCCGGCGCCGCTGCCGCCGACGCCGACCTGTTCCGAGGCAGTCGTTGCATCTTGACCCCAAGCGCGAGGTCGATGCCGTCGGCGACCGCCAAGATTCGCGCCTTGTGGGAAGGCCTGGGGATGCAGGTCGAGTCGATGGATGCGCAACGTCACGACGCAATTCTTGCCTGGGTGAGTCACCTGCCGCACGCCATTGCCTTCAGCTTCATCCATTCTCTCGCCGCCGTGGATCGAGACTATGGAACGTATGGCGGGCCGAGTTTTCGCAGCCTGACTCGGGTTGTGGCCAGCTCGCCGGAAATGTGGCGTGACATCTTTCTCGCCAACGCAGAACAGATCGACGCGGCGCTCGGTCATTTGTCGTCCGGGCTCGACCGCCTGCAGCACGCCATTGTGGCGCGCGACCCCGAAGCGCTGTTGGCGTTGTTACAGGAAGCGCAGGCGGCGTACGGCGCGTGGCGTCCGCCCGGCGGAGACGGCGCATGAGGGAGGGTGCAGAAACCTACGAGGTGCGGCCGCTCCAGCGTCCGCCCGACTGCAGCATTCATGTCCCCGGCTCGAAGAGTATCACCAATCGCGCTTTGCTGATTGCGGCGCTTGCCGATGGCGTATCGACACTCGACGGCGGCTTGTACAGCGACGACACGACGTACATGGCCGAGTCGTGGCGACGGCTTGGAATTCGTGTTGAGGAAGACGTCGCCGCTTGTCGTTTTCGCGTCTACGGCTGCAGCGGTGCGATTCCGGCGAGTAGCGCCGAGCTGTTTGCCGGCAATGCCGGCACGGCGATGCGTTTCCTCGTAGCAGCCCTGTGCCTTGGGCACGGCCACTTCCGCATCGATGGTACGCCACGCATGCGCGAGCGTCCGATTCAGGATCTTGCCGATGCATTGATTCAGCTCGGAGCCAAGATGCGCTGCCTGTCGCCCGGCGGCTGCCCGCCGGTCGAGGTCGACGCCGGCGGCCTGGCCGGTGGCGCGGCCACCATCGACGCCGCCAAGAGCAGTCAGTTTCTGTCTGCCGTATTGCAGGTCGCACCGTACGCGCAGCGTACCGTCCAGCTTCAAGTATCAGGCCGCTTGGTGGCGGCACCGTACATCGACATGACGATTGCCGTGATGTCGGCTTTCGGGGTCGAGGTGCAACGCCAGGGCTACGAGCACTTCGACATCGCGCCGCAACGCTATCAGGCACGCGACTATCGCATCGAACCCGATGCTTCCAGCGCCCATTATTTTTTCGCGGCGGCGGCGCTCAGCGGCGGGCGCGTACGCATCGACGGCTTGGGCAAGCAGTCGCTGCAAGGCGACGTCCGCTTTGCCGACGTGTTGGAAGCCATGGGTGCCGAGGTCGCGCGCGGCGACGATTTTCTTGAAGTGCGGGGCCGCGGTTCTTTGAAGGGCATCGACGTCGATATGAATGCCATTTCCGATACGGCGCCGACGCTGGCGGCGATCGCCCCGTTTGCAAGAAGCCGGGTGCGCATTCGCAACGTCGCCCACTTGCGCTTGCAAGAGAGCGATCGTTTGAAAGCCGTTGCCACGGAGCTCGGGCGCCTCGGCGTTGCGGTGACGCAACACGACGACGGCCTGACCATCGAGCCGTCGGCGGTTCACGCGGCGACGATCGAGACCTACGACGACCACCGTATTGCCATGAGCTTTGCTTTGGTCGGCTTGTGTACTGCGGGAATTCGCATTCGCGACCCCCAATGTGTGCGCAAGACGTTTCCCGACTACTTCGCCCGACTCGAGGAGTTGCGACGATGAAGCCTCTGGTGGTCGCCATCGACGGCCCCGCCGGCGCCGGCAAGAGCACGGTCAGCCGTCGACTGGCGCAAGCGTTAGCCTATCGCTACATAGATACAGGCGCGATGTATCGCGTCATCGGCGTGTTAGCAGCAGAACAACGAATCGATGTGACGAACGACGCCGCCCTCGCGGCACTTTGCGATCACACAAAAATTGAGTTTGTCGAAAGCGACGGGCGGGTGTGCACCCTCGTCGACGGCCGCGACATGTCGGATATCATACGAACGCCCGAGGCCGCGCAGCTGGCGTCGAAGACATCGACGGTGCCGGTCGTGCGCGAGCGCCTGGTGGCGATGCAGCGTAGCATGGGTGCGAGCGGCGGCGTGGTGATGGAAGGACGCGATATCGGCACGGTGGTTTTTCCGAACGCCCCGGTGAAAGTGTTTCTCGATGCGTCGCCGCGTGAACGTGCGTGGCGCCGAGCCAGCGAGATGCACGACAAGGTCGGCGACGAAGAACTCGAGCGCATGACGCGCGAGATCGCCGAACGCGACGCCCGCGACCGCGGCCGCGCCCATTCGCCTTTGCGCCCGGCGGAGGACGCGTTGTTGCTGGACACGACGAAGATGAAATTAGACGAAGTTGTACGCACGCTGCTTGAGCACATTGCGACGCGTGCTGCCGCGCTTGAAAGCCACAGCTGAGGGCGATATGAAAAGCGCGAGCCTATCCCCAGGGGGTACCATCCACATGGAACATGTAAGAGACGCTGCCGCGCCGAGCGGCGAGAGCGATTTTGGTGCGCTCTTCGAACAGAGCATGAAGGCCGTTCGTCCGGGCGAAGTCGTCCGCGGGCGGGTCGTGCACGTCTCGAAGGACTTCGTAACAGTCGACATCGGCTTCAAATCGGAAGGTCTGATTCCCATTCAGGAGTTCACCGATCGCTCGGGCGCCGTTGAGGTCAATCCGGGTGACGACATCGACGTATACTTCGACGGCACGGACAGCGAGCACGGTGGCGTACATCTGTCGCGCGTCAAGGCGGAACAGTTCAAGGTTTGGCGAGACATCGAAGATGCCTTCCAGAAGGACGGCACGATCGAAGGGACGATCGTCGGCAAAGTGAAGGGCGGGCTCAAGGTCGACGTCGGCGTCGCTGCGTTCCTGCCCGGATCGCACGCCGACCTGCGACCGCCACGCAACCTCGACAAGTATCTCGGCCAGCGCGGCCGCTTTGCCATCCTCAAGTTCAACCGCGCCCGTGGCAACGTCGTGGTTTCCCGCCGCGCCGTTCTCGAACGCGAACGCGAGCACTTGAAAGAAGAGACCCTCAAGGTTCTGGAGGAGGGAGTGATTCTCGAGGGTATTGTGAAGAACATCACCGACTACGGGGCCTTCGTCGACCTCGGTGGGCTCGACGGCTTGCTGCACGTCACCGACATGTCGTGGGGACGCGTCAGCCGCCCTTCGGATCTCGTTCAGGTCGGCGAGAAGGTGAAGGTCGTCGTTCTCAAATACGATCCCGAACGCGGCCGCGTGTCGCTCGGCATGAAACAGATCATGCCCGACCCATGGTCAACG